>JBEDKD010000383.1:0-13725 GCA_041172365.1 Cyanobacteriota bacterium | reverse complement strand
CAGCCCTAATATTTACTGGGGTTATTTTGCCGATTATTTTTCTTAAATAGTAAGGATTGTCCGATGGGTTAACTGGACTTTTTTTTGATGAACCACAAAGGACACAGAGGACACAAAGAAAGACCCTATTCCATCCCAGTCTATCATACTCTTTTCACCCCTTCGCGTCTTTTTCACAATTCCTTACACTTTTCGGGAACGGGGTGTTAAGGAGCACGATCGCGTTTTTTTCCCTAGGGTTTGGGGTGAGCCAAGCACCAATGAACACTGATATACCAGGCTCTTGATTTGAGGGGATTATTTCTCGGAAATAACCCACCGTGTAAGAGGTGTGAAATCGACTTTTTTTGCCGGAAGCACCAAGGGTTTATTAAGACACAAATCAAGAGACTCTTCGCCTACTTATTATATCGGGAGGCTCCCGTTTTTATCAATCCCCCGATGAGGGTGAAGCATTCCTATGATAAATTCTCTGTTTTGACTGATAGATTCTGCCCCAGAATGCTATGGGCAGCGGCCAGCACCAAGGTGAAAAAAGAAAGGCTTCCACTTAGATATCCCAGGAGAAATTGCGATTTTCTCCTCTTCCTTGATCCCCGTCTTTAATCAGGGAAAAAATGATCGGACTAAAAGGGAGTTTTTGAGATATGATAGGGGTGAAATGAGTTGGATTTTGTCTGTGGAAGTTGTTATTACAGGTATGGGTTTAATCTCCGCTTTGGGTTCCCTAGAAATGACTTGGAAACGGGTTTTATCTGGGGAGTCTGCTATCGCGGTTTCTCAACCTTTTCCTGAATTAACCCCCCTGCCTTTAGCTTTAATTAATAATCTTATTCCTGGGGATTTAACTAATATTATTCCAACCCTAGTGACTGACTCGTTACAAGATGCTAATTTAACTCCCCCTTTATTAGATTTTGGTGTTGTTATTGGCTCTAGTCGCGGTTATCAAGCACAATTAGAACTATTAGCTAGACAAAGATTAGTCACGGATAATTTATTAGATTTTCCCCCTATCTCTAGTCACTTATTACCTGTTATTTATTCCCAATTTATTGATTATTTACCCCATAGAGTCGCGATCGCGACTTCTCAATTAATTCAATCTACAGGCCCAATTTTATCACCAATGGCCGCGTGTGCTACGGGAATATGGACGATCGCGCAAGGTTTTGAATTAATAAAAATGGGTTATTGTGATCGAGTCATCGCGGGAGCCGTAGAAGCACCTATTACGCCTTTAACAATAGCCGGATTTCAACAAATGGGGGCTTTGGCTAAAACAGGAGCTTATCCCTTTGATCGACAACGGCAAGGTTTTGTTTTAGGGGAAGGAGGGGCATTTTTTATCTTAGAAAATTATGAGCACGCCCAAAAAAGAAATGCCAAAATCTATGGTAAAATTTCCGGTTTTGGTTTGACGAATGATGGCAAGTATATTACTTCCCCTGATGTCGGTGGTAAAACAGCATTAAGGGCGATTATAGATTGTTTAGAAAGAAGTCAAATACCACCCGATAAAATTGATTATATTCATGCTCATGGTACGGGAACCCGATTAAATGATCAACATGAAGCCTTATTAATTAAACATCTTTTTCCCTCTGATATTGCTGTCAGTTCGACTAAAGGGGCCACGGGACATACATTAGGAGCCTCTGGTGCTTTGGGAGTGGCTTTTGGTTTAATGAGTTTAACTCAACAAATTTTACCCCCTTGTGTTGGTTTAGCTCAATCAGATTTTCCGTTAAATTTAGTGCGAAAATCTGAGAAAACACAGATCGAAAATGTACTTTGTTTGAGTTTTGGCTTTGGGGGACAAAATGCCGCGATCGTCTTAAGTAAAGGTCCCTCAACTTGAGCCTTATCTTCACTCTTTAGTGCAGAAATTATCCCTCTATTAACCTATTGGTTAATTTTTTCTATCATAGGACAAGATTATTGTCAAGAGGTAAAGATGTATCATCTGCGATCAGGTGATAGGGGCTGATCATTAATTAATACCTCTCGAACCATCATAAATTTGTAACGAATTGTTGAGATTATATGAAAGACACTCAGATATGGAAATAGTACAACGATATGGTAATCTAGTATTGAATGGTTTAAAGAGTCGTCACTGGGGAGCCGCACATCAAACAGGAAAAAGAGAAAGCCCTATCGTGAAGACAATTAATGATCAGCTCAAGAGAAAGTCTTATTGATAGACTATAATAAACCAATAATTCATTTGAAAGTTCAGGTACTCGACAATGGAAGTAGAATCTCATCGCTTTATTTCCTATTTTGAAGCCGAGCAATCTCAACAGCTTTGCCAACTGGCAAGTGTCGAGAAGTGTTCGGATCAATATCTCATTTTTGAAGAAGGAGAAATACCTGATTTTTTATACCTAGTATTGGAAGGGCAGGTAGAATTTAAAAAATATACGGAAAATGGGAAATATCAAACTATTGCTGTGGCTAACCCTAATGACTTTTTTGGGGAATTTGGGGTATTAGATGGACAACCCCGTAGTGCCAGAGCGATCGTCTCTGGTGAAGCGGTTTTGGCGAAAATTCCCCGTGACAAACTCATGGAAATTTTGAGTATTTCTAGGGGGAGTGCTGTTTTACATTTGTTTGGTCATATTTTACGACAATTACGTTCGACTACCGATCAATATGTGAAACAATTAGTGCATAAAGAAAAAATGGTTTTGGTGGGAGAAATGGTGAGCACTATTATTCACGATTTCAAGAGTCCTTTTACCGGAATTAAGTTATCAGGGCAAATGATTAAGGAGTTACATCCCGATGAAGAAACCGCGGAATGGTGCGAACTAATTGAATTACAAGTACAGCGAATGTTAGGGATGGCGGAGGAAGTATTAGAGTTTTCACGAGGCAATTCTACTTTAAAGATAAAACCCATTAATTTAGCCATGATTTTTCAACAATTTGAACGGTTAAATCGAGATTATTTTGATATGGCTAATATTGAGTTTATTAGTCATGTTTCTGATGTTATGGTTGAAGCTGATGAAAATAAACTTTTGCGTGTTTGCCAAAATATTGTCGGTAATGCTGTGGACGCGTTTGATGGAAAAGGAGGACGTATTGAAATGACTATACAACCGTCGGAGCAATGGGCTAATATTATTATTTCTGATAATGGTCCGGGTATTCCCGAAGGAATTAGACTACGGTTATTTGATGCTTTTATTACCTATGGTAAACGCAGCGGAACAGGTTTAGGAACCGCGATCGCGAAGTCTATTATTGATGCTCATCATGGCGAAATATCCTTTGAAACGGAAACAGGAAAAGGAACGACTTTCTTCATTCGTTTACCTCGCATGAGAAATAATGAGTCTCCAGAAAATTAAATGATTTTATCGCCTAGTCTCAAAGGTATGAGCCTCCCCTGAATTCTATCTAAGACGGATGTAGAAACCGAGTTTCTTGAGAAAAAATCGTGATTTTTACTACGGAATGGAAATTAAATAACTGGACTATTTGGTTAGTAGTTTCGCCTATCGGTCCCGGAAATTAGGCAAGATGCCTGCACTACTAATTTTTCATTCCTAAGAATCTTCAGCCAGAAACCCGCTTTCTCTCATTTTTTGTAAGTCTTTTCGCATCTAAAATATAATGGTTTTGACTATTCAACCCTTACCGACAGAAGTAGTTAATTTAATCGCGGCTGGAGAAGTTATTGATTCGATGGCCGCGGTTGTGCGGGAATTAGTAGAAAATGCCTTAGACGCGGGTGCAAATCGCATTATTATTTCTCTTTTTCCTGAGCAATGGCAGGTACAAGTCGCGGATAATGGTATTGGCATGAGTTTGGCTAATTTACAATTAGCTGCATCTGCCCATAGTACCAGTAAAATTCGCACGGCTCAAGATATTTTTCAGATTAGTACATTAGGATTTCGCGGGGAAGCTTTACATAGTTTAGCTCAGTTAGCTTCTCTGGAAATTTCTAGTCGTCCCTCGGTTAATTCTCTGGGGGAATTTGACGGGGGTACTCGTGTTATTTATAATCATTTAGGGCAACCTATTCACGAAAAACCGATCGCGATCGCGCCCGGTACTATTGTTACGGTTTCTGATTTATTTGAGACTCAACCTCTGCGCCGTCAAGGAATATCTTCGGTTTCTCAACAAACCAGAGCTCTACAATTAACGATCCAACAAATTGCCCTTTGTCATCCCCATGTGACTTGGCAAATTCGCCAAGGTAATACCCTTTTATTACATATTAATCCAGGGGAGACTGGTAAAGATATTTTACCGCAAATTGTCCGAGGAATTCGTGGGAGTGATTTGCAACAATTAACTTTAGAAATTGCCTGGTTAGAAAATGAATCTTCTTCTTTAGAATTAGTCCTGGGTTTACCCGATCGTTGTCATCGTCAAAAACCGGATTGGGTAAAAATAGCTATTAATGGTAGAATCGTTAAAACACCGGAATTAGAGCAAACTATTCTCTCTTGTTTAGGGAGGACTTGTCCCCGCGATCGCTATCCTATTTGTTTTATCCATCTTAAAGTTAATCCTGATCAAATAGATTGGATTCGTCACCCTTCTAAAACAGAAATTTACTTAAAAAATATCACAGATTGGCAAGAACAAATTAAAATTGCTATAGAAAAAGCCTTACAATTAAATGGTGATTTTCTCGCGAATACTCCCGTGCCTCAACGCATCGGAGAATTACTCAAAGCCTCAGAAAAAAAGGGCAGTTATTTAACTTCCCCTTCTCAGGAGGAAATCAATAATTCTGAATCGGGACAAAAATTATGGAAATTAAACGCGATCGCGCAACTGCATAACACCTATATTGTCGGGGAACATTCATCAGGAGTATGGTTAATAGAACAACATATCGCCCATGAAAGAATTTTATATGAAAAGTTATGTGATAGTTGGCAATTAGTTACCCTCGAAAATCCCATAATTCTCAATCAATTATCACCGAAACAAGTCGAAAATTTAGAACGAATCAATATCGAAATAGAATCCTTTGGCGAAAAACTTTGGGCGATTCGCAATGCCCCTGAATTATTAGCAAAAAGAGATGATTGTGCCGATGCTATATTAGAATTAAGTAAGGTTAAAGACTTACAAGGGGCTCAAGTGGCTACCGCGTGTCGCAGTGCTATTCGCAATGGTACACCTTTAAATTTATCAGAAATGCAGACAATATTAGATCAATGGCAACGCACTCGAAACCCTCGAACTTGTCCCCACGGGCGCCCTATTTATTTATCCTTAGAAGAGTCATCCCTGGCGCGTTTTTTCCGACGTAATTGGGTAATAGGAAAAAGTCATGGCATTTAACAATACCTTCGCCAAAAAGGATAAAACACCCAAAATCCGTAGTCTGTAGGGGCGGTGCCCCCGTGCCCGCCCTAAAATTGGCGAAGGTATTGGGGCGGTGCCCCCGTGCCCGCCCTAAAATTGGCGAAGGTATTGATTTAAGAAACCCGGTTTCTCGTTTTCCCCTTGAAATTAAAATGCCCCAAGTAGATGAAGAAACCGGGTTTCTCATGTTCACTTTTCCGGGTAATAACGAGATATTTAGAAACCCGGTTTCTGCTCATCCAAATTTCTCATCATATAAAAGGGAGATATTCTATGAAAACCATAGTTATTGTTTCGTTATTATTGAATGTTGTCTTGATACTATTCGTTTTATCTCGTGTCTATAAAAACGGATATTTAGGCAGATTATTCGTATTATTAAATGGGAACTACCTGAATTTACCTACGGATACCTTAATGACTCAACGCGGATGGCAAGAGACTATAAAATATCAAAAATATCTCAATCAAAATCGGCAATTTAAAGCCTGTTTTTTCGGAGATTCTTTATTATATGAACTGGGTTCAATGGGAAATGATACCTTTAATTTTGCTATTAATGGCACAACCACAATTTCTCTATTAGAACAAATGAAACTTTTAGAAACGGGGAATTTTCAATGCCAAACCGCGATCGTTGGCATTGGTACTAATGATGCCTATTACCGCACAATGCCAGAGCAATTTCGACAAAATTTACAGCAAATTATTGACATTATCAAAAATAAAATGACCCCCGATCGCGTGATTTTTATCCCGGCATTTTATTCAAATCCTCAAGTGATGTCAAATCCCTGGGAGGCTCGTTCAATTGCCAAAATAGATGAACTCAATCAAATCGTCAGAGACATTGCCCAGTCCGAAAAAGGGATTTTTGCCGACACAACCATTCAACCCTTATTTGAAAACAAGATCCTAAAAGCTACCTTGACAGATGATGGCATACATCTGAATTTAGAAGGTAAAAAAATTTATAGAAAGGCATTACTTAACCTGATAAATCCATCAGAAAAAGGAGAATCTGTTTCACCGGAAAATCACCCCAACTGAAACAATATTGATCTGCGATCCCAACTCTCCCATCAAAAATTAAAGTTTGGGGGCAACCACAGTTTGGGCAACCACAGTTTGGGGGCAACCACTTCTGGATTGCCCCTACTGGTGATGTATATGGCTCGCGTCCTGTATGTTAAACTAGATTAAGGATAAAAATTGACAAAAATTTTGGGATAAAAAAGGTCAATCAAAATGTCTTTACTTTTAGCAAGAAATTACTTTGAGCGAGAAATTAATCAACCCGATGTTAAAATTGATCTGGCCAAAGCTGCCCTTTACATTGCCTTAGAAGAAGAGCCGGACTTTGAGCCAGAAGAATACCTAAATGCTTTGGATATAATGGCATGGAAAGTAGAAGAGTATTTGCCTGAAACCAAATATCCTCTCCGTGTCATTCAAAGCATTAACCGTTATTTATATGATGATTTAGAATTTCAGGGCAATACCTGGGATTATTATGATCCTCGTAATAGCTTCTTAAATGAAGTCATTGCTCGACGCACAGGCATTCCGATTACTCTCTCCTTGGTGTATTTGGAAATTGCCAAGCGCATTAATTTTCCGATGGTAGGGATTGGAATGCCCGGACATTTTCTGATTAGACCTGAATTTGAAGATGTGGGAATTTATGTCGATCCCTTTCATCAAGGTGAGGTGCTTTTCCCAGAAGATTGTCAGGCAAGACTAACACAAATATATCATCAATCTGTGCCAATGCAACCTGCTTTTTTTGCCCCCGTTACACCGCGACATTTTTTGGCACGGCTCTTAACAAATCTTAAAGCAATTTATCTGAATCAGCGTCAAGCGTCAAGGGCTCTGACGGTAGTGGAGCGGATTCTGTTATTATTTCCAGATGCAGCAATAGAAAGGCGCGATCGCGGTCTTCTGTGTTACCAACTGGGACATCCAGAGGGGGCTCGTCAGGACTTAGAAATATATCTGACGCACTTTCCCAATGCCGAAGATGCTGTTATTATTCGCCAATTGCTTGATCAAATTGATTCAGAGTTTTAGATTGGAGAGGGGAACTTTTTCTCAAACTCTTGGCTCTACAATCTCAATTAAACGATCAATAATTTTTTTTGTGAGGACTGATACAATGAATCTGGGTTCATTTTCTAATGTGATTGAGGGGATTCAGAGAGTTTTCTCTCTGATCTTGAAGAAATTCTCTAAACAGATCGCGGTGGCAATGGTAATTTTAATTCCTGTTATTGCCAGTTTAACCTTTAGTACAAAGGCCGTCGCGATCGATCAAATCATGGTAAAATATCGTGGTTTAAATGTTTCAGTTACCTTAACTGAATTGGTAGATTTTGCCAACACAGGGACGGTTTCCAAACAATTAAACTCGATTTTCCAAATTGCCAATGCCACCCCACAAAATATTAAGACGGTGCGGGAGATTTTTGCTTATAAAGTAAAAGTTGATCCTCGATTTCTTGATGATTTACTCAATTCCTATTATGGCAAATTAGTGTTGGGAGAAGTGAGTAAGTTTGTCACACCAGGGAGTGATACGGGGAAAGCCGTTCAAGATGTGATATCAACCATCAGAATGTCCACCCAAGATGGTAATATCTCTTTATTAGAGATTGCTGAAAACTATAAGGGTACAAATGCCATTATTATTGATGGTGAAAAAGTTGTTCAACTGTATCAAGATGCCATGAGAATTGGCAATGAAGCTCTCGCGTATTTACGGAAAACGCCTGAAGTTAAAAAATTCTTGTGTACCAATAATAGCTAAGAAGATTTGAGATTGGGGAGTTAGCTCCGAAGTTTCAGTTGAGTTAAATACCAAGCTTTTTGGGCATGGCATGACAAAATACTCATTTTTTTGAGAATTTTTGTTAATGCTGTGTCTTTTTTTTTCAGCACCCCGCGATGGAAATCGTGGCTACACAAACCTTTGCGCTGCGCGCTAATTCCAACATAAAACATTAAGATTGATTAATTTCTTCAGCCACACGCTTCAGTCTGCCTAATTGTGCTTCCATATCTGCTTTGGTAAAACTTGCCGCAAAACGATTAAATCCAAATTCTATCAGGGGATTTGCTATTTCAAACTCAAAGCGATTAATCAGTTTTGTTCCTTGAGGGATGGGTTGACATTCCCAACGATCGCGTCCTTGAAAAAAACCTTGAAATCCCCAAACAATTAACCCTGGTTCTCGTTCAATTACCACACTAATTAAAGTCGGTTTCAAGAGAGGAATTAAAATAATAAAGCGACTGCGACTCCCCACAGAAGTATCCCAGTCCCCAATGGGTTCGCAACGTAGGAGAGGATTGAGCCATCGGTGCATTAAATCGCGATCGGTGATCACGCGTTCCACTACAGTCGCACTGGCACAAATATTAATAGATTGTTCAAAGACTTGACAAAAAGACATAGGACACTTAAAACTAGAGGGATATTATAAGATTTTTTCGTGAGAGGTACTTTTTTCTGGTAATGAGTCATGGGGAATGAGTATTTTTACCCTTATCCCTATCAAGCAAAAAATTGTCTTCAACCAAGAAACCTTATCTTGATCATTTTCGCATTTTGTCTGAGTCAAATCTCACGTTAACGGAAAAAAATATGAATGCAACGTGGCAAGAGATAATACAACCAGCTTTCGGGGTGTCTCTCCTACCGGATTTGAGTGGGGGACAACCATTAGTCGCGATGATCGCGATTTCATTGAATAAACTCCCTGCGGAGTTTCGCCCGATCATTGATTTAGCCCTCGCGATCGCGATTTTAGTGGTAGGCTATATCATCGCGTTATTAGCTCAATCCCTCACCAACAAACTGCTTCATACAACCAATTTAGATAACCGTTTAGCTAGTTGGATTTTGGGGCAACCCCCAGGGGCAGAATCACCACCCGTAGAGAAGTGGTTTGGCAGTGCTGTTTTTTGGCTGGTAATGATCTTCGCGTTAGTAGGTTTCCTCGATAAACTGAAACTAACAGCCGCATCACAACCCCTCACTCTTTTGCTAAATCAAATTACCACTTATATCCCTAAAATTTTAGGAGCAATTGGTCTTTTAATTTTAGCTTGGGTGTTAGCAAGTCTGTCAAAAATTCTTGTCACTCGCACTCTGGGGATGTTGCGCTTAGATCAGCGTTTTGAACAGGAAGTAAACGATCCCTCTGTTTCCACTCAATTAAATTTGAGTGAAACTTTAGCCAATGCTCTTTACTGGTTCATTTTCTTACTGTTTCTCCCCGCGCTATTGGGTACATTAGGGTTAGAGCCAACCCTGCAACCGATCCAGCAAATGCTTAATAATATTCTGTCAATTCTGCCTAATATTTTAGGGGCAGTTTTGATCGGATTTGCTGGTTGGTTAATTGCCCAAATTGTCCGTCGTCTTGTTAGTAATTTATTAGCCGCGACGGGGACCGATCGCGTCGGAGCCCAATTTGGGATTACCCAAACCACAGGAGGACAAACTCTTTCCTCTTTAGTGGGGACTGTGGTTTATGTCCTGATTTTAATTCCCACCGCGATCGCGGCTTTAAACGCGTTAAAAGTTGACGCGATATCCGTGCCCGCGGTATCAATGTTAACCCAAATCCTCAATACTATTCCGCAAATTTTTACCGCGGTTTTGATTTTAGGAGTAGCCTATTTTATTGGGCGTTTTATTGGGGAGTTAGTGACGAATATCTTAACGGGCATTGGATTTAATAATATTTTCCAATGGTTAGGAGTAGAAACCAAATCTGTCAAGGGCAAAGTTTCCGAAGATCCCGATGCTACCGTAATTCAAGCCGATAGTCACATTCCCTCACGGACACCTTCAGAAATCATCGGTGTTATCGTGTTAGTGGGAATCATGTTATTTGCCACGGTAACGGCGACGGATGTCCTGAAATTAACGGCTTTAACCGCGATTATTAATCAATTGATTGTGATTTGCGGAAAAGTTTTGATCGGGTTAATTGTCTTCGCGATCGGCTTATATTTCGCCAATTTAGCCTTTAATGTGATTGCAAGTTCTCGCACATATCAAGCACGAATGATTGGTAATACCGCCAGAATTGCCATTATTGCCTTAGTGTCTGCGATGGCATTACAGCAAATGGGTATCGCGACGGATATTGTCAATTTAGCCTTTGGGTTATTATTTGGCGCGATCGCGGTAGCCATAGCCTTAGCCTTTGGGTTAGGGGGACGAGATGTAGCCGCCCAGATGATCCGCGAATGGTTAGCCAGTTTTCGGGAAAAGCCTCCCCAGGGTTAAATTGGGTGGGGTCAAAGAAACCGGGTTTCTAGCCGCGGAAAAGAAACCCGGTTTCTACCAGCATCTCTGTTTCTCAGCAAAGATTTAAGAAAGAAACCCGGTTTCTGAGAGTTGGGTGGGGTCAAAGAAACCGGGTATCATTGGACCCAAGCCTGCGAATTTCTTCCCGTCGGATAGCTGAAATACCCAATTGTGCAGCCGCGAAGTTTTCCCTAGGAGGGATAACCGATGAAAATTATTGATATTAACCAAGCCTTACCGCAAATTATCGAACTGATAGAAATGGCTTTTGCTGGAGAAGAAATTATGATTAGGAAAAATAATCGGCAAACCATTAAAATTACTCCAGTTTTATCGCCTCAGCCCCGCCCACCTTTATTTGGGTGCGATAAAGACCGGATTTCCCTAAGTGATGATTTTGATGAACCTTTAGATGATTTTCAGGACTATATTTAATGCGGTTACTCCTTGATACTCATACGTTACTCTGGTTTTTTATGGGAAATTCCCAGTTGAGTGCCAAGGTCCGTGATTTGGTCGAAGACAGGCATAATCACAAGCTGATTAGTGTTGCTACTGTTTGGGAGATGTCCATCAAACAGAGTCAGAATAAGTTAATTTTGGAAAAAACTGCGGCAGATTACATAGAGGAGAAAATCAGCTTAGATAATTTTGAATTATTGCCACTCTCAACTACTTAAGGGTATTGTCATCACTTCCATTTTACCACAAAGACCCATTTGATAGACTTTTAATTGCCCAAGCCATGCAAGAAAATATCCCGATTTTGAGCAAAGATATCGCTTTTGATGCTTATCCAATCCAAAGGATTTGGGACTAGAGATAAACACCAAAACCCTCGGTGTCCTCAGTGTTCCACTTCCAGGCACAGGTTAAAATAGCCACTATCCCCCTACTCTGTCCCTCGCCATGAATAAACAACGCATCGCCGCCTATCTCAACCTGATTAAACAACTCCTCGACTGCCCTAGTGGAGAGCCATTACAAGTGAGAACCCGTGAAGCTTTTCCCGAATATGAGGCTGATAGTCAAACTAATTTGGGAGAAGTTTACCGAAACCGCATTTGTGGGGAGCGATCGCTCATAGGGATTAGTTTTTCAGAGAAGGGGGCGAAAGGCCTCCTTTTTTTGTCCCTGGAGTGGACAGTTACAAAATTGACCACTTCTTCATCCCCGAAAGGGGGAGGGGACAAAACCGCAAAAGTCTTATCTGATAAGACTTTCAGCGTTAGAGGGCTACCGGATAAAACAGTCACATACAGAAAGTGACACGATCACAGTCCGATAACTTGGGAGACATTTCTATAGTTAAATCATCAAGTTAAGCAAAAGCAAGGCAAAAAATTATGGAAATGGTAATTATCTTCCCCCAAACGGCTACTCCCTCTATCACTTCTTCTACTTTAACAATTAAAAATAATCGTCCCAATACCGTCGTGGACTTAGAAGTATTAATGAGATTGTGTTAAGCACGTCATCATTTAATCACCCTTTAATATCGAAAATTTCTAACTTATTAATATCTCCCTCGGCCTTATCACGGGTAAGTTTTGATACTTACCCGTTTTTTTTGTTGTGGATAATAGCCATAAGTTTTAACTTTTGAAAAATTTTCACTGCCAGTGAAGGGGGCAAGGCCATTCATCGCGACTCCTTTGCCCCCCGTGGAGGGGCGCGTGAGCTTTCTCGGTTCGCGATTGTAAAGCATTGATAAAGTGAACTACAATCAAACTTAAGCCCCCCCGAAGAAAAGGGTCAGCTCTAGTTCGGAGAGTGGCAATTTATCGTCAGGAATAAGTCAAGAAATGATTACATATCCTGTGATAACCTCTGGACTAGCACCCTGATGCACATAAGGCGTAACTTAAAATGATACAGACTCTCAACACCAAGAGAATGTATCAGTCAGTATGTGGGAATAGTTAACCGAGGATCAAAACAATGTCATTAACATTGGGTACGTCAGGAATTGATGCCGAACATCAATCAATGGATCTGATCAAAACCCTCAGCCCTAGTGCGATGGATCAGATTATGCTCTATCTGGCCTTTAGTGCCATGAGAACATCAGGGCATCGACATGGAGCATTTCTCGACGCGGCGGCTACCGCGGCAAAATGCGCGATTTATATGACTTATGTAGAACAAGGTCAAAACTTGCGGATGACGGGACATTTACATCACATTGAACCGAAACGGGTAAAAGTGATCGTCGAAGAAGTCCGTGAGGCATTGACTGAGGGTAAACTGTTAAAAATGTTAGGTTCCCAGGAACCTCGTTATCTGATTCAGTTTCCCTATGTATGGCTAGAACAATATCCCTGGGTCCCCGGACGCGCACGGATTCCTGGGGGGGGACTCACCGCGGACGAAAAACGCTATCTGGAAGCGAAGTTACCAACAAATTTACCAGACGCGCAATTAATTAACTCCTTCCAGTTTATGGAATTAATCGAGTTTCTCCATAGGCGTTCTCAAGATGAGCTACCAGTGGAACGTCGGATGCCCTTAAGTGAAGCATTAGCAGAACACATCAAACGTCGCTTAATGTATTCTGGCACAGTTACTCGCATTGATTCGCCTTGGGGAATGCCCTTTTACGCGCTCACACGTGCGTCTTATTCTCCCGCGGAACAGGAGGAACGCACTTTCATCATGGTAGAAGATACCGCACGTTACTTCCGTTTGATGAAGGATTGGTCCGAGAAAGAGCCCAAGGTAATGCGAATTTTAGAGGAATTGGACATCCCCCTAGAAGATGTCGATCGCGCAATGGAAGAACTAGACGAGATACTCCGCGCATGGGCAGATCGCTATCATAAGCGGGGTGAACCGACAATGGTGCTTCAGATGGTCTTCGGACCCAAAGACGACTAGCCATCATTCTGAATATCCTTCAGTTTGAAAGACTCGGTTTTTGGCAGAAACCGGGTTTTTTCTTTTGGGGTATGGTTCCATCCGCGTCATTATCGGTTCCGCTATTCTATTTTAGTTTCCCCTTCCCTCCTTGCTAAGAGGGGTATGAGCACTTTTAGGGGGAATGGGTAATGGGG
>JBEDKD010000382.1:0-5101 GCA_041172365.1 Cyanobacteriota bacterium | reverse complement strand
CGTACCGCCTCTGGAATGTCATCAACAGTTAACTCGGAAAGTTGGGCAGACTTCCCAGAGAGACTAGAGTTATCCAAGGGCACTCTCCTGCGCTTCAATCACGGCTTTACTTTAAAAATTGTAAACCTATCTGGCTTAACCTGTGAATTATTACTTGTACTAAACATGACACTATATAGTGTTAAGTGGTTAGCTTTTAGTATGTCGCGTAACATGGGAATTATTTGGGAACTCGATTTTTATAGTCGTCCTGTACTGGATGATCAAGAGAAGAAACTCTGGGAAGTCTTGATTTGCGAGAGTCCAACCGATCTTAACACTCAACCAGAGTCCCTGTTTCGCTACTCGCAGTTTTGTTCGAGTTCGACTGTTAATTCTATATGGTTAGGAAACGCGCTCAAGGACGCGATCGCGCTTGCCCCTAATCCTCCTGAAAAAATCCGCTTTTTCCGTCGTCAGATGGCCAATATGATTAGTAAGGGTTGTGACGCGATCGCGATACCCTCCATCGTGAGTCGTCGTACTTTCACCTTAATTCAGTGGATCGATGAACGAATGCGGGATTTTTATCCCACACAACCAGGATATCAAGAGGGGAGTAATCCTTCGGTACAATTTCTCTGCGAAACGCCTCAACCTCTCCCTGAAGCCTTAGTGGGGGAAAAATGGGCTTTTGTTTCTTTGGAAGTTGAGGCTTTTGCGGAGATGGGAGAATGGGATATTGGTTTTGGTGAGTCTTTTAATCTCTCCATGTTAGGGTTGCCACCACAGACTCAGATTCCTGGGTTAATTATTTATTCCTCCAGAGCTACCGCGATCGCGGGTTGGATGGCGGGTTTGGAGTTAGCTTCTCTACTGTATGAGCCTAGTCCCCAATATCGCGTGATTTTGGAGACTGGGGCCAGTGATCGCTGGATCGTCGCGAATCTCCGCGATCGGGCGACACAACTGGAAGGAGAAAGGTTTGAAGCCGCCAAGGAAAAGGCCAAAAGTGTTCATTTTCTCGCGGTACAATCCAACCCTAAATCAGAATCTTTCGCGGGGTTTTGGTTAATGCGAGAATTGCTTTTTTAGGGAATAGGAATTAGGGGTTGGGGAATGGGAATTAGGGATTGGTAATTAACAATTGACAGGGGGCATCCCATTTTTGTAAATAGCTAGTGGGTTGGCGTAGCCTGTGCGGAGCATCGGACGTCTCGCTCCCTCGCCATTCCCTAAGACATCTCCAGAAACTCTGATTTGGGCATGACAGGATAAGGGTTTCAAGATAATTATGGGAGATATCTCTAGGGAGCGAGACGCTCCCACTACAAATTTTTTTGCCGATGTGAGATGCTCCCAATTGACAGTTGATAATTAATAATTGTTAATTGTTAATTGTTAATTATCAATTATTAACCCTCTTCCCTCTTCCCCTTCTTCCCTCTTCCTTCTTCCTTCTTCCTTCTTCTATATTACCTATCACCCATTACCTATGATCCCTGAATCTCCAGAAAAGTTACTTGATCTCGCCCATGCTTCGGGAGCTGACTCTGCGGAAGTGTTTCAGTCTTATTCTCTATCGCGTCCTGTTTTTTTTGAAGCTAATCGCTTGAAACAACTGGAAACGGCACAGGCAGAAGGAATGGCTCTACGTTTATGGCGTAATGGGCGTCCGGGGTTAGCGGTGGCCTATGGTCCCGTGGATGCAGCAGCATTGGTGGAACGCGCGATCGCGATTTCGGAATTAAATGAACCAGAAATGATAGAATTATCATCGGGTGAACCCATCACTTATCCTGATTTAGGACATTCCGTATCCGTCGAACAATTAGTAGAATGGGGAGAACACGCGATCGCGCTAATTAGACAATCTTATCCTGAAACTTTATGTACCGCGGAATGGGATTGTGAAATAGAAACCACTCGTTTAATTAATACTCAAGGTTTAGATTGTGCTCATACAGATACAACTTTAAGTTGTTATGTTTCTGCCGAATGGGTACGGGGAGAAGATTTCTTAAATATCGGAGATGGGGAAACGCAACGGGGTAGTCTTAATCCTGTCGCGATCGCGCAACGTATTTTACAAAGATTAGATTGGGCGGAAGATAATATCGCACCTCCCACGGGAAAAGTACCTGTTTTATTTACCTCTAAAGCCGCGGAATTATTATGGGGAACAGTAGCCGCCGCGTTAAATGGAAAACAAGTATTAGAAGGCGCTTCCCCTTGGAGCGAGCGCTTAGGACAACTAATTACATCACCTTTATTAACAATATCTCAAGAACCGGAAATCGGCCCCTATAGTTGCCCTTTTGATGATGAGGGAACACCTACTCGTCCCATTGTTTTTCTGCAAAATGGGGTTTTACAATTATTTTATACCGATCGGAAAACCGGAAAATTATTAGGAAGTGGAACCACAGGTAATGGATTTCGCCCCGGTTTAGGCAGTTATCCCACCCCCGGATTATTTAATTGTTTAATTAAACCGGGCGAGCGTTCTTTTTTAGAGTTAATTTCCCAATTAAAAGATGGTATTATCATCGATCAAATATTGGGTGAAAGTGCGGGTATTTCCGGTGACTTTTCTATTAATGTTGACTTAGGATATCGGGTACAAAATGGTGAAGTTATCGGTCGTGTCAAAGATACAATGGTCGCGGGTAATGTCTATCATTCGTTAAAGCATTTAGTCGAATTAGGCGCAGATGCCGACTGGAATGGTTCCTGTTATACCCCTTCTGTCATTGTCGAAGGATTATCCGTTACGGGCAGAAATTAATTAGATTTGTAGTTCATTTTATTCTTAACAAAAAATAGCTAAAATATGTTAAACTTTCAGCAATTTGAAGTTTTGAGTTTTGATTGTTATGGCACTCTCATTGATTGGGAATCTGGACTTTTACCAATTCTCCAATCTTTGTTAGCAAATTATCAGATAAAAGAACGCGATCGCGTTCTTTTAGAATCCTTTGCCCAATTTGAAGCCGACGCGGAAAAGGGAGAATTTATCAACTATCGACAAGTATTAAGAAAAGTCGTAACACAATTGGGTGTCAAATACGCGCTCAGGTTTAACGAAACCGAATTAAATAGTTTAGGGGAATCTGTCAAAAATTGGCAACCTTTTCCCGATACAGTAGCCGCGTTAAAGCAATTAAAACAAAAATATAAATTAGCCATTATCTCAAATGTGGATGATGACTTATTTGCCGAAACCGCGAAACATTTATCAATCGAATTTGATTATGTTATTACCGCGCAACAAGTAAAAGCTTATAAACCCTCAACCCGTAACTTTGAAATAGGGCGCGATCGTATGGGAATAGCCCCCGAAAAATGGTTACATATTGCCCAAAGTATTTATCACGATATCGTCCCCGCGAAAAGCATGGGATTATCAACAATTTGGGTAAATCGACGCAAAGATAAAGAAGGCTCAGGAGCAACATTACCCGCGACAGCACAACCCGATTTAGAAGTCCCAGATTTGCAATCTTTAATCAGCAAAATAAAGTAGTGTAGGCTTCTAGCCTGCATCTCCCTAAGCCTAACCCGCCCCAAAATTACCATTAGCCGCGAGGTTGTAATTGGGGATCTGAAGTAGTTTTTCTATAATATTCAGATTGGGTTTCTCAAGTTTCAACCCAACCTATTTTCATTTAAAATTTTCCGCCAATGATTACCAATCAAAACCCGCGACAACACAACCCGATTTAGAAGTCCCAGATTTGCAATCTTTAATCAGGAAAATAAAGTAGTGTAGGCTTCTAGCCTGCATCTCCCTAAGCCTACCCGCCCAAAAATTAGCATTAGCCACGAGGTTGTAATTGGGGATGTGAAGTAGTTTTTCTATAATATTCAGATTGGGTTTCTCAAGTTTCAAACCAACCTATTTTTATTTAAAATTTTCCGCCAATGATTACCAATCAAAACCCGCGACAGCACAACCCGATTTAGAAGTCCCAGATTTGCAATCTTTAATCAGGAAAATAAAGTAGTGTAGGCTTCTAGCCTGCATCTCCACTAAGCCTACCCGCCCAAAAATTAGCATTAGCCGCGAGGTTGTAATTGGAGATGTGAAGTAGTTTTTCTATAATATTCAGATTGAGTTTCTCAAGCATCAACCCAACCTAGTTTTATTTAAAATTTTCCGCCAATGATTACCAATAAAATACAGCCGAGAAAGGCGTTAAATAAAGCATTCCTTAAGGTGAAACCCCCTAGGGATGATATCGAAAAGTTTAAAGACAATCTGATGAGATTACTCAATGATATCAACGAGGCTGAATCTGAGGAATTTCACAAAAATCTGATTTCGCGGTTTTTGCGTGAGACTTATTATGGAGCTAATTATTTCATTAATACTAAGGGGCGTAATGATCTGGTAATTCATAACGGAAAAGATGCTAAAAGCTCCGTTGGTGTAATTCTGGAAGCGAAAAAGCCAACCAACAACGCGGAGATGCTTAAGGTTGATAACCTCAACACTAAAGCTTTACAGGAATTGGTACTTTATTTTTTGAGAGATCGCGTTTCAGGGAAAAATCTTGAACTTAAACATTTAATTGTGACAAATGTTTATGAATGGTTCATTTTTGATGCCGTGACTTTTGAAAAAAACTTTGCCCACAATCAAGAATTAGTCAAGCAATTTACCGATTTTGAAGAAGGCAGACTGACAGGAAAAACCACCGACTTTTTTTATCAAGAAATTGCCCAAAGCGCGATCGCGTCAATTGCCGATGAAATCCCTTTTACCTATTTCGATCTTCGAGATTATCAACAATATTTAAAGAAGGGGGAAAATGAGCATCAATTAATTGCACTATTTAAGCTGTTTTCCCCGGAGCATTTATTAAAATTACCCTTGGCTAACGATAGTAATACTCTTGATAAAACCTTTTACAGTGAATTACTGCATATCATCGGTTTGACGGAAACCAAAGAAGGGGGCAAAAAATTGATCCAGCGCAAAACACAGCGCGATCGTGCTTCCCTCCTCGAAAACGCGATCGCTCAACTTGATAGTTTAGACAAAATTTCCCGACTAGAAAAACCGGAACAATTTGGAGAAACTTACCAAGACAGACTTTTTAATGTGGGTTTAGAATTG
>JBEDKD010000381.1:0-12806 GCA_041172365.1 Cyanobacteriota bacterium | reverse complement strand
CTCTTCCCCCTCTTCCCCCTCTTCTTCCTTCTTCCTTCTTCCTTCTTCCTTCTTCCTTCTTCCTTCTTCCTTCATTTAAAATTTATGATTCACGGAGGACATAACCAACACCGCGAACAGTTTGAATGAGGCGTTTTTCACCTTCATCCTCAATTTTCAGACGTAAATAACGAATATAAACCTCAATCACATTAGACTCCCCTAAGAAATCATAACCCCAAACATTTTCCAGAATTTGCTCACGAGTTAAAACCTCACGGGGATGTTCCATCATATATTTTAACAAATCAAACTCTTTCATAGTTAAATCGATCGTGCGACTATTACGAAAAGCTTGTCGAGATCCTAAATCTAAAATTAACTCACCAAAGCGTAATTGTTCATTAGTCGAGTGATTAGGTTCTAAATACAAACGAACTAACTTTAAAAAATCTTCTGTGCGATAAGGTTTAAGAAAATAATCATCAGCACCCGCTTCTAAACACGCGACTCGATCTTCGACTGCATCACGCGACATTAATAAAAGAAGGGGAGTGCGAGTCCCAATTTTTCGCAGATGACGACAGACAGATAAACCCGATTCACCAGCTAACATTCGATCAAGAACAATAAGAGCGGGTTTAAGTTCCGTCGCCTGATGGACTCCTTTGATAGAATCATGGGCAATAATGGGATGATAGCCTGACTCTTTCAAATCTAAACTAATAAGTTTCGCTAATGTCTCATCCGTTTCTATGAGAAGGACTACCGGATTTTGTTCTACTCTCAAAGTATTCATTGGGGATTGGGAATGGGGAATGAGGGATTGGGGATGGAGTTTTGGGGATGGGGTTTTGGGGATGGATTAATAGGATAGGGTTTTGGGAGTTTTTCACTTACCACCTAAAACCTAACACCTAAAACCTAACACCTAAAACCTAAAACCTAAAACCTCTTTCCCCAGTTCCTAATCACCAGTCCCCGATCGCGAACCACCAATCTAGGGTAATTCTACCGATGTTGGCTTGGCAATATGTGGTAAACCCCATCCTAATTTCTCGCGGAGAATGTGGAAAAACTCTGGAGGTTGGAGACGGATAAAACACGCGGTATAGGGAGATCGCGCTATTTGAATACGATCCTCTGGTAAAACATAACAACCAGCATTCCCATCCACCACCATCACCAAACGGTTAGGGCTGGCGGGAAAAATATTAACAGGTTCACTATCAGCAAATACCAAAGAACGAGATGCTAAAGAATGGGGACAGATGGGTAATAACTGTAAGACTCGCACCCCTGGAGTAATAACCGGACCCCCCGCGGATAACGCGTAGGCCGTTGAACCCGTTGGAGTGGAAAGAATCACCCCATCCGCGGCAATATCAACGGGAGAATGACGACCGATCGCGACTTCAAAATGACACATACAAGTCAGGGGTTCTCGGTGTAAAACCATCTCATTTAAACAAAGAGCTTCCCACAGACAATCATCATCGCGCATCAAACGGACAGCTAACATAGTCCGTTCTTCAATTTCATACTCTCCCGTCAAGACTTGTTCTAAAGCTTGAGGTAAAGAGTTTAAATAGAGTTCCGTGAGAAACCCCATGTGGCCTGTATTGACAGTCAATAAAGGGATGCCATAGGGCGCGACTTGACGAGAAGCCGCTAAAACCGTTCCGTCTCCCCCCAAGACAACGGCAAATTTCATGTCATTGTCAAACCCAGGAGGGGTAATTTGATCAATCGGAGTATGACACATGGGACGTTCGGGGCTCGAATAACCCAGAATTCCCCCTTCTCCAGAAGCAAGGCAAACTTCCCATCCATAGCTTATGAGTTGATCTTTTATCTCGTCAGCTACACGACACGCGGTAGGTTTACCGTCGTTATAAATAATCCCAGCTTTGGGCACGAGCAAATGTCCGGCTAAAGTTTCAGATGTTTTCAATGCGCTAGTTTAGCGCGAGTTTAACAGTGTTAGATTACAGTAAGAATGATCGACCTTGGGAAAAGGACGATCAGCACTGGGGGAAAAGCCACGGGTTTTGATTAATTAACCTTAAAAGAAAGAGATTCCTTTAGGTCGTTTTTTACCCTTGGACTGTTTGGTTTGTTCGTATTCAATCGCCTTCAGTTTCTTTAACATCAGGCCGAAGTATTCTTGTAAATACGATTCTACCGTTGTTGTGTCTTTAGGATCTAGGCCAAATACTTCATAGACTTCATCCATTGAAGCTGTCAAGGGTTTGCCACTAGACACCACTTCTGCAAAGGCCAAGCGATCCGCGACATTCCAGGTCCATTGGAAAAATCTCGCGAGTTTCTGGGAAACCCGTAACAAGTTCGTGGGAGTGCGGACAACCTTCGCTTCTTTATCAGAAATACGTTCACACAGACTAATAATTTCTTCAGGGCTCCAAGGGCGATTCCCCACAACGGGAAAGCTTTTTTTCTCGGTTTCTGATATCGAAAGGGCTCTGAGGGCAAATTTAGCAATATCTTGAGTATCCATATAGGCAATGGGGGAAGCATTCCCTGATGGAATCCAAATGGAGTGATTATCTAAAATGGGAATCGCGTAAAGACTGATAATTTCTTGTAAGAATCCGCATGGTTTCAGGATGGTATAGTTTAACCCTGATTGTTCTAAATAGAGTTCTGTACAGCGTTTGATGTCTAATAGGGGTACTTCTGGGTATTTTTCTGCCCCTAGAAAGGAAATGAAAATATAACGATCTATCCCCGACGCGATCGCCGCTTGAATCAGAGATACCTTACCTTTCCAATCTACTTCTTTGAGGGAGTCCGTCGCTCTCGCGGTCGCGGCATCAATCACCGCGGTGACACCTTTGAGTGCCTCTGTGAGGCTTTCCGGTTGGCGTAGGTCCCCAGGAACGAGTTCCGCCCCCCATTCCTTTAAAAATGAGGCTTTTTTGTAATTCCGTACTAAACAGCGCACCTGATGACCTTCATCTAAGGCGCGACGTGCGATTTGTCGCCCTAGGGTTCCGGTGGCTCCTACGATTAATAATGTCATTCCAGATTAATGATAATTCTTAAATTTTCTCTAAAATCCTATCAGATTTTTTCTCATTTTTTTACAAAAGTTAACAAAAAAGATATTGGCAAAAAGAAAATAGAAACTAAAAAAGATAATCTAGGGTAATGTTAACCGATGAGATTATGAGTTGGTAACATGGACGCGACCGCGGGAGATGGAACGGAGGAGGCGATCGATGGAGAGTCTTTCTTCTTCATCAATGGATTCATCCATGATCGCGGCCATTAAGCCATAACGATCTAATAAGCTAATGCAGCCGGTGTCAGTAACGGAAACAATGATTTCGTAGATCGCGCCGGGGAGAAGATTGACAGGAGACATAATGTTGCTTTGAACTCGACATCTTTATCATGCCCTGTCTGTCTCGTTGGTGAAGTGATTGATATATAAGCTTTCTGTGATTTTTCGGGATTTCTACTGTGACGGATATCACGCGAGATTTTCTTAATTAAAATCGACAAATGATTAAAGAAACCGGGTTTCTTCAAGAAACCCGGTTTCTGTGCAATGAAGGAAAAACTACTCTTCGCCGCCTTGAATTTTGAGTAAGAGGAAGCCTCCGCCTAACCCGACGAGTATCAGGGTAAAGGATAAGAATGCCGTAATTAAAATCTCTTCGCCCATTTTGTTGTTGTCTCCTGTATGTGCCATCAAGAGTATTTTAGGACAATTTGAGTCAAAACCTAGAGCGCGTGGGACAATTGACTCGCGACGATCGCGGGTGACAAGCTCTCTCCCTTTCAATGGGGCCCGACTAGGGTTGACGGTGGACGCGATCGGTCGTTTATAATTGTGGTGTTTTGATTGACTTAAGTCAGGATGTGATCGTTATGGATGTGAAGTTGGTTTTAGGAATTTTAACGGTTGTTTTTACTGTTGCTTGTCTCTTTTTTGGGACAAAAAATGGGTTTTATGATAGCAAAAATTATCATGGTAATGGTTCGGCTCACTAGATTTAGTTCAGTTTGGGTTTGATTGTTTAGTGAATTTTACACCCTTTTATGGGTGTTTTTTTATGGGATTTTTTTTGATGAACCACAAAGGCACAGAGGCCACAGAGGAAAGAGAGAAGAGCCGTGAGTGTAATTTGGCAAAATAAGTATAGTATAATAGATAAAAAGTTGACAAATGGGTAAATGAGTGATAATTAAAGGAAAAGACAAGGGGATAAATTTATGAGAACAATCACGAATAATTCACCGCCTAATCTGGAAAATTTCCCCCTGGAGATGCAAGGGGAGTTATTCGCGATGCAGACGATGAGTATAGAAGAATTACTCCAAATTGCCCGCGCTCAAGTTTCGGAAGAACAAGAAAAGGAACATCTACAACTATTAGAGAAAAATCAAAAGGGAGAAATTACCGATGTGGAAAAGTTTAAACTCAGGGATTTACGTTTCGCGGCTGATCAAATCATGTTACTCAAAGCCTATGCTTGGGCTGTATTAAGTTGGCGAGGTTATTCCGTGCCAAAACTTGAGGATTTATCAGAGGTATAAATGTGTCTTCTATTTCTAAAACACTCCGTCAATAGGGAGCCTCTCACACGCGAACAAAGTTGGAGAGAAAATTTTGAATGGGCAAATGGTGGCACTCATATTATCGGATTGACGGCTATTGGCCGCGGTACTGTGATTGCTTTGCGATTAAATAATGAAGATATTGTTGAAGCGAGAACTATTTGGATTTCCCTGAATTGGCATCCGCCATCTGTTTAATAAAAAAGCGCGATCGCGTTTTTTAACACAAGTCAGAGGGCACAGAGGTAAGAGGGAGCAAGAGGTTCCCAGTACCAATTTACCAAAATGGGATGCTCCCGATATTACCTCGGCGATCGCGAAATACTCACAATCAACCATAACCCGAAAAAACTGGCAACCCCAAACAAAATATTACTTACTAATGTTAATTGATTAGTCGCAGAATTAGACGCGATCATCGACGCGCCTAAAATTAATGAACCTACCAGAATACTTAAAGATAATCTATTGGCGGAATTATTGACACTAGACGCGATCGGTTCCAAATCTTTCAGGGTTAAATTCCATTTTAATGTCTCCGATGTCACCCGATCCAATAATACCTCTAACTGACGAGGTGACTGTAACGATAAACTCTTAATATCTAAAGCCGTCCTCAAAAAAGTTTGTAACGGATCATCCCCCAATAATTGACGGCGAAATAAATCCGTCATTAACGGTTTAAATTCATCTAATAAATTTAAACGAGGATTAAAAGCTCTTGTTACCCCCTCTAAATTCGCTAAAGCTTTGGTAAATAACCCCAAATTACTCGGTAAACGAATCCGGTTATCACGCGCAATTTGCATCACCTCATAAAACACTTCCGAAAAATTAATCTGTGATAAACTTAAATTATAATATTTACGCAACATACGCGCATAATCATTCTCTAAATCCGCTAAACTCTCCGGTTTCGCAGATTCCGCTAATTGTAATGTTAATTGACTACATCTTTGGGCATCTAAATCGACAACCGCTAATAATAACTCAGTTAAATTTTGTTGTGTTCTCGGATCAAGTCGCCCAATCATACCACAATCTAATAACGCGATTCTGCCATCATTCAAATAAAACAAATTACCCGGATGAGGATCAGCATGAAAAAATCCATCTATGAAAAATTGATGAAAAAACGCCCTAAATAAAAGGGTTGTGATCGCTTGACGTTCCTCATCTATATTCCCTTTATATTGAGTTCCCTTTAAATTCCCAGAAAGAATCGGAACCCCATCTAACCATTCTAATACTAATATTTTCTTAGTCGTAAATTCCCAATAAATCTCAGGAATTACTAATTGTTTCCCATCAAACCAACGACTACTAGCTAAATGATGTCTCAATTCATCCGTATAACTCGCTTCTTGAGAAAAGTCTAATTCTGCCCTTAACGCGTTGCCAAATTCATCCGCTAACGCGACAATATCATATTGTTGACCAAAATCCGTTAAAGCCACTAATTCACCGAAACGTCGTAAGACATTAATATCTTGTTCAATAATCAGATCAATCCCCGGACGTTGTACTTTGATCGCGACTTCTTTTCCATTTTTAAGAGTAGCACGATAGGTTTGACCAATGGAACCCGCGGCGACGGCTTTAGGATTAATTGTGGTAAAAATATTGTCTAGGGGTTGTATTAATTCCTGACGGAGAGTATTTTCAATTAAGGACCAAGGCGCGGGAGGCACTTCCGCTTGTAAACTGGAAAGAGTTTCGATATATTCGGAGGGTAAAAGATCGGGACGAGTGCTTAATAATTGTCCTAATTTAACGTAAACCGGTCCTAATTGAATAAAAATATTTCGTAAGACTGCGGGGGCAGGGAGATAAGGTTCATCGGTTTGGTTTCCTGTGAGGAGACTTTTGAGGTAGTCCCAACCATTACGGAAGACAATTTCAACGATTTCTGCTTCGCGAGAATTGGCAGGTGTTATGCTAAACACGGCGTTTGGTGTAAGTTATTGATGACATCTTTTAGGATAACATTGTTACTAAATTTTGCAAGTATTCTCCGTAACATAATCAAATGTTTAGTCACTTTTTCATACCAAAAAGTCATTTTTTGAAAGGTTGTGTTGATTTTAGTTAAATTTCAAGAGCTATAGATTTTTTCAGGGTTTATATTCTCAAGATATGTGGCAAAAATTACGTCAAAGGCAGGCAAGATGCCTACCCTACAGTAGTTTTTGGATATGTCCTCAAACTGAACCCGCCCCAAAAGATTGACGCGATCTTTTTCTTCTTTTCTTAGTGCCTTAGTGCCTTGGTGTTTACTCCCCCAAAGGAATTTAAGCCCGAAAGAAATGACATTTCTTAGTGCCTTAGTGCCTTGGTGTTTACTCCCCCAAAAAACAGAAATATACCCAGATAAAAACTCCCCAAGACACGGGAAAGGAGTGATGAGTCAAAATCGAGGGATTCTTACTCATCACTGCCCAAAAATCTACCTTTTGGATGATGACAGCCGCAGACTTTACCGGATATATTCTTTCAAGATACTGTTGCGATTGGGATGACGTAACTTTCGTAGGGCTTTCGCTTCAATTTGGCGAATTCGCTCACGGGTAACATTAAAGATTTGACCAATTTCCTCTAAAGTCTTCATCCGTCCGTCATCGAGTCCATAGCGCAGTCGTAAAACATCTCGCTCACGCGCACTGAGGGTGTCTAAGACGCTCTCTAAGTCTTCACGTAATAAACTTTTTGAGACTTGATCTTCTGGTGTTTCCCCATCGGATTCAATAAAATCTCCTAGACGGGAATCTTCTTCCTTGCCAATGGGAGTTTCTAATGAAATTGGTAATTGGGCAGACTTGGCAATAAAACGCAATTTTTCAATGGTCATTTCCATCTTGGTTGCGATTTCTTCTTCCGTCGGTTTGCGGCCTAATTCTTGAGATAATAATTTGGTGGTTTTCTTGATGCGCGAGATCGTTTCGTAGAGGTGAACTGGTAAACGAATGGTTCGAGATTGATCCGCGATCGCGCGCGTAATGGCTTGACGAATCCACCATGTGGCATAAGTGCTGAACTTATAACCTTTTTCATGGTCGAATTTTTCGGCAGCCCGGATTAAGCCTAAACTACCTTCTTGAATTAAGTCTTGGAAAGAAAGACCCCGATTCATATACTTTTTGGCTATCGAAACCACCAAACGGAGGTTCGATTGTACCATTTTATCTTTGGCACGACGTCCCAGGTGCAGACGACGACGGAACGCGGGCAAGGCCATATCCATTGCACTCGCCCATTCATTATCTTTTGGTTCCCGTTCTAACTGTTCGCACAGTTGCTCTCGCACCCGTTCCAATTCCAGTAAATCCGCGATTTTGCGAGCTAATTCAATTTCTTCATCGGCTCGTAGGAGGCGAATTCTACCAATTTCTTGTAAATAAAGACGAATGGAATCTTCTGTGTAATGTTTTTTCTTAGCCTGAACCCGACGGCGGGTTTTTTTGCCAGACTTCGGATCTTCCTCTTCCGACTGAACATCCAAAAAATCGTCTCGATCATCTCCCTCATCGAGAAAGTCTAACTCTACTTCAGGGAGTACACCGGAAGCTATCCGTTGTAACTCAAGCTCGATCTCAGGCACAATAGCAGTGTCGAGTAAGTGATTCGTCTGGATCATGCCGCGTTCCTCATGCTCCTTAATAAAGAATTAATAATTAGAGAACCTAAAATCTGTCTATATGTTAGACAGGAAAACCTTTCGTCAATGGCCCAATGCTGAATGAGAGGCCGTTGACGACACTCACAACAAGATCGCTTCTACTCCAAGCTAGTTGGGTAAAAGCCATAGGAGATTGGGATGGGATCTCAGAAAGACCTTTCCGATTGTAGCCTTTCTTACAAAAAATGCACGCGTTTGCCTATCAGCACTAAAAATTTTGAGTCGGTCTGCTCTCGCGTGAGATGAAAGACATGGAAAAAGAGGCTTTAACTGTTACGTTAGCTCAAATCTCTAAAAATGGGATGATTTTTTACATTAAGTCACATTAAGAATTTAACGTCATACTATCTTCAGGGTGACTTATCCGTGTTTTTACGGATATAGGTTTGGGTTTTTTCTCTCTACTTCCGTATTTTTCCGGGGTTTGGGCTGTTTTCTCTGTTCTGATTATACTATCTCTGTGCAAAAATACGGATTTTTGGTCTAGGATTCATCCCCACAACTTGATTTTTAAATCAAGTGAAGATTTGTCAAAATCCTTTGGTAGGGTTTTGGTGTTTAATGTCATAGACATCTCCAGAAACTACTGTAGGCTAGGCTAACCCTGCCATTGCTGCGATTTTTAACAGATGTCTAATATGGTGATTTGCTTAAGGATCGCGTTTGATCACAGGGATATAGGAGACGCGATCGTGTTACATTGGCTAAAAATCATTGCCGAGGCTCGCGTAATTTAGGATTAACAAATTCGTTTAACCCTTCCCCGAATAAAGATAATCCTACCACCATTAAGGTTAAAGCTAAACCCGGAAAAAAGGCCGGCCACCAAATTCCTGTAGGTAAAGCTTCTAACGCGATCCGTAAATCATGTCCCCATTCCGGCACTTCTTCAGGAAGTCCTAAACCGAGAAAACCTAAGCCTCCCAAGGTTAAAATGGCATCAGCCGCATTAAGGGTAAATAACACGGGTACGCTTTGAATGACATTTAAGAAAAGATATCGACTTAAGACTGTCCAAGTATTTGCCCCCATCGCTTGGGCGGCTTCGATGAATAATTCCGTTTTGACGCTAACGGTATGATTTCTCACTACTCGATAATATTGGGGGATATAGGCAATACTTAACGCGATCGCGGCATTAAAAACCCCTTTTCCTACCACAAACGCGAGGGTAATTGAAAGTAATAATCCGGGTAAAGTGTAAATCGTATCCATGAAAAACAATAAAACGCGATCTAAACGTCCACCGAGATAACCACTTACTAATCCCAAAGGCACTCCGATAATTAAACTTAAAGCAGTAGCAAGAATTACCACTTGCCACGCGACTTGAGAACCGAATAAAGTACGAGAAAAGATATCATATCCTAAACGGTTAGTGCCAAACCAATGAGTTAAAGAAGGTGCATCGTGAATAGGGTTAGAAAGTAATGCTTCGGCATCCGTGGGATCTTGTAACCATCCCCAAGCTTGAAAAATTGGGCAGAAAATCGTGATGAAGATAAAAAATAGGGTAATTGCTAAACCTGCCCACATCATTTTTATAGATAGACTTGATTTCCCAGAAAGATGCAAAAAAACTGGTAATTTTAATCCGGTTGTCGCCATTACTGTAAAATTTGAGAAGACGTTTGTTATTTTACACGATTATTAGACATCTCCATAAACTACTGTAGGGTAGGCTAACCCTGCCATTGAGCCGATTTTTAGCAAATGTCTATTGGCATAACAGATACAAAAGGGAACAGGGAAGAGTGATGAAAGTCTTTTAGTGCATTGTTTTTTTCATCACTTGTGTACCTCATCAACCGGAAAGATACGGTAAATTTAACTGTTTTTAGTCCTATGGGTGAGGACTTTAGTTATCAGCCCGGAAATGAATTTCCGGGCGAGATTTTCTACAAATGAGTTTGAATCATTTCTCGATACTGACTTTTTTGCTTGACTCCTTTAAATTCTCCTACTTTCTCTTTATTCTTGAAAAATTGAATGGTTGGAGTCCCAACAACTCCCGCGGCTTCGGCAATTTCGGGATCTTGTTCGATGTCAACTTCTACATAGTGAATTTGATTATCAAATTCATCTACGACTTTACTTAAAATCGGTTTTAAGGTATGACAGGGCCCGCAAGTGGGAGAGGAGTATTTTACCATAATCACGCGATCGCTATCATGGTATAATTTCCGTAGGGCATAACCCCCTTCATGGCGAGTTAAATTAATATCAAATGTCTCTTCTGTATCCGGTTGATGGGGGGTTTCTTCTTCTACCTTGGGTGCGGCTTCACCTGTTTGATGAAATTCTTGAGATAAGTTATTTGCCGATAACCAACGTTCGGCTAGTAATGCCGCCATACAACCCGTTCCTGCCGCGGTAATTGCTTGACGATATTCGTGATCTTGAACATCTCCCGCGGCAAAAACTCCATCTATAGAGGTTTCGACAGTACCATGTTTTGTGACAATATAACCGACAGAATCGAGTTCTAATTGTCCTTTGAATAAGTCGGTATTGGGAGTATGGCCAATGGCATAAAATAAACCATTGACGGGTAAATTGGTTTCTTCTCCTGTCTGATTATTTTTCAGTTTTATTCCTTCTAATTTACCATTGCCATAGACATCAAGGGGTTGAGTGTTCCAATGGACGGTAATTTTAGAATTACTTAAAACTCGGTCTTGCATTGCTTTAGATGCACGCATCTGATCGCGACGGACTAATAAGTGAACATGGGAGCCATATTTGGTTAAATAAATGGCTTCTTCTGCCGCGGTATCACCACCTCCGACAACGGCTAATTCTACATTCTTAAAAAGGGGAGTTGCACCGTCACAAATTGCACAAGCTGAGATGCCTAAATTCCAGTATTTTTCTTCGTTGGGAAGATGTAATCGTTGTGCGGTTGCACCTGTCGCGATAATGATACTATGGGTTTGAAATTCCCTGTCTTCAGAGCGAACAATAAAGGGACGTTTTGTTAAGTCAACAAAGGTGACATCTTCTGTATATAATTCGGCTCCCCAACGCACTGCTTGAGCCTTCATCCGATCCATGAGTTTTGGTCCGGTAATTCCTTCTGGGAAACCGGGGAAGTTTTCGACTTCGGTGGTAGTCATTAATTGCCCCCCCGGAATGCCCCCCCGTTGATATCCTTCAAAGACTATGGGCTTGAGGTTAGCCCGTCCCGCGTAGATGGCCGCGGTGAACCCCGCGGGACCTGATCCTATAATGATGAGGTTTTCGACGGTTGTGTTGGTCATATCTACTTATCCAGACTCATAACGACTTCGCTTTAGTGTCTATTATAACGGATAAGGGGAAGAATGGAGAGAGGAAATTTGAGATTTGAGCGCGATCGTGTGTTTGTCGAGGAAGGGAAAGGGGGCTTAGGAATAAAAATTTAATAAAGTAGTGCAGGCATCTTGCCTGCTTTCGATCTCAAGGGTTCCCCGACAAAGGAAGGGATCAAATTATTTAATTTCTATTCCTTAGTCGTGATTTCAGAGAGAATATTGAGATAGAATAGAAATGGTTAACGATAGGAAAAAAGGGAGAAGCGAAAATTTCTCAAAAAAGACGATGGAGAGGTGAAAATGATAGATCACGATCGTTTATTTAAGGAACTTCTGACCACATTTTTTGTGGAATTTTTGGAGTTGTTTTTTCCAGAAGTGGTCGCGTATATAGAGCGAGATAGCTTAGAATTTTTGGACAAGGAGGTATTTAGCGATGTCACATCAGGAGAACGTTATGAAGCCGATATAATTGTCAAAACAAGATTTCAGGAGCAAGAAACATTCTTCCTGATTCATACAGAAAATCAGGCCCAATATCAGGCTAACTTTAGCCAACGAATGTTTCGCTACTTTTCGCGGTTATCAGAAAAGTATGGGTTATCAGTTTATCCCATCGCGGTGCTATCTTTTGATACTCCCAAAACAGTCCAACCCAATAGTTATCAAGTCGTCTTTCCCAACAAAGTCGTCTTAGATTTTAACTATGATATCATTCAATTGAATCGTCTGAATTGGCGAGACTTTTTGAAACAAGAGAATCCGGTAGCCGCGGCTCTGATGGCAAAGATGAATATTGCCAAAGATGAGCGCAGACAAGTCAAATTAGAATGTCTGCGTTTGCTGGCGACTCTGCGGCTCGATCCGGCGAGAATGAAGTTAATTTCTGGCTTTGTTGATACTTATCTTCGCCTAAGTACGGCAGAAGAAAAGTTGTTTCAAGCCGAGATTGCTAGAATAGAACCGAATCAACAGGAGGTAGTTATGCAAATTGTCACCAGTTGGATGGAGGAAGGGTTACAACAAGGGTTAAACCAAGGGTTACAAAGAGGAAAGCTCGAAGAAGCGATCGCGTTAATTTGGCGACAACTTCAACGGCGTATTGGTGAGATAACTCCTGAATTGCGATCGCGAATTGGCCAGTTATCTTTGACTCAGTTAGAAGATTTAGGGGAAGCTTTACTTGATTTTTCTAGTCAAGTTGATTTAGTGACTTGGTTACAAGGAATTTCTGATGAGTCGGTAGCTAGTGATAGTAATAATAGCTAATG
>JBEDKD010000380.1:0-11081 GCA_041172365.1 Cyanobacteriota bacterium | reverse complement strand
TATTGAGGTTATTTGTTAGTAAGATAAATTCGGGTTAACCCGCCCCTACATGGGTGGAATCTGGCGGGTTTATTGAGGTTATTTGTTGGTAGGATAAATTCGGGTGAACCCGCCCCTACATTGCCTTTATAGGGCGGGTTTATTGAGGTTATTTGTTAGTAAGATAAATTCGGGTGAACCCGCCCCTACATGGGTGGAATCTGGCGGGTTTATTGAGGTTATTTGTTAGTAGGATAAATTCGGGTTAACCCGCCCATATATGGGTGGAATCTGGCGGGTTTATTGAGGTTATTTGTTAGTAGGATAAATTCGGGTTAACCCGCCCCTACATGGGTGGAATTGGGCGGGTTTATTGAGGTTATTTGTTAGTAGGATAAATTCCGGTGAACCCGCCCCTACATTTATACCATCAAATCCAGTCTTTGTCCTTAATGAATTAACTCGATCGCGCGCTTCGTCAAAGTTTCAGCAGTGAGGCCATTAAACGCCATTAACTCACCCGCAGAAGCCGTCGTTTCACCACGTTTCCACGCGAAAGTATCACGCTTAGAATTACTGCGTAACATAATCGGTTCTAACATCGCAGAAGGACCACCCGTCACCCCAATTAACGCGTCACCATCAAACAATTCGGCAAATTTAGCATCACTCAAAAAGTCGCCATCGGGTTGCGAACAAGTTTCCCATGCCACATCAGAAGGACGATATAAACGACGAGGATTAATAACAGAAATAATCCGCACCCCAATCCCCTCAGTTTCCAAAAATGCCGCGGCTTCAAACACAGGCATTAATGTCATATCACCAATGACAGCAAACACCACTTTCTTATCCCCAGAAACCTCTTGTAAAATTACCGCACCTTCCTCTAAACCTTGACGAGTTTGGGCAAAAGTAGTACGAATTGGTAAAGGTGATTTACTCGCGGTAATTACCACTCCCTTATTCTTAGTTGTTAATGCCCAATCATAACAAACTTGAATACTATTCGCATCCGGTGGAAATACGGGAAACACATTACCATTCCGCATCATCGCGGCAAAATAAGCCTCAATTTCTGGCCGTTGATGTGTCCATCCATTACGGCCTTGTTCCAGGGCTCCCGCGGTATATAATGTAATCGTTGAAGGGGTAGGACGACGTAATTCTGCCATCGCTTGAGTAACAGTTTGCCATATTGGTAAACCGTTAATGGCAAAGGATTCATAGGAACACCATAAAGTCCGTGCTCCCATTAATGATAAACCTACCGCTAAACCCGCACAAGCATCCTCATTTAAAGGCTCATAAACTTGTCCCGTTGGACCTTGATTATATAAATCATCCTGTGTGGGGTGAATGATTTTTAAGGCTTGGTTAATGTTGGCTATTCCTGATGCTTCATTCCCATCGGCATTGGTGACTAAAAAGGCGCGATCGCGCTCTCCGACAACCCCCACTAACCGCCCCATTGCCGTCGTAGAAACCTTCGGATCGCCACCAACCGTGTATTCTTCTAAGGGCAATTCACCTAAATCTGCTAAGGGTAATTGAAACTCTGTCACAACCGTTTTCGCCGCGGGACCCCCCCCAGCCCGTTCACAATTATCACGGACTAATTGCCATGCTTCAACGGGTAAAGCACGCGTTTCTAATGTCTTGACAATATGAGGACTATCAAGGGTATCTTTCGGATAAAGATTATGGGATTTCGCGCCCCGTGCGTGAACCCCTGCACCTTTTAATTGTTTGATGATAAAGACGGTTAATTTACCCCCTAATGCCGACTTTGCGGCTTTATCCATTGCTACTAAAACAGCTTTAGTAAAGGCCATCCGTTGTTCAAAGGAAAACGCGGTACTATCAACATAATCACCCGGTTGATTTTGATCGTCAAATTCCTTAGCATCAATTAATATGACTTCAGAAAAACCATTTCCACGCCAATAATTAATCATTTCCGCGTTGGATTTAGTCGAAACCATGCTATGATGTTCTTGACTGAAACCATTCCAAACTAAGATGGGTAAAAAATTCGTGACGGCAGGATAAGCTGTGTTAAAATGTGCCATACTGCTCATGGGATAAGGTTCACCCATTCCCCCATCTCCCATCGTAAAGGGGAATAATTTATCACGGTGTAATAACGCGGCTGCCATCGCAAAATGTTGACCTTGGCCAAGGGGACCCGCAGGTGCTAAAATCCCAGGAATATAACCGGAAAGGTGGCCTAAAAGACCATGTTTTTCGCGAAAGCGATCGCGTAATTGTTGCACATTATTAATGCCCATATCCTCTAAGGAGCGATCGAGAAACATGGCACAATAAAAGCCGGGGGCATGGTGTCCGACTTCTGTCATAATATTTTTATAACCAAGCATAACCAGTGCTGCATAGGCTTCGGCTTGACTGGCAAAACCGCCTGGGTGTCCCGATGCTTTGCTTCCGGTAACTTGGATCGTTAGATAGCGTAAGGCATCCGCGAATAATATTGTTTGATAGACGGCATTGGGATCACTGGGATCGGAAATACTGCTGTTTCCTGGCGCGATCGCGGAAGTTTTGCCGTAAGTCTCAAAACCGGGGATCTCTTTTCCCAAATATTGTATCCCCTCGCAAAAGGCAGGGGTGGCTGAGGATGGTTTCACACTTGTCGCGGTCATGCTTGATACCTTAAGGGATGTTATTTTTACGATTAAGGGTGATTTTACACTATTTTGACAACATTTTTGTTGTTAAAGTCAATTACTTTTTTTTCATATAGTGATAAAGAGAAGTGATGAGAAACCCGGTTTCTACAAAAAATCGCTGTAGGGGCGGGGGAGCCCGAATTTATTCCACCCACAGATAACCTTTATAAACCCGCCCCCAGCCCACTTTGAGGCGAGTTTTTCTGATTGTAATATGTTTTTTTTGCAACCGCAGATATAGGCGAAGCCTTCCCGTAGGGTACGCAGATATAGGCGAAGCCTTCCCGTAGGGTACGCAGATGGGGATAAACGCAGATATGTTGGTGATTAAAGAAGCGCGATCGCGTTAAATTTTGTAGGGGCGGGTTCACCGATATCTTTGATACCCACAGAAAAATGATAAAAACCCGCCCCATCCCCATCGAGAAATTAATGATTCAGTAGAGACACGGCAATGCCGTTTCCCTACAAAATTTTTTCTGAAGAAGGGGGAATTAATGATTAAAGTTTATAACCGATCATCCTTAAAAATTGATGACGAGCTTCGGCATCCGATGAAGTTTCTACTCCTTTGGGAGAAAAGCCGTCTATCACTCCTAAAATACCGCAACCTTGTGAAGTTTGTGCGATAATCACTTCCACCGGATTCGCGGTAGCACAGTAAATGGTACAAACTTCTGGACATTGCTTAATCCCATTCAAAAAGTTAATCGGAAAGGCATCTTTTAAGAGAATAATAAAACTATGGCCCGACGCGATCGCGTTAGCATTTTTCGTCGCGACTTCCTGAAGATAGACATCATTTCCCGTCACCCGAATCAAACAAGGGCCAGAGGCTTCACAGAAAGCAATACCAAATTTAACTTGAGAGGAAATTCCCACCATAATTTCGTGTAAATCTTCCACAGTTTTGATAAAATGGGAATGACCTAAGATCAGATTACATCCTTCGGGAGTTTCCAGAGCTACTGTTTTAAGTTCCATTGTTTCACCTCTTAATTAATAGTCAATTGATTTTACTGATTTTCTCAAACATCATTTTATACCATTTCCTAGGGACACGGCACTGCCCATTGTTGTCAACTTAAGCCGAAAGCAGCCAGCCAGGGACTTAAGTCCCTGTCTAATAGCTAAAGTCCTCTGAAGAGGACTGAAGAACTCATTCGACATCTCCAAAAACTACTGTAGGGTAGGCATCTTGCCTGCCTTTGATCTGGTTTTGGGGAGATATCTATTAAACCTAGAGCGAAAGTGAGGGAACAGGGAATTATTAACAGGGAAAAGTAGGAATTTTGGATAATTTATTAACCAGAATTGATTTGTTTTTGAGTTTAGCAAGATGTTTCTTATAACATCTCGCCACGAAACTAATAGAAACGCTCAGAATTGAGTTTTTATGAATCAGGGTTTGAAGGACTTTCCCTATTAGTCCTCTTCAGAGGACTTTAGCTTTTAGGCAGGGGTTTTAACCCCTGACGGACTAAAGGTTTTACTGCCGTGTCCTTATTTTTTTTTGATCGCTAATAACGTCAAGTCATCAAATATTTTTTGTTCACCGATATATTGATGAACGTCATTAATTACTATATTGATAATCTCCTGGGCAGACAAGTGCCAGTTATGGGCAATTATATCACAAAGACGTTCTAAACCATAATGTTGTTTCTGAATATTTTCCGCTTCGGTAATACCATCGGTATAGAGAACAATACCATCACCAGAATATAATTCAATTATCATAGAATCGATCCAGTCAGAAATATCAGGACATAAGCCAATAGGAAACCCTAAATCACCCGTATTGATAATTTCAACCGAACCGCGATCGCGCACCACAATAATTTCTTCATGTTGGCCAGTAATAGTCATTTTACCTTGACAATAATTGAGGATAGACAAAGTTAAAAATTTATCAGATTTCATGCGCTGTAAATTATGATAAATCGTGCTATTAAGAGTTACTAAAAAATTAATATTATCCCTTTCATATATATGTTGAAGAGTACAGATCGCGGTTTGCGTCATCACCATCAAAATACCACTTTCCAAACCATGTCCCGTCACATCACCAATACCAATAGTAATCACCCCATTAATCTGTAAAATATCATAATAATCCCCCCCCACTTCCGTCGCAGGTTCCATATAAGTAGCAATATCTAAATCTTTAATTAATTCAATTTCTTCAGGTTTAGGTAAAATCATTTGCTGAATTTTACGCACAACTTCTAATTCCGCTCCTAAACGCATATTTTCAGTTTGGAGACGTTCATTCAGTGCCATAATTTCTCGATTAGCTAGAGCCAGTTGCCTAGTTCTTTTATTAACAGTTTCCTCAAGTTTTTCATTAGTATTTTCTAACATTTCTTGTGCTTGTAATAAAGCTAAATTATTTTGTTTAAGTTCCTCTTGACTTTGACGTAACGCGAGAGTCGCGTTATCGACAGCAATTTGCAATCGAAGGGGCGCACTGATCAGAATAAATACTAAACTTCCCCCCCCAAGTGCCATCACTAGACTTCCTATTTCTATCCAAATTTTCAGAGGGGAATAAGTTAACCATCCCTTTTCAGGAAGAGCCGCCAATTGCCAAGAGCCATTAGGTAAAGTAACAGATAACAAAATCGGATTTTCCTGAAAAAGTTTCGCGTCACCAAAGAAAACGTCTCCCTTTTCTCCCAATCCATCTTTACCTCTGAGGGCATATCTTAAAGAAGTATTTTTATCGAAAAGTCCTGATTCTTTATAAATCGTATCGACATCAACAACAATACTCGCAAATCCCCAGTAAATTTTCTTTTCAATTGTGGCAGTAGATGGGAGAATAAAAATAGGAGTACGGTTAATAAAAGCAATACCACCTTGCACTAATTTAACGGGACCCGCGACGATAGATTTATTCTGTTTAATTGCCCTTTCAACGGCTTCTTTTTGTTCCGGTTTCGCGATCAGATTTAATCCGATCGCGTTTTCATTACCTTTGAGGGGATAGATATGAGTAATAATAGAATTTTTCGCCAGATTTGTACTACGAATTTCGGGATATTTAGCTAAAAGAAGACGAGCCATCAGTGCAAATTCATCTTGACTAATATCGGGATGTATGGTAGTCTCTAACATCAGACTGTCGACTAATAATAATCGTGAATTAATAGCCCCTTCTAATCTGGCTCTAATGGTACTCGCTTCATTGAGTACATCAGCACGATTTTTTTCTTGAAAACGCCGTGTTTCTGTACCCTCTAAAAACATCCCTGTTATTAAGACGGCGATCGCAGTCAAAAGAGCTCCGATATAGGGTTTAATATCGCCTATTTTCTGGAGAGGGTACATGGAGAGTTTTACTGAATCCTGTAGAAAACTATTGACTATTGTATCATTAATTACATTCCTTTTTGATAAAGCAAACTGGTACTGATAGATATGGGCTCCTTTGGGCTCCTTGGTATCTTGATAGTCGTGAGCATCGTGCTACGCACACGCTCCGCGTTAGCGCAGCTTGCGCCTTCGGCGAGCACCTTGGCGGCATCACGCGGCTAAAAATATTAATGTCGTTTACTCCAAATCTAAATTTTTGTGGGAAATTGCTGATAATTATCTGAAATTAGGACAACTAGAAGAAGCTTGGCAAGTGTCTAATAGTATGGAAAGTAACGAGCAAATTAAAAGACTGAATATCCTTTGTCAAAAGTATGGAGAATTAGAGCAAAAAGAAAAGGTTGATGAGAGGAAATAGCAGTTTTGACAAACAAATCAATCTTGATATTTAGAAATGACAATTATTGTGATTATATTCTTTTTTTAACTAGAACATTACATCATTAACAGCCCTGAAAAATCTTGATGAATTGTGAGAAAAAAACAATTTCCTTCAAACTTATTGTTGTGACTATTTTGGGAATTTCTCAATATACCTTGAAATGATTATATTACTTCAGAGGAATTCCTTCGGAGGCATTCCTCTTCCTTAGTGTCTTAGTGTCTTTGTGGTGTATTACTTCCTCTGAATTCCTTAGTGGCTTAGTGGTGTATTACTTCTGAAGAATTTCTTCTCCCTTCTTTCTTAGTGTCTTAGTGGCTTAGTGGTGTATAGTCATTCCCAATAAAAATGAGATGAGTTAAATCTAGCCAATTCTTACTGTGAGTGTTTTTTGAATTTCTCAATATACGTTGAAATGACTATAAATGTGGTACGGGCAGAGATCCCGTCACAGGCAAGATGCCTGTGCCACAAGTTTTACTTCTGAAATGGAAACACTATAGAGGTGATTAAGATAGTTTCGATGGGGGAATAAATGAGTTTCTCACTATCTCCATAGTAGCCCAAGAAAAAGTCAACAGTTGGTTAGGACCAAACGATCGCGCTATTTGTCTATAATACCCAAACGATCGCGAACATCAATATAAGGAAGAGTACCACTTTCATTAAGAGAAGGAAGATCACTTCTGGCATTTAACCAAGCAAAAAAACGATATAAAGTAGGAATAGGATCTTGATCTCTTCTTAAAGTATAAATCAACCCCTCACAGGGGCCATTTACGCGACTGGTAGTACAAATAGCCTTTTCATGATTCACTAAACCCACCGTCACATAATTAAGCTGTCTATTGCGTCGATAACGCTCTAAACGCTGCGTTACCTGTTGACAACGAGTAAGAGGATCATAACCAGAAATGGCAAAAAAATCAGAAGTCCAACGAATCCAAGGCTCCCGTATCCCCTGGGAATTTTGAAACACCGTTATCGGCATCCCCCTGGAAGTATCACAAAAAAAGCCTTCCTGAGTCAAAAAAGGTTGATTTGAACTGACAGTACGATTCACAGAAAGATTACTGAGAATATCAGAATTACCCGCCCTTCGCTTAGATAATAAAAGATTGAAAGTATTAATGGGAATGGCGGAATTTAACCCCGTTTTTAACTCCTCAATTTGTCCCGTTACCGGACTGGTAATAGTTCCAACGGTATCCCCTTGGCCATGAATTCCGACTAACATTCCCTCCCCATCAAAAACCGGACCTCCACTCATGCCCCGTCGCGTTACCGCTTGATAACGAAGGGTATATCCCAAGGGCGCGTATTGCAGACGAGAGGAAATAATTCCGCTGGTAAATTCTAATTTACGATCAATACCCATCGCAATAGGAACAGGATAACCGGATACAAAAATACTGGAGCCTATCATCGCGCCATTAGAATCACCAAGAGGCGCAACTGCATAGCTCTCCGTACTCATAAATTCTACTAAAGCCAGGTCAATATCTGGATATTGTTTAGTTAATCGCTGAATTTTGATAATGGGATAACTTTTACCCAAATAGGTGCGGATCGAGTATTCTATGGCTTCACTGATAACCACATGATTAGCCGTGAGCACGGTGTAACGATTACCCCTTTTGGCAATAATTACCCCCGATCCACTGACGGCAGATATACCGAAATTATTATTAATCTCCACCGTTGTTTGTACGGCTAACTGGGCAATTTCTTGGGCCGATTTAGCAAAAACGGGGACTGCCTGTTGCGCGATCGTCGCGACAACTGCTGTCCCCATCAAAATACCAGTGAACGAGTCAAACCGTGAACCCGATAAACTCATAACTTACCTAATTGAGACGAAGCAAACTGCAAGTATTTACCAATGGGAATGCCCCAACTAGATTTAACCATGCGTGCTAATAATGCTGGTGAGGGTTCACTCCCATCCTCGAAAGTGTAAACCCCAAAATCAGCATCTCGCTCCTTGCTTCTGCCATTAATGCCAACTATCTCACGATGACAATTGAAAATGGGGCCGCCACTCATACCAATTTCGACATCATTAGTATAACCTAAATTATAACCTTCTGGCATTGATTTCGGCAATAGTAGAGAAACGACACCCTGTGTTATCTTCAGTGTCTTCACCCCTTCCTCAAAAGTTGTGGAAAGAGTACGATCGCGATAGACTGGAAAGCCCACACTCCATACCGTTTCCCCGACAGTAGGAGAAACCTGACTCAGGGATGCAACTGCAATGGTTTGATGACTGCGAAATTGCAAAACCCCCATATCCGTATTCCCTAAACGTCGTCGCGGTGCAGATGGCTGATAAATATGACCATCAGGAGTCATAATCTGATATTCATTGCTAAACGCGATCACGTGCCAACTGGTAAGAATGGTATAAATGTCTCCTTGTTTTTGGACGATAACCCCCGATCCTGATGATTTGGGAGTAAAGATCCGCACCGTAGTTTGACGCGCCAAAGCTTCTATTTCCCCATCGAGTTTTACACAAGAAAATTTCTGACACTTTCCCTCTCCTTGAAGGAGAGGGTTGGGTGAGGTTCCAGAAGCATTGGCGGTGAGGTTTTTCGGCTCTACAAACCCGGAGACTTTGGGGAAAAAGGGGAACCGTTTCCCCCATTTGCCGGCTCAGTTTCCAGTTTTCCCCTGACATCAATATAAGGAATTTCACCACTTTCATTAGTGGAAGGCATTCCCACTTGTCCAGCACGCCAAGCTAACAAATTATAGAGAGCTTTAATGGGGTCTTGATCGGGTCTGAGCGTATAAACTAACCCCTCGCAGGCGCCGTGAACTTGATTCGCGACACAGATGACATTTTGGCCATTCATTCGACCCGCGGTTATATATTTTAACTGCCCATTGCGTCGATAGGTTTCTAAACGTTGACTCACAACTTGGCAGCGAGTCACCGCGTCGTAACCTGACGAGGAAAAGTGATCGGAAGCCCATTCGATCCAAGGTTCAATTCCCCCCCGGCTATTTTGATAAACCGTGATGGGAATACCCATTGATGTATTACACCAAAATCCTTTTTGTCCTGGTGCTAGTTGACTATAACTCGGTTTTGGGGCTATAGCCTGAAAGCTTAACGCGATCGTGATTGCCGTACAAACTTTTGCCAATAATTGTTGTTTCATAACCATCTCACTCCCCTTAATCAGGAGTTACAAGAAAAAATAAAAAGGTAAAGAAAGTTGCTTTCCTGAGTATTTCCTCTTCTGAACTGACTCACCCTCTGATGGAGGGAAGCCTTGACGAAAAATCCCCCTAATGAGGGGTAAAACCCCTCGTGAGGTATGATACACTGCGCCGATGCAGAAGTTACAAAAAAAATAAAAAGGATGTTGCCTTCCTCTGTACTTCCCCTTCTGAACCGACTTACTCTCTGATGGAGGGAAGCCTTGACGAAATACAGGGCATTTAAGGGGTTTCACCCATCGTCAAATGAGGTATCATACCCCTCACGGAGTCGTCAAAAAAAAAATAAAAAGGATGTTACTTTCCTAAGTGTTTCCCCTCATGAACAGACTCTCCCTCTAATTGAGGGAAGCCTTGAGGAAAAAAATATGCCGAGGGGTTTTACCCCTTATTGAATGAGGGGTCACTCCCCTCCCAAAGGGAAATTGGAAGAAAAAATAAAAGGGAAGTTGTTTTCCTGAGTATTTCCCCTCATGAGCCGACTCACCCTCTGATCTAGGGAAGCCTTGACAAAAAAAATATTCAGGGTGAGGGGTAACACCCCTCAAAATTGATGGTATCATAAAATCTAAAGATTAAAGATCGACCCAATGGTTTATCGCGTTTCTCACGGTAGAGTACAAAAATGAAAAGTTCTTTCAATGGGACTTAGGCAGATTGTCTGAATTACCAGCATCTGTATGGGCAGGCTAACTGTGTCCTTATCTATAGGGAATGTATCAGTCCTATAAAATCAGGCGTGGCAGCAGATTACATGGGGTTTCTACCAAACAAATTTTTCTCTCAATCTGATCCATAATTCGAGTATTTTTTTTTATGAAAGGTCACTATCAACCCCTACTATTTTTGGCAATAGGGTTTCTTCTGAGTCGTATCAGCACTTCTTGTGATTCAAGCACCTACTCTGTCAACCCTCAAAACCAGGGGGCCACTAATATTGATTCCCAACAAGTCGGGCAAAAACCAAGGACTATACAGGATCAAGCCCATAACGCGGTGCAACGTTTCAATCCAGTCGCCCCTGTTTTAGCACGTTCGATTCCTGGGGAAGAGACTGTCAATTTAAGGATTTATAAGACTGATAATATTTGTAAAAGTTTGACTCCAGAACCCGCGATGGTTCCCGTGAGTCAATCCGTCGATGCCGCGATCGCGCAAGTATTAGATCAGAAGGTTCTCAGTAATTTAGGTTTGGGGGGTTATCGAGTAAACATTGACCCCGAAAAGGGGATGGCAACGGTGGATCTGCGAGTCGCGCCCAATTCGTCACGCCATCTCAAAGCCCTGTCAAGTTGTGAAATGTTGGCCCTTTTTGGGGGATTACGTCAAACATTAACCAATTATGCCCCCTGGCAAATCAAAGCCGTTCATTTTACAGACCTTGGTGAGGATATTTTCACTACTTTACAGGAGTAATGGGC
>JBEDKD010000379.1:0-35537 GCA_041172365.1 Cyanobacteriota bacterium | reverse complement strand
TTTATTATAGTCAAAATATCTTAATTCGTGGAAAATTAGTCGATTATTTATTATCCGGTTTTTTCACGGGCATTGCGACGGCTACTAAATATAATGGATTAGCTATAGGTATTACTTTAGTATTAGCTCATGTTTTGCGTTACCCTTCTCCCCTTTGGAAACAAATTTTATTAGATAAAAAAGTATATTTAGGACTGGTGACAATTATCGCGGGATTTATCATCGGAAATCCCTTTGCCATATTAGATTCTCGCACTTTTATTCACGATTTCATGTATAACTATATTGTCACTCCCGTTTATGAGGGACAAACGGGTAATAGTTATGGGAAATTTTGGGCTTGTCTGAGCGAAATTATTGGCTGGCCTTATTTAGTTTTTTGTCTCGTGGCATTATCGACTTCTCTGTTATCATTTTTTACTCCTCAAAATAAACAAGATTTAAAACAGTCCGGCATTGTAATTTTGTTAAGTGTCTTAGGAATTTATTATTATAAATTTGGTCAATTTCCTCGTTTAGAAACTCGCTTTGTTTTACCCATTGTTCCCTATCTAATCATTTTATCTGGTTATTTATGGCAGCAAATCGAAGAGAAAAAACAGCGCGATCGCGCTCTGACGACTAGCTTAATAATTATCTTAATAAGTTACAATATAATATGTAGTATTTCCGTAGGAAAAAGATTTACAGAAGATCCCAGAACGATCGCGCAAAATTGGGTAAAAACCAATATTCCCCCCGGAAGTCATATCGAAACCACAAATCACAACCCCACATGGAATAAAATACCGGGTGTAAATTTAACCGAAGTCAAAATGCCGTCTATCACGGGACGACGCAAGCTGTTTAAGGACTTATTTAGCAATAATCAATGGGTAATGGAAAAACTCAATAATAGAGAGGAAGATAAAGAAAATTGGTATTCAAGAGAAGAGTTATTATCTCGCAAACCGGATTATATTGCCATTAATTCTCTCTATTATCAACGTTTTTTAAAAGAGGGTAAAGTTTCTCAATTATATCCGGGCTTAAAGATTTTCTTTGAGAAATTACTCCAAGAAAAATATCCTTATAAAATTAGCTTCGATCGCGCCTCGCCCCGTTATCCCTTTTGGCTGTATCCCCAGGATATAGATTTTCTGGACAACCACATAACTGTACTCACCAAAATCACAGAAAAAAACTTACCCCAGAATCTATCTATCATTAAAAATCCCTCAAACATTTATGGTTATCTTGACAGTCCCCAGACAGGCGATAAAAACTTAATTATTCAAAAAAATGACACACTCAAAATCAGGGGATGGGGTATTTTACCCGAAGAAAAACAACCCGCGGATCTAGTCTTACTTTCCTATGGAAATCAACCCCGATTTTTTGCCCGTACCTATTGTAATTTAGAAAGTCCTGATCTTGTCAAAGTCTTAAATTCACCTCAATATCAACGATCGCGATGGGAAGTGACAATTTCAGGAAAGTCTCTTCCCGTGGGTGAATCTGTTATTACCGCGTGGGTGTATGCTCCTCAACAGAAGCAGTTAGCCCGGTTGAAAGGAGAAGTGAGAATCAAAATTAATTAAAATTAAAATGCCGATTTTTGTTCATTTTATTGTATAATCACTTAGTCATTACCAAAAAGTTGATTTTCGCCCCGATATCCTATGAATGTTATACCCACTGAAATTCCTGATGTTTTGATTATTGAACCCAAAGTTTTTGGGGATGAAAGAGGTTTCTTTTTTGAAAGCTTTAATCATCGAGTTTTTGCGGAAAAAACCGGAGTCAATTCGGAATTTGTTCAAGATAATCACTCTCGATCAGTAAAAAATGTTTTGCGGGGTTTACATTATCAAATGGAAAATCCTCAAGGAAAATTATTAAGAGTTATTATGGGAGAAATTTTTGATGTCGCGGTGGATATCCGCAAAAGTTCTCCTACTTTTGGACAATCAGTAAGTTGTATTCTTAGTGCTGAAAATAAGCGACAATTTTGGGTTCCCCCCGGTTTTGCTCATGGTTTTTTGGTGATTTCTGATATCGCGGAGGTATTATATAAAACAACCGAATATTATGCACCACAACATGAACGTGCTATCCTCTGGAATGATCCAGATTTGGCGATCGCGTGGCCTCTTCCTGAGAATAATCCTATTTTATCCGCCAAGGATGAAGCCGGAAAAACCTTGAAAACTGCCGATATTTACCAATAATTGACTATGAAATAATTTAATAAAGTAGTGCAGGCTTCCAGCCTGCTTTCGATCTCAAGGGCGAAACGACAAACCAAATGCTCAAGTTATTTAATTTCCATTCCTATGCGAATTTTACTGACAGGTAGTACGGGACAATTAGCGGAAGAATTATCTCCCCTATTAACCTCTATGGGAGAATTAATCGCGGTGGATCGCACCACGTTTGACTTAGCAAAACCCGATACTCTTCCACCAATTATTCAAGAAATAAAACCGGATATAATTGTTAATGCTGCTGCTTATACCGCGGTAGATAAAGCCGAAAGTGAACCGGAAATAGCCCATTTAGTCAATGGTGTTTCACCCGGAATTTTAGCCCAAGAAGCCGACAAATTAGGGGCGACTTTGATTCATATTTCTACAGATTATGTCTTTAATGGCACTCAAGGTTATCCTTATGTAGAAACCGATCAAACTAACCCTTTAGGTGTCTATGGAAGCTCTAAACTCGCGGGTGAGTTAGCAATTCGAGAAAGCCACACTCATCGGCATATAATTATTAGAACCGCGTGGGTTTATGGTGTGGGTGGAAAAGGCAATTTTGTCAAAACAATGCTACGTTTAGGCAAAGATAGAGAGGAAATTCGTGTGGTTTCCGATCAAATTGGAAGCCCTACTTGGACCGGTGATTTAGCCCAAGCAATTACCCAACTGATTCCTCATTTGACACCGGAAACTTTTGGCACTTATCACTATACCAATAGTGGTGTCGCCAGTTGGTATGACTTCGCGATCGCGATCTTTGAAGAAGCCAAAGCATTAGGATTTCCCCTGAAAATTAAACGGGTAATTCCTATTACTACACCCGAATATCCTACCCCTGCCAAACGTCCCTCGTTTTCCGTACTTTCTTCGGTAAAAATATCGAGTGTCTTAGGAAATTATCCCCCCCATTGGCGTGAAGGTTTAAGACAAATGCTGGCTCAAGAAGTCAGATAAGAAAATCGTCTTATCAATTACCCGAAACCGGGTTTCTTCACCAAAAATTATGATTTTGGCTCACAGATAAACACCTGAAATCGGGTTTCTCTCTAGGGGCGGGTTAACCAGTATCTTCAAAACATAACCGGAATACAGGTGAACCCGCCCCTACCAACTATTTGCTCCCTAACCCGGTTTCTGCTTAACAATGAAAACGATAAAATAAAACACAATGAAATTAAAATTACCATCCTATTTAATCGCATTATCTATAATCGCGATCATTATACCCAGTGTCTATATTTTATCCCTGATTTTACAGGCGGGAGAATTACCTAATTTTGACTATTGGTGGATTACTAGGAATTTTTATTCCGTCGATGGCTTCTCTACCAATCCTTCCCACTGGATTTTTCGCGCTAATGAACATTTTCTATTAATCCCCTCCCTTCTTTATGCTGTCAATATTATCATTACCAAAGGTTCAAATATCGGTTTATGCCTGATTACCTGGGTATTTGCCGTGATTCAAAGCGATATTTTAATCGCGTTACTTCCTTTAAATAAACTCAGACGATCGCGGCTGCTTTTCTTCTTAATAATCCTGTGTATTTCTATCTTCACCTTTACCCCCGCGGCGGCTCATAACTGGATGAGGGGATTCAGTGGCGTTGCCTGGATTGGAGCTAATCTCTTTGTCATTAGCTCAATATTTTGCCTGAAAAAAATGGCAGAAACTTCCCGATTTTCCTGGGTAATTGGGAGCATTATTTTTGCCCTTTTCGCAACAATTACTTATAGTACATCCCTCGCGTTATGGCCGATTCTCTGTATCGTGCCAGTGCTGTTTCGGTGGCCTCGAAAAATCATTATTTCCTATATTAGTGTTGCGTTTTTTGTAATTGCCACTTATTTTCTTACTTACAAAACTCCCTCCACTAGCCCCTCATTATCCAAACTGAAAATAGGAGATGTCATTACCTATATTCCCACTTATCTCGGAGGCATATTTACCAATAATATTACCCTAGGCTCAATCATCGCGATTATAGGCTTAATAACAACAATTGCTCTAGGAATTTATTGGCTCAAATCAAACAAAAAAAACCGTCGCATCGACTGGCTACCTTGGTTATCTATCCAAGTTTACGCCTTGGGAACCGCGCTCATGGCTGCTGTTAGTCGCTCAGGATTTGGTGTCGAGCAAGCCACCTCATCGCGCTATGCTTCTTTACCCGCACTATTCTGGATGAGTCAGATTATACTAATAGTATTATTCGTAAAAGAATGGCAACCAATTCCTCGAAAGCAATCCCGTTGGCTCACCGGGTTTTTCGCAGTTATTACCCTCGCGATTATCTCCATGTATCAAATCGGAAAAGTTGAAGCCGCCGCGATCGCGCATCGAGCATCTTATCAACCCTTAGTATCATTATCCGTGCAATTAGGCATCTCAGACGAAACATTAATTAAAGAAAGAGTCGGTAATAAACCCGCGGCTTTTATCGGTTTAATAGAAGCCTTAAAAAAGAATGGTTTAGTCCCCTTTAATAGAGATATAAAAAGTCATAACTTCTGTGCATCCTTAGATCAAAAAATTGAACCCTATCTTTTATCGCCCCCCCAAGAAGGAATACCCGGATATTTTGATAACATTACCCAATTTACACCGACAGCCGCAAGAGTCATGGGGTGGGTAGGCGATCCCGAAAATAAGGTAAAATGTATCGCGATTCTCAATCAAGATAATATAGTCAGGGGTTTTGCCATGTCAGGGTTTTATCGCGGCGACATCGCGAAATTATTTGGCCCTTCCTATCAACTTTCGGGTTGGAAAGGATATATTGAGATCGCACCCACCGATCAGAAATTTACCGCGTATACCTCCTTGAAAAATCGTGAAGGTTGGATCGCGTTGCACAGTGCCCCAATTATTGGTAAAAATTAAGAAACCTGGTTTCTCAAACCAATACCTTCGCCTTTGAGGAAAAATACCTTAATTCGTAGGTTGGGTTGACGCAGGAAACCCAACATGATTCGTAGGTTGGGTTGACGCGGAAACCCAACATATTCCTTATGTCAGGAAACCCAACATATTCCTTATGTCAGGAAACCCAACATATTCGTTGGGTTTCGCTACGCTCAACCCAACCTACAAAAAATCGCGAAGGTATTGTTAAACTGGACATCCTAAACCTTTGAGACGAATGAACCCTTGAATAATAATAACATCCCTAAAAACCTCAGTTTCGTCATTCCTGTGTACAATGAAGAAGCTACCCTCAAGCCCCTCTTTGAACAAATTAAAGAGGTAATGAGCCGAGAAAAAATTGACAATTATGAAGTCATTTTTGTCAATGATGGCAGTCGAGATGCCTCTTGGAGTAACATCCAAGATTTAGTGCAGCAATATCCAACTTTAACCAAGGGGATTAAATTGCGTCATAACTTTGGAAAATCCGCCGCTCTTGCGGCAGGGTTTCGCCATTCTCAAGGGAAAATTATTTTTACCCTGGATGCGGATCTTCAGGACGATCCCTGCGAAATTCCTAATTTTTTACGCCATTTAGAATCAGGATTTGATTTAGTATCGGGGTGGAGAAAAAGACGTAATGATCCTATTTCTAAAACTCTACCATCACAACTTTATAATCGAGTTACATCTAAAATGACAGGAGTTAAACTCCATGACATGAATTGTGGATTTAAAGCCTATCGTAAAGAAGTTTTAGACTCGATTAAATTATACGGTGAACTGCACCGCTATATTCCTGTTTTTGCCAATAATTTAGGCTTTAGAATCGGTGAAGTTGTGGTGCAGCACAACCCCAGAAAACACGGAAAGTCTAAATATGGTTGGGAAAGATATGGCAGGGGATTAATCGATCTTTTGACGGTACTCGCCACCACCCATTATTTACATAAACCGGGTCATTTATTTGGCGGTTTAGGATTATTTTTTGGCAGTTTTGGGGTAGTATCCCTGACTTATTTAATCTGCCTTTGGTTTCTCAATTTATTTGGCATGAAATTCGGCGCGATCGGTAATCGTCCCCTGTTATTTTTTGGGATTCTCTGTACAATTTTATCAGTCCAGTTTATCTCTCTGGGAATTTTAGCCGAATTAATCACCCGTCATTCTGATGTTGATTATGTTGATCAGCAAATTTGTGAAATTATTGAAGTCCCTGGGGCTGATTCTATCCATCAATAAGAAACTCGGTTTCTGGCTGAAGTGATACAATAAACTTACCCATAAACAAGAGAAGTAGTTTAATGATTAAACAAACGCAGAAAAGTCCTCTGATTGAAAATGGTATTGTCGTCGGCACGGGTTCCAATAAATATCAGATGCGAAACCCCATCGGTCAAATTTTATTAAAAAACTTCGATCGCGCCCTTTCTGATCTAATCAAACCCCTCAACCCCAAAACCATTTTAGAAGTAGGATGTGGGGAAGGCCATGTCACTCAAATTTTAGTGGATTGTACAGCCGCCAAAATCCGAGGAACCGATATATCAAATACCATCCTCAACCAAGCACGAGAGGCCGTTTTATCCCCCCGTGTCTCCTTTCACAATCAGAATATTTATCAATTTAATCCCGATATAGATCGGGCAGAATTAGTCGTTTGTTGTGAAGTTCTAGAACACCTAGAAAACCCCACACTCGGACTAGAAAAACTCGCGAGTCTCGCCTCGCCTTACTGTCTTTTAAGTGTGCCAAGAGAGCCAATATTTAGAACCTTAAATTTTCTCAGAGGAGCATATTTAGCCGAATTTGGCAATAGTCCGGGGCACATTCAACATTGGTCAAAACGTGGATTTATCAAACTGGTGAAAACCCAATTTGAGCTAATCGAAGTCAGGGCCCCTTTACCTTGGACTGTAATTTTGGCAAAAGTAAAATAGGAACATAGTTCTGAAATCTACGTCAAAAACACAAATTGAACATCTCAAAGAAACCTAGTTTCTGTGTAATTCATCCTATAGCTTATTTTTTCAAATATGAAAGCATTAATCTTATCCGGTGGTAAAGGTACTCGTTTACGTCCCCTTACTTATACAGGAGCAAAACAATTAGTTCCTGTTGCTAATAAACCCATTCTTTGGTATGGGATCGAAGGTATTGTCGCCGCGGGAATTACCGATATTGGTATTATTATTAGTCCAGAAACAGGGGAAGAAGTTAAGACAAAAACAGGGAATGGCGATCGCTTTGGAGCCAAAATTACTTATATTTTGCAAGAGCAACCCGCGGGACTAGCCCACGCGGTGAAAGTAGCCCAGGATTTTTTAGGAGATTCTCCTTTTATTATGTATTTAGGAGATAACCTCATTCAAACTCAGTTAGACCAATTTTTGACAACCTTTAAAGCCGAAAATCTTGATGCTTTAATTTTACTACGTCCTGTCACGAATCCCAGTGCTTTTGGGGTTGCGAAAGTCGATGAAAATGGGCGAGTTTTAGAGTTAGTCGAAAAACCCAAAAATCCCCCTTCCAATTTAGCTTTAGTCGGAATTTATTTCTTTTCTAAGACGATCCATGACGCGATCGCGAAAATAAAACCATCCCCACGGGGAGAATTAGAAATTACCGATGCCATTCAACAATTAATTAACGATCAAAACCCCGTCCAAGCTTGTAATTTAGAGGGATGGTGGTTAGATACAGGGAAAAAAGATGATTTACTCAGTGCCAATCAAATCATTTTGGATACCATATCATCCGAGTTCAATATAGAAGTAGAAGAAAACAGTAAAATTATTGGAAGAGTCAAAATTGGTCAAGGAACAAAGGTGATTAATTCCACGATTCGTGGCCCCGTCGTTATTGGTGAAAATTGCCACATTGAGAACTGCTTTATTGGTCCCTATAGTAGTATTTCCGATCGCGTTCATTTAATTGATACAGATATCGAACATAGTGTAATTTTAGAAGGAGCAAAAATTGAGGGAATTAAAGAAAGAATAGTTGATAGTGTCATCGGACAACGGGCCAAATTAATACCCGCGCCACCCCGTCCGAAAGCATTACGTTTTATGATCGGAGATGATAGTTTAATTGAGTTAACCTAAGTTGTTAGTTACATTCACAATACCTTCGCCATTTTTTTGTAGGTTGGGTTGAGCGTAGCGAAACCCAACGAATATAGCATTTTTAAATGAGATGTAAATGTGGTACGGGCTAAACTTCGTCACAGGCAAGATGCCTGTGCCACAAGTTTTACTTCTGAAATGCAAACACTATATGTTGGGTTTCCTACCTCAACCCAACCTACGAATTAAGATTTTTTTAATTTGTACTCCGATATTATGGAAAAATACCGGAGCCCCAATTATACCTTGTGGCGTGGGATTTCTCCTAAAGTACCTTGGGGGTAGCTCATTAAAAATCCCTTCCCAAAAATCCCGACAGGATTTTATCCTTCACAGGGGTTAGGGAAACGGCAGTGCCGTTTCCCTACAGGTATAATGGGTAGGGAAACGGCACTGCCGTTTCCTTTTATCAATTCCCAAAAAACCCGACAAAGTTTTATCCTTCACAGGGGTTAGGGAAACGGCAGTGCCGTTTCCCTACAGGTATAATGGGTAGGGAAACGGCAGTGCCGTTTCCTTTTATCTATAGTATTAATAGCCGATAAATTGGCGAAGGTATTGTTCCATAAACCGGGTTTCTCACTTTACTTTTCTAGGGAAATATACCTGATTAACGTGATTTACTTTGTAGTTGTTAATTATTATTCATCTCATCTGATCAAGAAGTTAATAGCTTCTCTTCCTCAAAATCAGGAGGTTTCTTATCAAGTCATTATCGTTAATAATTCTCCCGATGATGAATTAATCTTAAACCCCCCCTTTCCCCAGCAGGGCGAGGATCATAATTCCATAGTGATCCTAGATGCCCAGGAAAATTTAGGATTTGGTAAAGCTTGTAATTTAGCTTTAAATTGGATTTATCAGCAAAATTCTCAAGCCCTCGTTTGGCTAATTAATCCTGATGCTTATTTGAGCGAAACCAATGCTCTCAACATCGCGCAGGAATTTTTTATAACTTATCCAGAGGTATCCATTCTGGGAACAACAGTTTATGAAGAATCCGGCAAAGTTTGGTTTGGGGGAGGAAACTTTATCAAAGAGAAAGGTGTAATTACTGCCCATCAGTTTTTATCATCAGAGTCCGAAAATCTCCCTTATATTGAACAACCCTGGGTAACAGGATGTAGTTTGTTAATTGCTTTGAAAAATTTCACCGAAATTCCTCAATTTAATCCTGATTATTTTTTATACTATGAAGACTTTGATTTCTGTCAACGCTATCAAAAACAGGGTCATATTATCGCATTGACAAAACAAATCCGAGTCCAACATCAACCCTCCTCAATTACCAGTCGTAACCAGGATTTGAAAATACAACACAGTATTTATAGTTATTTACTAAGTTTAGAAAAACATTGCCATAAGCGGGTTTTGTGGTATCGTTTTGTGCGGATTTTATTGACATCCTTAATAACATTACCACTTCAGGGAAAAATATCCCTGAGTAAACTTAAAGGAATTTGGATCTTCTGGAAAATAAGGAGAAACCGGGTTTCTTAACCAAAAATCGTTATTAGATCCAGAAGAGCAGGAGAAACCCGATTTCTTTGGTGGCTGTGCGTCAGTTTTGATTATTTAAGACGATCGCGATCTCAAGACAAGGCGCGATCGTTTTCATATCTCTATAGATTATCGGGGTGCTTAAAAATGATTTATCATCTTTTTTTAGGGGGGTTAATGCGGATTATCAACCGAATTTTTGACCCCCTCATAATTCGGATAAATGTTAATGTTTCTTCACACTTCTTTACGAAAAAAACGACAAGAACGTGCTATAGTAACAGAGTTCTTGATTGACCACAAAAACTGGGGTGCGGATATTTCAAGAACAAGATTGTGAGGCTAATTCCTGTCAGGTCAACAGGTATGCCAGAGAGAGCCACCACTTGGGAGGTGCAACAGTTGTCTGATTTTCTCAAAGCCATAGCTATGTTGCCTAGACAAAGCCCCCTTTTCGTCTCACCCTGTGCGTTGAGTACAGATAGGTTTGGAGTCTCCAAGGGGGAAAAAAGATGACTGATCAAAAATTAGTAATTAAGGCCGGTCGGTTCGAGAGCCAATATTGGCAAGATTTGTGGCGTTACCGGGAGTTATTTTACTTCCTCGCGTGGCGTGATCTTCTCGTGCGTTATAAACAAACCGCGATCGGGATTGCTTGGGCTCTTTTACGCCCCTTCGTCACCATGATTGTCTTTACCGTAATCTTTGGTCAATTAGCTAAAGTTCCCCATCCTCCCAATACACCTTATGCCCTTCTAGTATTTGCAGGACTTCTGCCCTGGCAATTCTTTTCTAATGCACTCTCGGAGTGTAGTAACAGTTTAATTTTTAACTCTAATCTCATCTCCAAAGTTTATTTTCCTCGCTTAATTGTTCCGGGGAGTTCAGTCATTGTCAGTTTTGTCGATTTTATGATTTCTGGCATGATTTTATTAGGAGTCATGGCTTGGTACAATTTCGTCCCCGACTGGCGGATTCTGACTTTACCGATTTTTATTTTTATTGGTTTTCTAGCCGCGATGGGAGGAGGACTTTGGTTAGCAGCCTTAAATGTAGAATATCGGGATTTTCGTTATTTAGTTCCCTTTATTGTGCAGTTTGGTTTGTATGTTTCGCCCGTGGGTTTTAGTAGTGATCTTATCCCGGAAAAATGGCGTTTACTTTATTCGTTAAACCCAATGGTTGGTGTCATTGATGGTTTTCGGTGGGCAATTTTAGGGGGGAATTATCAAATTTATTGGCCAGGATTTACGCTATCAATGATTCTAGTAGCGCTGCTTTTAGCCAGTGGAATTTGGTATTTTCGCAAAATGGAACGCACCTTTGCTGATGTGATTTAGATAGGAAAGAACATCGTGTCAGACCCAATTATTAAGGTAGAAAACCTCAGTAAAAAATATATTATTGGTCATAAAGTTGAGGGTGGCTCCATTGTGGGCGGTTTTCCCACTCTGCGCGATCGGATTAGTGATGGCGCAAATTGGCTGAAACGTCAATTAGTGTCAACGATTTCCGGTCAAAAAATCGCGGAACCGACTTCTGAAGAATTTTGGGCACTAAAAGACGTATCCTTTGAGATTAAAAGGGGGGATTGTATTGGAATTATTGGTCGAAATGGGGCAGGCAAATCCACTTTACTGAAGATTTTAAGCCGAATTACTGAACCAACAACTGGACAGATTACCATCAATGGGCGAGTGGCTAGTTTATTGGAAGTTGGTACAGGTTTTCATCCCGAATTAACCGGACGAGAAAATATTTATCTCAATGGTGCAATCCTGGGAATGAGTAAAATAGAGATCAAGAACAAATTTGATGAAATTGTTGAATTTGCCGAAATCGAAAAGTTTTTAGATACCCCAGTTAAACGGTATTCATCAGGAATGTATGTCCGTCTGGCTTTTGCGGTTGCGGCCCATTTAGAACCAGAGATATTAATTGTTGATGAAGTTCTTGCTGTGGGTGATGCCGCTTTTCAAAGAAAGTGTTTGGGCAAAATGGATGATGTCGCGAAGCAGGGACGAACTGTAGTATTTGTCAGTCACAATATGGGAGTGATGCAAACATTATGCAAGCGCGGCATTTTACTTCAACAAGGAACTGTAATTGCTGATGGCACTGCATCTGCAACAGTGACAACTTATTTAGAAATTCTTGAGAACGCAGCATCACAAAATCTTTTAGAAAGAACAGAACGAGGAGGAAACGGGCGGGTGCGACTTGCTCACATAGAAATTACTACTGGTGAGAGTTTTCGGGTAACTAATTTAGCAACGGGTCGCCCTGCTCGTTTCATTTTCCATACCACTGGAATTCTGCCAAGAATGTCATGCTGTTTCACGATCTACGATCAACTCGGTCAGCCAGTGACGTTTTTTGATTCTGCTATGTCTAGTCAAGAGGATTTGATTAATCCAGAGAATGGTGCAAAGTTCGTTTGCGAAATTGATGAACTCTTGCTTATCCCTGGACGCTATCGGATCAATGCTGCACTCATGTGCGATGGAGAATATGAAGATGATGTCAAATCAGTCACTTTTTTTGAAGTCGAAGAGGGAAAAATACGCGATCGTCCTGTGTTGAGGGAACATGGATATGGTAGCATCCTCATTCAGCACCGATGGAGTACACCGGTATAAGACCCCAGAAGTACATTGATAACGAATTTAATTGCGGTTATTTTATCATGATAAATACAAGTATTACAGCAAAAAGTATGGGAATTGAGGTGCAAAAACCAGTCTTACCCATTGACATCTATGATCGCGTGGTGAGTGCAGGGGTTATTCTTGTTCCTAACTGTCTACAATTGCTCGAATATTTCGATGAATTAAAAGAGGCAAGTTTAGAAGGAAGATGCCAAGTTTCAGGGGAGAAGAAAGCTGCACGAATTAATCAAAAAGGATGTGAAGCAATTCACCCAATTATTGATTTAGAAGAAATCACGTCTGTTGTTAACTTTATTTCTGAGGGTTTTAATTCATTAGCTCAATATTTTTTAATGGTTTTGGTAAAGGCAATATTTCAAAAACATGAATATTGTTTCTGGGAAGAAGATCCCAATCAGAGATTCGATTTCCCCAGGAAAAACCAGGCATTAAACACAGAATATGGAGCCAGTCCTTGCCACTCTTTATCTAAGCTATCCGTTTTTAACAACGTTCAACACCATAATCAGGATACGTGGGAAATCACGAGTTCCTGCACTCAGAATCAAGGAGGTTATTAATGAAAGCTCTTGTTGCAGGTTGCTTCAGCGATCAAGATGGAAATGCAACAGCCGGTGACTTGTTGGCCGCGGAACTCGTCTGTGATTGGCTTGAAGATGTTGGTTGTCCCTATGATATTGCAGTTTATCCTCCATTTGGGGGGGGAATCGACTTACATCTTGCTGATCCTAAAGACTATACACATGCCATATATGTATGTGGTCCGTTCGGAAATAGAGTTGGGGAAGCAGATTTTCTGGAGCGTTTTGCTAACTGCCGTACTATCGGACTTAACTTGACCATGCTCGAGCCACTTGATGAGTGGAATCCTTTTGATGTTTTGCTTGAGCGAAATAGTACCGCGTGTACTCGTCCTGATATTACGTTTCTGTCGCGTCAAAAGTTAGTACCCGTTGTTGGGGTTTGCTTAGTTGAACCTTACGGCGCACCCTTTGAAGAAGTTGCTTATGCTACTATTCAACGATTTGTGTCATCACGCGAGATATCAGTGGTACAAATTGATACCCGTTTAGATACGAATAGGACAGGATTGCGTAGTTCAGCGGAGATTGAGTCAATCCTTGCCCGTATGGATCTGGTGATAACTACACGTCTGCACGGTACAGTATTGTCCCTGAAAAATGGAGTCCCTACGATCTCCATTGATGTAGGAGGTGATAGCCTGAAAATTAAACGTCAGGCAGAGAAAATCGGTTGGCCTGTAGTGTTTGTAGCTAATGAAGTGACTGACGAGGCATTACAGGAAGCGTTTGATTACTGTCTGACAGAAGAGGCAAGGACTAAAGCGAGGGAATGTGCTCAACAAGCCACAAAAATAGTTGAAGAAATACGCGACCAATTCATCATGGCTTTAACCCCCTCCGGGGAATTAGCTTCTGAGTATATTACCAATGTGACTAAAAATCACGGAAAAGAACTTAAGCGTAGCAACAATAACCGTATTTCTGTTGATCTCGATATTGAGATTGGCTGGCGAGAGGAAGTAAGCCCAGAGCCGGAGCATAAGAACTGGAAAGACCGACTAAAGTTCATGGCGAAACGCTTACTACCCAGTCCTATTCATCGTTGGCTGATAACTCAATGGCTCCAATGGAAAGGCTGATGATGATTAACAAACCTTACTACGATTAGAATATCATGAAAATTGCTTTTATCAGTTATGAATATCCTCCTGATACTGCTGATGGTGGTATTGCCACCTATGTTTATCAGGCTGCCAAAATGCTAAGTAGTCGAGGCCATCATGTTGAAGTATTTACGGGGAGTGAGCGACGCAGTGGAATGGAAACGGAAGAGGGAGTGATTGTACATCGCTTATTGGGAAATCACAGAAATTTTATAGAATTAGTTGGAGATATATTTGCCGAACGTCATCAAGAAGTAAAATTTGATATCTTAGAAGGTCCTGATTGTTTAGCTGAATCTCGTACAGCTGTAGCAAAAGTTCCAGATATTCCTTTAGTTGTAAAATTGCATACTCCGGCAATTTTACTTTTAAAATTAAACTATTCTGAACCAGATTTGCAGAAAAAGATCATCTTTTTTTTGAAATCTCTAAGACATTTGCAAATACCGGCATGGGGATATAATCCCGAATTTAATCGGCATCGCCAACACGCTTTAAGACTCAATAAAATTGAACGTTTACACGCGTTAGATGCTGATGAAATTGTTAGTCCTTCTCAAGATTTGGGACAAAAAATGATGGCAGAATGGGGGTTAAATCCAGAGTTAGTGACTTGTGTTCCTTATCCTTATACACCCCTCGAAAAATTATTAGAAATTCCCGTTAACACACAAACTCAAGTGGTCACGTTTATCGGTCGTCTGGAGGTGCGTAAGGGAGTGATAGATTTCGTGAATGCTATTCCTTTAATTTTACGTCACCATCCTCAGGTTAAGTTTAAACTCGTTGGTAGTGTAGAACCTTCTCCCATTCCTCATATCAATATGCAGGAATATTTAGAACAGATATTACAGTCTGCTATTAATTCAGTAGAGTTTGTTGGGGGTGTCTCACCGGAAAAAATTCCCAACATTTTAGCACAAACAGATATTTGTGTTTTCCCGAGCTTGTGGGAGAATTTCCCCTGTGTTTGTTTAGAAGCTATGGCCGCGGGCCGGGGAATTGTTGGTAGTAATGCAGGAGGAATGTTAGATATGTTAGATGGGGGGAGAGTCGGAAAATTAGTATCCCCTCGACAGCCTCAACAAATTGCTGATGCTGTTTGTGATTTATTGACAAATCCTCAGTTAAGAATTACCTTAGGACAAGCCGCCCGTGAGCATCTTTTAAGGACCTATAATGCTCACCGCATTAGTGAATTACAGGAAGCAAGTTATCAACGGGCAATTGCTCACCGAAAAAAAATGGGTAAACGGCAATAAAAGAGCTATTCATTTTCCACATAATTTGTTAATTATACCATTCAAAGAGGACTATTAAAAATGGATAAACAAAAACAACGTTCTCCTCAACGGCTACTATTACTACAAGTAACAACCGTGTTAATTTCCTTGGGTATCTCTTTACTGTTAGGGGAATTTATCCTCCGTGCCTTTGCTTGGTATAATTCTAGTTATGGTGTCGCCAATATTCAGAAACAGGAAAAACCTTATGAGTTTTCTCCCTCAAGACATCATCGGCTCAAACCAAATTTTCGTTATCGTCATAAGGATATAGAATATGATTATTTGTGGGAAAATAATGCTTTAGGAATGCGGGATCGTGAGCGTTCGATTACCAAGGATAGTAATACTTTCAGAATTTTAGTTTTAGGAGATTCAATGGTACAGGGATACGGTGTTCCATTGGAGCAATCTATGGTTTATTTATTAGAGAAAAATCTCAATCAAAATTCCAAGTTAAGTCAAAAAATAGAAATTTTAAATGGGGGAACTTTTGGGTATAGTCCCTTTTTAGAGTTTCTTTACTTACAGGAGTTAATGCCATCAATTAAACCAGATTTGGTGATGGTGGCTTTCTTTGTTGGAAATGATGTCGGAGATGATTATTTTTATACACAACAAGCTAAATTTAACTCAGGAGGTTCTGCGACATTTACGACTTTAAAGTGGCCCTGGGATTATCGGAATAAAGTATTAAAAAAAGAATCAAATAAAACCACTCTTCAACCGCAAGAAGTCACGGATAACTCTTCCACTTCCACAAAGTTATCATCCAAAGTCCTTAGCTCCCTTAAATCATTACTTTTGAAATCTCAGCTAGTAACGAGCATAGTAAATTTACAGAAATCGGCAAAAAAAATAGAAGAAGAAAGAATAGCATTGAAACAACAAAAAGAGATAACGAAAAAATACCAAGATGATATTAGAGTTAATTTAAGCATGATAGCCTATCCCACAAGCACTCGCCAGGAGCGTTTAAAATATTGGGATATTTCCTTATCTTACCTGAAAAAAATGCACCAATTATGTGAAAAAAAACAAATTCCAATGGTATTAGTTGTCATTCCTAAATTAGAACCAGAGGTCGTTAATTTTACAGAACCTAATGAAATCTTAGATGAATTTGCTAAAACTGAGAAAATTACGATGCTCCGACTATTAGCTGATCTGAAACAAATTCCTCCAGAAAAATTGTATTATGAACTGGATGGTCATTGGAATCGCACTGGTAATGAATTGGTAGAAAAAATCATTGAGCGAGAATTTTTAAAAACTAATCTTTTACCCACTTCTCTTAAAAACTCTCCCTAGAAATAGAAATTTTCCCAGAAAGAACAACATTTAATTTTTGTTAAAGCAACTAGAAATAGAGATTTTCCTTATGAGTCTTCAAGTATCTGTCATTATTCCTGCTTACAATGCGGCTCAAACGATCGCGAGAACTTTACAATCTTTGCGGGAACAAACTTTCTCAGATTGGGAAGCCATAGTCGTTAATGATGGTTCAACCGATGATACTATCACGGTAGTCGAGGATTTAAAACAGCAAGAGCCACGAATTAGATTAATTAATCAAACTAATCAAGGTTTAAGTGGCGCGAGAAATACGGGGGTGATTAATGCTGATTATGACTGGCTACTCTTTTTGGATGCTGATGACTGGATTTATCCACAACATTTAGAAAAACTGACCCAGAAATTAAAAGATGATCCCAGTTTAGATGTAGTTTACTGTGGGTGGGCTTATGTTACTCCGAATGGTGAGGTAGTATCAACAAATTTTCCCACTTTAACAGGTGATTTATTTGTTCCTTTCACTCAATATTGTGTGTCAGTAGTACATACTTTTTTAGTACCTAAATATCTGGTTGAAAATTCAGGAAAATTTGATCATTCATTACGTTCCTGTGAAGATTGGGCATTGTGGCAAAGGATCGCTCGAACCGGAGTCCGTTTTGGCGCAGTCGAGGAAATATTAGCTGCTTATCGAATGAGCCCTTATTCCATGAGTCGTAATGGTAAGCAGTTACTCCTGGCTGGCTGTGAAGTTTTGAAGAGGGGACACGCACCCGATCCGGAAATTTCTCATCCCGTTTATCCCCAGGGAATGCCACCAAAAAGACTTGTCGCCAATGAATTTGATCTGCTTTATGCTTGTGCCGGTTATTTAATTGGTGGGGGTAAGGATGCTCGGGAATTATTAGAATTAATTCCAGCCACTCCCATTCAACTTAATCCCTATATAGCAGCTAATTGTATTTTAACTCATGCCTTGGTTACAACGGCAATATCTCGTCAAGAATGGTATCATGTTTGGCCGAGCTTTCAAGAACATCTCAAAAGCTTTTTACTAGCTTTAGAAAAACACTCTGGCACACCTGATTTTGCCCAGAAGACTTACTGGTTGACTGAAAAATTAATTGGGCAAAGAGCTCAAGACCCATTGATCTCAAGAAAAATCAGAACTTTTCTGGCAAATTTAGAATTATTTACAAATCATCAGTTACCCATGAACTGGCATTTAGCGAAACAAAAAATCAAACATTTACTTTGGGTGGCTCTATTATTATTACCGAAGGTGAAAATTCAATTACAAACAATAAAAAGATCACTTTTTTCCGAATCCAATACAGAAAATTATGCAGTTAATCCTGAATCTCATTTTGAAACCCTGTTTGCCAATGATGCCGTACCTTGGAATTATGAGAATATTTATGAAAAAACAAAATATCAACAAACCTTAGCTGTTTTACCCGATGTACCCATAGAATCCGCACTAGAATTAGCTTGTGCGGCTGGTGATTTTACCTATCTATTAGCTCCCCGTGTGCAAAAAATATTAGCCACAGACATTTCCCAAACAGCCCTAGAAAATACTCAAAAAGTTTGTCAAAAATATCCTCATATTTTCTATCAAAAACTTGATTATAGTCGGGAAGAAATACCAGGAACTTTTGATTTAATCGTCTGTAGCGAAGCCCTATATTATTTATCAAATAAATATCAACTTCAGCAAGTTAGTCAAAAAATTATTAAGGCTTTAAAAACAGGTGGTTATTTATTAATGTGCCATTCTAATTGTATTGAAGATGATTGGGAAAATCCGGGTTTTGATTGGGGTCATGCTTTTGGGGGGAAAGTGATTGGGGAAACTTTTGGTAAATCTCCCCAATTACAATATATTAAAGAAGTGCAAACACCTTTATATAGAATCCAACTCTGGGAAAAACGTCAATTTCCTCAATGGTTTAATCATTCTCCGAAACCCCAAACCGTTGAATTAGCCGAGTATGTGGATTTACCGGCCCGGACTGCTGAATCCTTAATTTGGCAAACCACGACCCAATTACCCATATTAGTTTATGACCGAATTACTACCCAGGTTACAGATAATAGTGTCACCCCTGAAATTTTAGCCGATCATTTACAATACTTACAAAATCAGGGCTATGAAAGTACCACTTTTCAACAATGGGGAAAGCTGGTGAATAATCACCGTTTTTTACCGGGGAAAAAAGTAATAATTGTCTTTGCTAATAGTGAAGAAACTTTCCTCAATTATGCTTGCCCTGTATTAGAAAAATATGGTTTTTCAGCTACCTTATGTTTATATGCTGATGAAATCGGTAAATTAGTGACCCATGAACCTTTAACTGGCAAAGAAATTTCTTTAATACCTTGGAAAAAAATTAGAGAATTACAAGGCAAAGGATTAAATTTTGCGAGTCGAGGTCTGAGTCGCCGTCCAGAAAATCAAACAATATCAAGTCTGAAACAATCCTATAAAATCTTCCAAAATGAATTAGCTATGCCTATCAACACCTATGTTTATCCCCAGGATAAATCAAATATTGTCTGGCAATATTTCGCCGGTATATCAGGTTATGAATATGGTATAATTCTTGATAAATCAAGGCGAGGTTTAATGACGGATTCATTATTGGCATTACCCAGCTTCCATATCAAGAATGATCACAGTTTGCCCATCATAGATAAATAGATGTCAAAAAAAATCACTAGAATCACAAAATAGGAGGTAATTCTATGAAAATCGTTAGTAAATTACAGTTTACTCTCAGGAAAATCAAAAAGAAAGTTTCTCATCAGGCGGGAATTTTCATGTATCATCGAGTCATTGATACCGATCGCGATCTGTGGGGATTATGTGTATCCCCCGATAATTTTGCCGCCCATTTGGAATATTTAAAGACACATTTTTATCCGCTCACATTACAAGATTTTGTCAATTATTATCATCAGGGAAAAATTCCTGATCGAGCGATAGTAATTACCTTTGATGACGGTTATGCCGATAATTTTCTTTATGCTAAACCCTTGTTAGAAAAATATGAGATTCCCGCGACATTTTTTCTGGCTAGTGGATATATTGGTACTCAGAGGGAATATTGGTGGGATGACTTGGAAAGATTACTATTACTTCCGGGAAAATTACCGGAAACTTTAAACCTAAGCATAAATCAGCAAAATTATGCTTGGCAAATTGGAGCGGTTGCTAATTATACTCAAGCTGACTATGAGCGCGATCGACATTTAAAAGCTTCCTCAGGAAAACCCGGTTCGCGTCATGCACTATATTTTGAGATTTGGCAATTATTACAACCTTTACCAGACAACTTACAACAAGAGGCAATTAGGCAAATTATTCAACAGTCAGTGGTTAATGTTGCTCCCCGTCCCCAAAACTTCCCTATGTCCCTGGCCCAAGTCAGGGAATTAAAAACCAGTGGACTCATTGAAATTGGGGGACATACCGTCACCCATCCTGATTTATCAGCCCATGATTCTACTTGGCAAAATCAGGAAATTACCAGGGGGAAACAAACATTAGAAGAAATGACTGGCCAACAGCTAAAAAGTTTCGCCTATCCCTTTGGCACTTATACTCCAGAAACTTTACCTCTAGTCAAATCTGCGGGTTTTAATTGTGCTTGTTCCACGAAAATAGAAACGGTTTGGGAATATCAAAAAAACTATGAATTACCCCGTTTACCTGTAGAAAACTGGAGTCAAAAAGAATTTGCCAAGCAGTTAAAAAAATGGTGGTAAAATTAAAAAAACAGGAGAGTGTTATGATGTTGGATAGCTCGGAAAAACCTTTAGTTTCATGTATTATCATTTTTTTGAATGGGGAACAGTATATCCGAGAATCAATTGCCAGTATTTTTGCTCAAACTTATCCTCACTGGGAATTGTTATTAGTTGATGATGGTTCCACTGATCAAAGTGTGGTGATTGCCAAAGAATACGCGAGGCAATATCCAGAACAAGTTTATTATTTAGAACACCCGGATCATGAAAACCGAGGCATGAGTGCGGCTCGGAATTTAGGCATCAATCATGCTCAGGGGAAATATATTGGTTTTTTAGATGCCGATGATATTTGGCTTCCCGAAAAATTAGCACAACAAGTCGCGATTTTGGAATCAGAATCAGAAGCCGCGATGGTTTATGGTCGCACAGAAATTTGGTATAGTTGGACAGGGAACCCAGAAGATGGGAAACGCGATCGTTTTTATGATCTAGGTGTGACACCCAATACATTAGTCAAACCGCCTACTTTATTTCTACTTTTACTGAAAAACAAATGTCAAACTCCTACCACTTGTAATGCTTTAATGCGGCGGGAAGTCTTTACAGAAATAGGTAAATTTGAAGAGTCTTTCCGTACTATGTATGAAGATCAGGTATTTTTTAGCAAAGTGCTTGTTCAGTCTCCAGTCTATGTTTCTGATCAAGTTTGGGCAAAATATCGTCAACATTCTCAAAGTTGTAGTGAACAAAAGGAACACAAACAATATCACCAAACTAGACTAAGATTTTTGAAATGGCTCAAGAATTATTTATTAGCAAAAGGTATCAAAGATGCTAATATTTGGCAAGGATTTCGACAGGAATTCTGGTCTTGTCAGTATCCTCTAGCTGTATCGTTATGGCATCGGTTACTCTCTAAAATTCGCCCAACTCGAAGCCAAATTGTAGCTTTTTTGAAAATGATTCTCCAGAGAAGGCTAATCCAACTGTCGATGAATCAAATTACTGATGAATTTGCCTTTTCCCTAGCAGATGAGGGTTGGAATTCTTACTACTCTCTCCTCAAAGAATTTAGCAATAATCCAGATATTTCCCTAGAAGAAACAACATTTTTTCAATTTTTCAATCACCCGGAGATCAATGCTATCAAGAGCTTAGAAGACTTGCTCTGGATACATCAGCGAGAAGAACAATCAGACCTAACTGGATTTAAGTTTTATCTAGGCACATGGCCTTGGGGAGGGATTACCTCGGAGGAGAGTGAAGTGGGTGGGACTCCTTTTGGATGGTATTATGATCAAGTAGAGGGAAAGATGACTAAAGAATTATGGGAATATGGTCGTAATCTTTGGTATCAACCAGATGATCGGTATACTTTGGAGGTAGAATGGAATTTGACTCTGGAAATTTTAAGTATTTTACAAAAAGGTTATCATCCCTTATGGCATTTATCCTATCCAGAAGTAACCCTTTTAGTTTGTCAGAATGGGGAAAAAAAAGCCCTGATGGGTGATGGACATCATCGGTTAGCGGTTTTAAGTTTTTTGGGTTTTGAAAAGGTTGCAGTCAATGTTAGGCAAATCGTTCTGGAAACAGAGGTGGAAAATTGGTACTATGTAAAAAATGGTTTATGTTCTCGGGAAAAAGCGTTGAAAATTTTTCATGCTTTCTTTAACATTAATGGTAGAGAAAGAGCCAATCATTTAGGTTTAAAAAATTCTATCAATAACCACAAAAATTAACTACTAACTCACCCAAAAATGTCTCATCAACCCCTGGTTTCAATTATCACTATTTTTCTCAATGGAGAATTATTCATTGAAGATGCGATTGCCAGTATTCTCACTCAAACATATTCCAATTGGGAACTATTATTAGTTGATGATGGTTCCACTGATAATAGTACGGAAATCGCACAACGCTATGCAGAAAAATACCCGGAAAAAATTAGTTATTTGGAACATGACGGTCATCAAAACCGAGGAATGAGTGCTTCTCGAAATTTAGGGATTACCCGCGCTCAAGGAACCTATATCGGTTTCTTAGATTGTGATGATCTCTGGATGCCTAAAAAACTAGAACAACAAGTTGCTATTATGGAAACTTACCCAGAAATAGCCTTGGTAGGAGGTCGGACAAAATGGTGGTATAGTTGGACAGGAAATAAGGAGGAGAAAAATCGGGATTTTTTACAAAAGTTTGATTTACCTCTCAATACCATTATTCAACCCCCTGATCTCTTGCTACTCTTTTTACAAGATGAATGGGCTTCTTTGTGTGACATTTTAGTAAGACAAAGTAGTGTAGAAGCTGTAGGAGGATATGAAGTTTCTTTTCGAGGGATGTATGAAGATCAAGCGTTTCATGCGAAACTATGTTTAAAGTTTCCGGCATTTCTCTCCAGTGAATGCTGGTATCTTTATCGACAACATCCCCAAGCTTGTTGTTCTGTTTCCCATTCAACCGGAAAGACTTACACAGCTAGGAAAAAGTTCTTAACTTGGTTAGAGGAGTATTTATCTCAACAAGAGAAAAAGTATCCTATACTTGATCAAGTGGTGCAGAAACTATTACGAGAGACTCCCGCTCCTCTCGTCCTTAAAATTTCTCAAAAAGTTCAACCTTGGAAAAAAACTATGAATCATTTGTTAAAACGAATAGGCACTCTGAAAAATTTGTTAGGGGGTCAGTTTCCCCATCCTGTGGGTTGGGTTAATTTTGGCAGTTTCCAAAAAGTAACACCCATTAGTCGAGAATTTGGTTATGATCGCGGTCTTCCCATTGATCGTTATTATATTGAAAAGTTCTTAAATTATCACGCGGGTGATATTCAAGGAAGAGTCTTAGAAATTGGGGATGATTCCTATACCAGAAAATTTGGAGGAAATCGAGTCACCACTAGAGATGTACTCCACGTTAAAGAGGGAAATCCTTTGGCCACATTTGTTGGAGATTTAACCAACGCCGATCAGATTCCTTCAGATACATTTGATTGTTTTATCCTGACTCAAACTCTGCACCTAGTTTATGATTTTCGGTTAGCGATGCAAACAATTTATCGCATCTTAAAACCGGGTGGAGTTGTGTTATTAACGGTGCCAGGAATTAGTCAATTAGCAACAGATGAATGGGCTTCTTACTGGTGCTGGTCTTTTACTAGCTATTCAGCACAACGTCTATTCGAGGAGTTTTTTGCTCCGGAAAATATACAATTAGAGATTAACGGAAACGTTAAGACATCTGTGGCTTTTTTAGAAGGAGTTTCTGCTGATGAACTGACGGAGGAAGACTTAGATTATAAAGACCATTGCTATCAACTTTTAATCACAGTTAGAGCCATGAAACCAAAAGGAGAATAAATTTCTATGGAGAATAGGGCTTTAGTTTCAGTGATCATCAATTTCTTCAATGAAGAAAGGTTTATTGAAGAAGCGCTCCAAAGTGTATTTAACCAAACTTATCAAAATTGGGAAATTTTGCTTGTTGATGACGGCTCAACAGATAAAAGTACCGAAATAGCTCAACTCTACGCCCAACAATACCCTACTAAAATCCGTTATTTGGAACACCCAGGACACGAAAATCGGGGGTCAAGTGCGGCGCGTAATTTAGGAGGTGACTATGCTCAAGGAGAATATATTGCTTTTTTAGATGCTGATGATATTTGGTTGCCAAATAATCTGGAATTGTATATTAATATTCTCAAGGCACACCCTGAAGCGGAACTTGTTTACGGTAACACTCAAAAGTGGTATAGCTGGACGGATCAAGCCGAAGATCAGCAACAGGATCATCTCTATGAATTAGGGATTGATACTGAGATTCTGGTTACTCCTCCCGTGTTATTAAATCTCTTAATTGAACAAAAAATTTCCGCACCTTGTACTTGTAGTTTAATGATTCCAAGAAAAATTCTGGCAGAAGTCGGTGGGTGGGAAGAATCTTTTAGGGGAATGTATGATGATCAAGCTTTATATGCCAAAATTTTTCTGAAATACCCTACTTTTGTTACTGGAGCATGGGGAGCTCGATACCGAAGACACGCGAATTCTTGTATTCATGTGGCGAGAAGAACTGGTCAACAAAAGCCTAGCCACTTATTTTTCTTAAATTGGCTCAAGCAATATTTGTTGGCACAAAAGATTACAGATGAAAACATCTGGCAATCTTTACAAAAAGCTTTCTGGCCTTATGAACATCCGATACTGCATCAGTTAAAACAGAAGAGTTTTGTGTTAAGTCGATTAATTTTACCAAAATCTTTGCGACATATCTTATGGTCAAAATGGCAAAAATACCAGAATCATTCTCCAGATAATCAATCCTCATAACTGATATGAGCAATGGTGGGAATTTAATTTTATTATTTTCAATAAGCAAAAACAATGGGATATCAAGAGATACATTGGGAAATAGTTGATTATCAATGCTATTTTCTGGACAATACAGGACTGGATTTTCGGGGACCAAAACCGGAAAACTTACAACCCGGAGAATATTTTGTTTGTCTGGGAGCAGCTCAAACTTTTGGCTGTTTATGTCCCCAACCCTATCCCTCATTATTACAGAAGGAACTGCAATTTCCCACATTAAATTTAGGCTACGGTGGTGCGGGTCCCTATTTCTTTTTAAAACATGAGGAGTTATGGAAATATATTAATCAAGCTAAGTTTGTCATTGTGCAAGTAATGTCGGGAAGAAGTGAAAGTAATTCTCTGTTTGATAGTGGCGGGTTAGAATATTTAACCAGACGCGCAGATGGGGTAAAAATTGGCGCACAAGATGCCTATCAGCAATTATTAGAAAAAGATTATCCTCAAAATAGGGGAGTTGTGGAAAAATGGCGGAGAAAAATAGTCGGTTTCTTGACAGAAAACCCGGAAGTGAAAGGCATTATTAATGAAACTCGACAAAATTGGGTACACAATCATAAGTTATTATTGGAGAAAATTACAGTTCCCAAAATTTTGTTTTGGTTCTCTAAAAGAAAACCTGATTATCGGGAAAGATATTCCAGTGTTTGGGCATTATTTGGTGAATTTCCTCAGTTAATTAATCAAGAAATGATGAATATAATTAAGCCCTATAGTGATGATTATGTAGAGTGCATTTCCCGGCGAGGAAGTCCAGAATTATTGATTAGTCGTTTTACAGGTAAACCTGTAGTTATTGATCTGGCTCAAGATCCCGATCGTCAAGATTTTCAGCAAAAATGGAGTCGAAATAAGTATTATCCTTCACCAGAAATGCAAATAGACGCGGCGATGGCTCTCGCTCCCATCTGTCGAAAATATTTGTGATTGATTGATTAATTAAGGGTGCATCCCTCTTTTGTCAGGGCAAAGCATTTCGGTAGATAGGTTATTGGTTATAATTACAGATTTACGCCCGAAATGCTATGCGCGCAGGCTTTGCCAACGCCCCTACAGATGTATTTACCATAATGAGATGCCCCCTTAATTAAGGTCTTTTTATCAATTTTGATTGTATTTCTTGAATAAGGTAAGAGGGTTGTTGTGAAAACAGTTTTAGTTACAGGTTCAAATCGTTCTGGGACAACATGGTTAGGTAAAATGCTTTCTCTTTCAGGAAAGTTTTTGCAAGTCTATGAACCCTTTAATCATCTGATTTATACACCGAAATTTTTCAGTCAAGCTCCGTTTGCTGATCATTATCATTATGTTCTCCAAGAGGAATCATCCAGGGTTAAACGATATGTTAATGCTCGAATTATTTACTCAGCATTAACTACTCAATCTACTTATACAGAAGGGTTCGCGGAGCAGCCCAAACTTGATCCAGTTGTTAAACTGTATAGAGGATTAAATAACCTTATGAGTTTAACAATCGAGAAAAAACGGCTTCTTATTAAAGATCCCATCGGTTTATTATCGGCTGATTGGTTAGCAAGGGAGTATGGGGCTCAAGTAATAGTTCTTATTCGACATCCAGCCGCTTATGTTAGTAGTATTAAACGACTTAACTGGGATATGTCTTTAACCTCCTTTTCTACTCAAAAGGAATTTATGGCTACCCTCCCCGAAAATTTGGTATCACAGATAAATCAGCAAGTAAATGTTCGCCCTCCTTGTGATGGTTATAATTTAGAAGATGCCGCTTTAAGTTGGAAAATATTTCACTATGTAATTCATACTTACCAACAACTTTATCCTGATTGGTTATTCCTTAAACACGAGGACTTATGCCGCAACTTTGTCCAAGGTTTTGACCACCTATACTCCTGGTTATCTCTACCATTTACTGAAGACATTAAAAATACGATGCAACAATATTGTAATAGACAAGATGCTGTTGAATTAGGGACAAATGTTCATGTGTTAAAGCGAGATTCTAGTATAATTCCCAATCTATGGAGGAAAAATCTTAATCAAGATGAGGTTGATCGGATTCGAGAAATTACCGAAGATATTGCCAATCTTTTTTATGATGATGTATCATGGAAATAATTGCTCAATAAGTTAGCAGGTGAAAACAATGCACTTTTTAATTACAGGTGGTGCTGGTTTTATCGGTTCCCATGTTACCGAAAAACTACTGACAGATGCTCACAATGTAACAGTCGTTGATAACTTAAGAACTGGCAGTTTAAATAACTTACCAGAACACCCTAATTTACACTTTTTACAGAAAAATATTCTTGACTGTAAACCCGAAGATTTTTCCGAACCCATTGACGGAATAGCTCATTTAGCCGCGACACCTTTTGTTACGGAGTCTTGGTTAGATCCCCTCGAAGTTCATAATAATAATCTCTCGGCTACGGTGGCAGTGATTCAACTCTGTAAAGCTTTATCAATTCCCCGTTTAGTGTTTACCAGTTCCGCCGCGGTTTATGGAAATCCCGTGGAATTGCCGATTACAGAAAATCATCCCACTAACCCAATTTCTCCCTATGGTTTGCAAAAATTAGTAGGGGAACAATACGCGAATTTATTTGCGCCAGAATGTGGAATTTCTGTTGTTAATTTACGTTTATTTAATGTCTTTGGTCCTCGACAAGTTCCTAATTCTCCCTATTCTGGTGTCATTTCTGTTTTTGTGAAACAGATGCAGGAAAATAAATCCATTACGATTTATGGAGATGGGACACAAACGCGAGATTTTGTCTATGTTAAAGATGTGGCAAGGGCTTTTTCTCAAGCTTTAACGGTTCCTCTTACCGCGGGTCAATCTATGACCTATAATATTAGTGGTGGAGATGTGATTTCTTTACTCGATCTGGTGGAAGTCTTAAAAACTTGTTTCCCCCATTGGTCGGGAGAGGTAAAATTAGAGGAAACTCGTTTGGGAGATATTAAACATTCTCACGCGAATATCTCTCATGCTAAAACTATGTTAGGTTTTCAACCTCAGCAGTCTTTTGAATTTTGTATGCAATCTTTTGTGGAAAATTTACCATGAAATTACTTGTGATTTTTCCTTCGACTCAACGGGGTGGTGTTGAAGAATATTCCCTCAAAATTGCCTCGGCTGCTTTCCACGAAAAATGGGAGGTTCATGGGGCTTTTCCTGAAACGGTTGGGACTGCTTCTTTAATTAAAGACTTTACCGAAAAACAAATTACTTATCATCCTTTAGAAATTGCCGAAATTTCGATTCCTAGTTGGGAAGAAATCAGTGAAAATAATATGGGTATTGTGTCAATTTTACCCTCACTAATTGTGCCACGATTACAATTTGATGCAAGTAAATTACCCCATTTTTTTAGGTCTTTATTATTATTACTTAAAATCAAACCAGATGTGGTAATGATTAATCTTCCTTGGCCTGATTATGGCATGGGTAGTATTCTTGCTTGTGGATTATTGAAAATTCCGACTTTGGTCGTATTTCAGTTAATTCCTTCACCCCTATCCCTAAGTAATATTAAGCAGAAACTTTACACTTGGGCTAGAAAGAGGAAACAAGAATGGTTAGGGGTTTCTCATAATAATTGTCAGTTTATCTGTGAGTCTTTTAAAATTCCCATTGATGAGCTACATTGTATTTATAATGGAGCGAAACAGTTTACTTACAATAAACCGGAAAATCTGACTGCGTTTCGCACTCAAGTCAGACAAGAATTAGGATTATCAGCCACCAGTAAAATTGCTTTAACAGTGGCACGTTTAAGTTATCAAAAAGGTTATGATTATTTAATTCCCACAATTCCCCATTTATGTAAAGAATTTCCTGAATTAAAATTTGTCTGGGTGGGAGATGGTGAACAACGTGAATTTTTAGTCAATTTGGTGAAAGAATATGGAGTCAGTGATAAAGTGTTATTTTTAGGTCATCGCTCTGATGTGCCCCGATTATTACAAGCCGCGGATTTATTTGTTTTTCCCACCCATTATGAGGGTCAACCTTTTGCTGTTTTAGAAGCAATGGGTTATGGTTTACCTGTGATTGCTTCCGCGACTAATGGCATCCCTGAAGTGATAGAAAATCATGTTCATGGTTTATTAACTCGCACTGGTGACAGTTGTGATTTATTAGAGGCGATTCGTTGGGCTTTAAGAAATCCTGAAGCTATGGAAGCAATGGCGAAAAAATCTCAATTGCGAGTGCAGGATTTTTCTGAGGAAAAAATGATACAAGAAACTTTAGCTTTATTAGACACAATGGTGAGCCGGAATCAATAACTGTTTGTACTGGATTATTTTCATAAATACTGTGAATCATTGGGAGCCTCTACTTGGGGAAGAAACATTATTCTTGTACTCCAAAAACTCTACTATATAGTTCATCTATCTAAAAAAGTCTCCCCGCCCCAAGTGGATGCTCCCGAATTATGTTTAAGGATCTTGACATACGCGGACATTCCGAATTAAGAGTATTATGGCATCTGGGTTGGGGCTTGATCTACTTGTGGTGAATTTCGGAAAAATTTATGTTATACATAATAAGTCCCCCTAGAAATTGATCACTCAGATGACGATGACAGATCAAACCCTGCTTTTCTCTATCGTGATTCCTACCTATGCTCGTCCACAAAAATTGGCTCAATGTTTAAACGCGATCGCGCATCTTAACTATCCTCGCGATCGTTTTGAGGTGATTATTGTTGATGATGGAAGTCCGACATCTCTAGAGCCAGTTGTTCAACCTTTTCGAGAGCAATTTAATTTAACATTAATGACTCAAACCAATGCTGGGCCAGCGAATGCACGAAATACGGGCGTGACACTTGCCAAAGGAAAATACATCGTATTTACAGATGATGATTGTGAGCCGGATGTGAATTGGTTACAAGTTTTTGCGGATGGATTTAGTAAAAAACCGGACTGTATGTTAGGGGGTTATACGATTAATAAACTCTCGGATAATATTTTTTCTCAAACCAGTCAAGTTCTCATTGACTACATCTATTCTTATTACAATTTGGAGGAGAAGGAAGCCTCTTTTTTTGCTTCTAATAACTTCGCATTATCCAAGGAACAATTTTTGCACATTGGTTCTTTTGATACTACTTTTCCCTTGGCCGCGGGTGAGGATCGAGAGTTTTGTGATCGCTGGCTCTATCATGGTTATAAAATGCACTATGTTCCTGACGCGATCATTTTACATTCTCACTATCTAATCTGGTCTAGTTTTTGCAAACAGCACTTTAATTATGGTCGTGGTGCTTTTCATTATCATCAACTTCGAGCTGAACGTCAACAACAAAAAATGAAAGTAGAGCCTTTACATTTCTACTGGAATTTATTTACTTTTCCCTGGGGTAAATTCAACATTTTTCAATCTCTTGCCATGAGTTTATTACTTTTTATTTCCCAAGTTTATAACGTCATAGGTTTTTTTCAAGAAAAGCAATTAAATTCACCTCAAACCCTGGCAAAAATTCAAATTGATACTTGAACTTTAATGAAATTAGTTCAAAAAAATATTTATTGATCATCATGGTGCTATCAAATTAAATTTGTTAAAAGAGACATAAAAAAATGCGGACATTATTTGTTACGATTCTCTCTTATCCTCTACGAGGTGGGACTCATTTGAGAAATTGGCAAAACATCAACATTATGAAACAAATGGGTTCCGTTGGTATTTTTTCAGTATTTAATCAAGACTGTCAATGTGAAGAAACAGATGGTATCGAACTTTGGTATCATTATAACCTTGACAAACAATCCTCTTTTTCACAATTGGTTGAACGAGGATTACGCTTAATCAGTCGATTTGGATTACGATACTATTGGGCTTATGTCAATAATGCTGCTCAACAATTAGAGCAAGTTTTACACACATTTAAACCCGATATAGTCATTTTAGAAGAGTTAGGTGTCCATCCTTATCTTTCCGTGGTGAAAAACTATCCCTGTAGGGTGATTTTTGATAATCACAATGTCGAAGGAAATCTCTTTAAGCAAATTCAGTGTTCAGGAGGTGATTTTAGATCCTGGTTGAAAAATAAATTTCATCTTTCTCAAATCAAATCAACCGAAAGAACATTGGCTCATAAATCCGACCAAATCTGGGTTTGTAGTATTGATGATAAACAATTACTCAAAAGCTTATATGGCTCAATAGCACCCACATATCTTGTCCCTAATGCTATTGATATCTCATTTTATAATGATGTTCGTTTGGGGCAATTTTCTTTACCGGAAAGTTGGGAAAAAAATCCCCATTATTTTTTATATTTGGGTAATTATTTCCATCCCCCTAACCAAGATGCTGCACAATTATTAATTGAAAAAATTTACCCTCGATTACGCGAGAAGTTTCCTAATAGTCGTCTGCTTTTGGTAGGAAGTAATCCCACAGAAAAAATGCAAGACGCGGCACAAAAAGATCCTAATATTATCGTAACAGGAGAAGTGGAAGATGTCAGACCCTATATCGCGGCTGCAAGTGTCATGGTTGTTCCTCTCTATAAGGGTGGGGGAACACGATTTAAAATTTTAGAAGCTTTTGCCGCGGGTTGTCCGGTAGTAAGTACCACTAAAGGGGCCGAGGGTTTAAATTCCGAAGATGGTGTACATTTATTACTCAGAGATGATGTGGATGGTTTGACTGAGGGGATTATTAAAATTTGGTCCGATGCTTCTTTGAGGGAACGTTTAGTGCATAATGGTTATGATTTAGTGCAATCAAATTATTCTTGGGATGCGGTTTCTCATAATGTCAAATTAGCCCTTGAAGATTTACTGAATCATCCCAAATCTAATATTTAACCTAAGTGGCTAGTTCAGTAATTAGGTATATTTTCGCAATTTAGAATAAGGCGCACGCCTTGACTTACCCTCGAGTTTATCCGTTGAGTATCAGGGATTTTCTATGAATGATTCATTGTTAATTAATCTATCTTTTTTAATTCCTGAACCCACGGGAATCTCTATCTATGCCAATAATGTTTTCCCCTATCTTAAACCCCTTAACCCTACCCTTTTAGTCGCTCATTCTATTCCTAATTATAATTGCTATTCTGTCCCCGATAATATGACACCAGCCCAGGGTACAAAAGGCCATTTACGACGGTTATTGTGGACTCAATTACAATTACCTCAAATTCATCATAAATTACGATCGCGTCTGATTTTTTCCCCTCTTCCCGAAGCGCCATTATTTACAGGATGTCGTTATATAGTAATGGCCCATGATTTAATACCCTTAAGATTTCCCAAAAAATTCTCCCGCTTAACCGCGTATTTTCGTTATTACATTCCCCAGGTTTTATCCCAAGCCACACATATTATTTGTAATTCCCAATCAACCGCCCAAGATATTACCGATTTTTTCCATATTCCTGAAAATAAAATTACTCCCATTCCCCTAGCCATTAATCCCGATAAATTTCCGTTTCTCAATTTACCAAAAAGTAACTATTTTCTTTATATTGGCCGCCACGATCATTATAAAAATCTCCATCGTTTAATAGAAGCTTTTGCCGCGTTACCTCATGGTAAAGATTATCAACTATGGTTAGCCGGTCCCTGGGATGAAACTTATACACCCGCGTTAAAAAATCAGGTACAAGAATTAGGCTTAGAAAATCAAGTTAAATTTTTAAATTATGTCCCCTTTGATGAATTAATTAAAATTATTAATCACGCGATCGCGCTAGTTTTTCCCACACTGTGGGAGGGATTTGGGTTCCCAGTATTAGAAGCAATGGCTTGTGGAACCCCTGTGATCACCTCTAATATTTCTTCCCTTCCCGAAGTGGCGGGAGATGCCGCGTTATTAATTAATCCTTATCGTGTTGAAGAGATAACAGAAGCAATGGAAGCCTTAATAACCGATGAGAAATTACGAGGTGATTTGCAAAAAAAAGGGTTAGAAAGAGTCGGGCAATTTTCTTGGGAAAAAACCGGAGAAAAAACCGCAGAAATCCTCCAAAATTATCTCTAAAAATCTCAAGAAATCCAATTTATTTAACAATCTCTTCACCATTTTGGGTAGGTTGGATTTCCGGCCTCAAACCAACCTACAAATCGGTAACAGACGGGGAAAATTGTCTCTCTATTTATATATCATATCTGGGTGCTATTGCCACAATTTTTTTTTTCAAAATGAATGATATAACAACAAAGGCACAAAGACACAAAGGTACGAAAAAAGAGTAAGGGCTTTTTCACTTTAGATTATCTTTTCCCGATACCAATGAAGGGGTTATTACCATCTTTTTCCGACACAAAATTAGCACAAAATTACTCCTTCATCTCCTTTGTGCCTTTGTGTCTTTGTGGTTCATTTTATTCCCATACTGATTAAACAAATGCGGCTAAGTTACCGTTGATAATTGTTATTTCAGAAACTACCGCCATAAAACCCTGTCTGGGTTTTGGGGAAGGGATTTTTAATGAGCTAAGGTACTCCACGCAAAAGTCCACCCTAAAGGGTGAGATTTTGGCTCAGGTATTGTTTAAGAAACCGCGTTTCTCCCGAGGATCTTGCCTAAAGTGAATGGGGATGAGATAATAAAAAAAAACGCGATCGCGCCTTTGCTCCTTGAATGAATATGTTAAATATATTTTCCGCTGGTGGTGTAGTAATGATACCCTTACTAGGGTTTTCGATCCTAACTGTCACCTTAATTTTAGAAAGACTCTTTTTTTGGCAAAGAATTATCCTGCGTCAAGAGAAACCAGTGCGAGAATTTTTAACCCAGTATCGCCGTTATCCACCTCCAGAAGTAATCGAAAAAAAACTGATTCCTCAGTTACAAAAAAATGCCGATCTTCCCCTACCAAGAATTTTTCTCGCAGCCTTAGAATTAGATGAACCCAACCCCGATGATTTTCGATTAGCATTAGAAATAGCCTCCCAAGCAGAATTACCCATGTTAAAACGCTTTAACACAGTCTTTGAAACTATTATTAGTGTCGCCCCCTTATTAGGGTTATTGGGTACTGTTTTAGGGTTAATTAATTCCTTTGCTTCTCTGAAAATTGGCGATGTTGGGGGTAGTAATACCGCGGGAGTCACAGGAGGGATTAGTGAAGCGTTAATTTCCACCGCAAGCGGCTTAGTCGTCGCGATTGTCACCCTTTTATTTGCCAATACTTTTCGGGGTTTATATCAACGACAACGGGCATTAATTTTAGAATATGGTGGTCAATTAGAATTACTTTATCGCCATCGTTATGAACAAAATTTGCCCAGATGAAAAGTAATGTTATTGGGGTTTAACAGCAAAATAAAAACCGGGTTTTTTATTCAATAAACCCGGTTAATTGATATAAACATTAAGCGATATGTCTGGAAAAACGGTCATTTTTAAGAAATTTTCTGGAATTTTCAATCAGGTCGATCTGGGATTTTAAGCTGTTTAAATCGTCAGAAAGATAACGAAAATTGGTTACAGAATCGTAAGCTTCCCATTGTTTGGTAACTTCATCATCATACCATAAAAACCAATCTCTATAAATCTCACCTTCGCTAATATCATCACAGAGATAAAGCCACTCATCTCCATTATTTTCATCCCATTGATTAGCCACTAAATCTAACCAAGCTAAGGTAACACAATCATCCTTATCCATTACTGGAGAAACATCATTAGATGGAGCAGAAGATTGATTAAATGACTGAGCAGTTTGGGGTGGGTTGAATGTTAACTTCATAGCTTTTTTTCTTAACTCTATGATTTCAATATAGGATATCCCATCTGATCGGAGAGTCAAGAGTAGGCCACTTTCTCAACTGAAACATTCCCCTAGACGCTCCCCAGGTAGGGAAAACCACCTGAGCAATGGACATTAAATAACTTGAGTATGAGACTTCTCCAAAAACTACTGTAGGGTAGGCATCCTGCCTGCCTTTGACGTGATTTTTGGGAGATGTCTATTTGGTTTGTCGCAGAGCCCTTGAAAGTGAAAGCAGGCAAGATGCCTGCACTACTTTATTAAATTTTCATTCCTAAGTAGGAACTTATGCAGAAATCAGGTTTCTTGGTTTTACATTATTTAGAGGAGGTATTACGACACCGTAGAGAGTTAAATACTTGTTGTGCTTTTTGTTGAGCATTTTGTCCATTCGTTGTCAAAATGACAATTTGTTCTTTATCTCCGTCGGGCCGACTTGTGATATAACGAATCGCGGGCAGAGGAGATGTCGTACTCTTAAAGGTTTGTTCACCTTTTTCCACTGTTAATTTCACGCTTTTTCCACACAATTTTTTTTCTTCTGTCTCTTGGGAAATTGTGATAAAGCTCCCCTCAAACTCCGTGGCGGGTGGACTGGTAAAATTTTGGATTAATTGCTTTTTATAGCTTTCTTCTTCCATGATATCGCGTTCCTCGTCAATGACAATTTTACCAATAAATAGGATAACCTCCGGGGGGTTTTGATTGCTCCGTACCCAAGCATATTCGGAGCCGCCTAATTTGAGCCCGAAAATTCCCTGACTTTCTCCAGGGATTTGATAATCGATCAAATTTCGCGCGATCGCGTCCGCTCTTTCAGGATTAAAAGCATTATTTAACGCTTTAATTCCTAATCCTAATAGTCCTGTTCCTATCACCGCGATCGCGCCTACGATAATTAAAATCACTTCCCAAGGAGTGACAGAATATTCAGGAATCTCATTATTATCATTCAAATGTTGCTCGTTCATAGTTAATAG
>JBEDKD010000378.1:0-11831 GCA_041172365.1 Cyanobacteriota bacterium | reverse complement strand
AGGGGGTGGTGGGGGAGGATTTTCCTCCGGTGGGGTTTGAATAACCGTAGCCCGGGGGACTATGACTAATTCCACGGCACGACGTAAGTCGTCGGCATTGACTTCGGCGCGGCCTTCTAATGCTGCCGCGGCTTTGGCTACTCGCACGGCAAAAATATCGGCGCGATGCCCTTGCACTCCTCCGCGAAGGGATTCTTGGACGAGATAGTTTATTTGTTCTGGTTTAATGGTGACATCTTTGAGCCATTCTCGCGCTAAGATGATTTGAGTTTTCAGACCGTCGATGTCTTCGTCGTATTGATTGAGAAAGTCTTGGGGGGATTGCGAGTAGGATAATACGGAGTCTACGGCTTGTACTCTTTCGTCTAATCCTAAGACGGCATCCGCAGAAAGCGCGATCGCGATCCGATCTAAAAGATGTTCGCGTAGGGTTCCTTCTTCGGGGTTATAAGTCGCGATAAAGATGGGTTGACAGGGATGTTGGACACTGATTCCTTCTCTTTCGACGCGGTTACAACCTTCGGTTAGGACTGTTAATAGGAGATTCGCGATATTATCGTCAAGGAGATTGAGTTCATCAACGTAGAGCACTCCTCGATGAGTTTGGGCTAATATTCCGGGTTGAAATACTGTTTCACCTCGTTTGACGGATTGTTCAACATCTACAGAACCAATGAGTCGATCTTCTGTGACACCGAGGGGAATTTGGATAAAGGGAGTGGGAATAATCGCGGTTTCGGCGGACTCATCCTGTGGTGCTCCATTGTAATAGGAACCTTTTTCGATTTCAATGGGAGGAAGGAGTGCATGAAGGGCTCGCGCCATAACAGACTTCGCGGTACCACGACGGCCCGCGATCACGACACCTCCCAAGGTAGGATCGATCGCGGTTAATAATAGGGCTAATTTAATCGCGGCTTGTCCCACTACGGCCGCGAGGGGAAACGCGGTGATATTTAAGGATGGACTAGGGGGTACTTGTATCATTAATCTACGATTGGACTCTTTAATTTGAGACTGGGTTGGGGTTTTCTCTTCATTTATTGTAAGGGCGCGATCGCTCTTTTGAGGCAATAATTTTTATCTATCTCTATCCTTTCTCCTTTGGCATTTAGTGATTTGCTCATCCCCTCGGTGATATTGGCCCCAGGCGAATCATAGATAAATTTAGACAGATATTATGATGTGATATCTGTTTTGTTTAATTCCTATGATAACGGATATAAAATACATATTACAGATTAGGGAGCCATGATTTTATGGAAAATTTTCCAGCTATTGTCGCGACGGTTACTTTTGTGGGCGTGATTTTTTTAGTGATCACAGAATGGATACATTTAACGATCGCGGCTTTTTTAGGTGCGTTGATTTTGGTATTTTTTCATGTAATGACTTTAGATGACGCGATCGGTTATATTAGTCGCTCTCATGGGACTTTAGGTTTATTTTTTGGAGTGATGGTATTAATTAGAGCCTTTGAGCCTACCAAAATATTTGAGTATTTAGCAACAAAAATGGTGATTTTAGCGAAAGGCAAAGGGAAAAATTTACTGTTCGGAATCGTCGCGATTACCACACCGATTTGTGCCGTTTTACCTAATGCCACAACCGTGATGTTATTAGCCCCTTTAATTCCTCCTTTAGCTTCAGAAATTGGGGTAGATTTTGTCCCCTTATTAATTTTAATGGTATTTGTCGCCAATAGTGCCGGTTTATTAACCTTAGTCGGTGATCCCGCGACTTATATTGTCGGAGACGCGATTAATCTTAGTTTTACCGATTATCTCCTGCGATTGAGTTTCGGAGGCGCGATCGCGATCGTAACAATATTAGTGATGTTACCTTGGCTATTTTCCCAAATTTGGCACACCGAATTAGACAATTTAGAAAATTTACCCCATCCGAGAATTAATCATCCGAGAATATTAGCCGTTGGAGGAATTATTATCGCGTTTGTTTTAATCTTTTTTGTGGTAGGAGAAATGCTACCCGTACCCATTTCTCCCGCGGCTGTCGCGTTATTAGGGGCAGCCCTCGCGTTATTATTAGCCCATCATAGTAAAATTGACAGTGTAAATCATATTTTACGAGATGTAGACTGGAGTACATTAATATTTTTCATGTCAATTTTTATCTTAATTGGAGGCTTAGAAAAAACCGGAGTTATTAGTAGTCTATCGACGATATTAGGAGTGATTTTAGGGAAAAATATTTTCTTAGGTTCCCTGGTATTACTTTTTAGTATAGGTATCCTTTCTAGTGTGGTTCCCAATATTCCTTTAGTTGTCGCGATGGTCCCTTTATTAAAACAATATGTTGTCAATGTAGGGTTAGCACCAACCGAGGTTTTAGAGCCGAATTTTGCTGGACAATTTCCCACGGAAGTGTTACCATTATTTTACGCGATGATGTTTGGGGCAACCCTAGGAGGAAATGGCACATTAGTCGGTGCTTCTTCTAATATTGTTGCCGCGGGCATTTCGGAATTACATGGCCGCTCGATTTCCTTTAAACGGTTTTTACATTATGGTATTCCGGTAATGTTGGCGCAATTAGTCACCTCCGCGTTATATGTAACAATTCGCTTTTTATTCTAAGTAGATAAGTATCAATAAAGAGAAAACCCAGAAATAAGGTTTCTGCTCTTCTGGGTTGGCTCAAATATCCGAAATCTTAAGGGGTGAAGGGTTATTGACGAAGGATAAAAAGTAGTTTATCAATCTAAAAAGACTATTATTAGAGGCTAAAAATGAGTATTATTGTGTTTGTTATTACCCTTAGCCTAATTATTTGGAGGCCGAAGGGGTTAGGAATTGGATTTAGTGCATTAGGGGGAGCTCTTTTGGCGTTAGCAACGGGGGTTGTTACCCTCGATAATATGTGGGAAATGCGGGTGATTTTGGGTAATACCACTTTTACTTTGCTCGCGTTTCTTGCCATTCGTTGGATATTAGAAAAGGCAGGAGTTTTTCGTTGGTTTGCCGGTTTAATTTCCCGTCATCTTTTTCCGAATGGTCGTTTTTTGTTTATCGGTTTTCTTTTAGGGAGCGCGATCGCGAGTCTTTTCTTAACAAATTACGGTAGTTTATTATTAATAACACCGATCGCGTTTGAATTATTAACTTTACTAGAGTTTAAACCGCGGACAATTTTCGCCTTTATCGTCGCGATCGCGTTTATGTCAGATTGGGCAAGTTTAGCATTTACCAGTAGTAATGTGATTAATACCATTGCCGCCAGTTATGCCGGGATTAATTTTAGTAATTTTGCCTCAGTGATGCTCTGGGTAAATGGCATCGCGATCGTAACAGGTATAGGGATTCTTTTATTTTACTTTGGGCGAGTCATTCCCCTTAATTATACCCAATATAAATTGATAGATGGAGGAGAAGACGCGATTTTTGAAATCCCCGATGTTTATCCAGAAATCAGGGAAATCCCCAAGCAAGAAACGGAAGAAAACACAGAAGATTCTCACTCATTATTTTACTTTGATCCCATGAATGGAGTCGTTTATACCAGTCAAGAAATGCCTCATTTACGTTCGGCAAATCCGGCGAATTTAAGTAAATTAAAAATAATGTTAAACAGAGTTAACTATTCTTGGGTGCAAATAATTTTATTTCTTTGGGGAATGTCGGTAATTTTTATAGCTTTAGGCAATGGAGGATTAACTAATTCCTTGAGTGGAATTTTAGGACAAATTGGGGGATGGGGGACTTCTTTGGCGGTAATTTTCACAGGAATTTTCATCACAATACAAGCCTCTATAATGAATAATGTGCCAACAATTTTAAGTAATATGTTAGCGATGCAAAGTATCCCGATTACGAATTTTCATGTGATTAACAATATCGTTTATGCCGCGATAATTGCTTGTGTTATCGGGGCGAAAATATCACCATTTGGGAGTTTATCAACACTACTTTTATTTGATATTTTGCAGCAACGGGGTTTAAATATCAGTTGGCGAGATTATTTCAAAATGGCAACCGTTATTACTCTTCCCGTTTTCTTTGTTAGTCTCTTAACTCTAATAATCTGGTTGCAATAACGTTAAGAAGGAAGAAGGAAGAGGGTTAACAATTGATAATTTAAAATTAACAATTAATAATTATCAACTGTCAATTGTTAATTATTAATTACCAATTCACCATTACCCATTACCGACTCGATGAAGAATGGAGAGGAAATCAGAGAGAATAACATCTTTGTTTCTTTCCGTTAAAAGAGGAATATGAATAAAAAGACATTGACGTTGGGGGTGAAAATCATCTAAATGTTTTAAAACCGAATAATAAAGAGCTTCACAAACAAATTTACCCGCATTATAACTAATCTCAGTATAGGGTAAATCTTTGACGACACTCCCTAAATTGATTTTGGTATTTAAACGCACATTTCCCACGATCGCGTTTGATTCAACAGTTAATTTATGACGAGTCTCCGCCATACCACAACAAATAGTAACATCCGGTTGAAACTCATTAATATGATTAATCACAAGATGAGGAGCTTTTTCATAATCAACCGGAAGCTTTCTGACAAATTTCAGAGAATAAGGAAGAGATGTTATTTGAGAAACATGGGAAAGTAAATCATCAGAAGAGTTAGATTTATGATGAGTTTTCCAAACATCAAAAGAAGTTAATAAAATTTTCATGCTCATAGATTAACGACTGATTCAGTAACGTGGAGAAGAGAAACCCGGTTTCTCCCTTGAGACTTTTGGCACAAATGAGGATTTGAGAAAGAAACCCAGTTAGAGCCTAAGTCTCGGTAACAAGAGAAACCTGATTCAAAAAACATATCCCAAAAATCCGAGTCAAGGCAGGGTTAGCCTACCCTACAGTAGTTTTAGGAGATGTCTATTATTGAGACTTCAGACATCCTTAGTGTCTTAGTGTCTGAGTGTTGAATTAAAGATAACTGATGGGGACTTAGGAATAGAGACATCCTTAGTGTCTTAGTGTCTTAGTGTCTTAGTGTCTTAGTGTCTTAGTGGTTAATGAATTATGACTGAAGTGCCTTAGTGTCTTAGTGTCTTAGTGTCTTAGTGTCTTAGTGTCTTAGTGTTTAATGAATTATGACTGAAGTGCCTTAGTGTCTTAGTGTCTTAGTGTCTTAGTGTTTAATTAATGATAACTGATGGGGACGGAGGAATAGAGATATCGTCTTAGTGGTTAATGAATTATGACTGAAGTGCCTTAGTGTCTTAGTGTCTTAGTGTTTAATTAATGATAACTTATTGGGACGGAGGAATAGAGATATCCTTAGTGTCTTAGTGTATAATTAATGATAACTTATTGGGAGGGAGGAATGGGGACATCCGTTGAGACTTGGGGCATAAATGAATCTTTGGGTAAGAAAGCTGGTGAGAGCATTTTATGTTAAAATAGTCCTATTGACAGTATAGGGTAAAAAATTAATGTCTGTCATTGCTGTAGTAGATTATGACATGGGCAATTTGCACTCCGTTTGTAAAGGCTTAGAAAATGTGGGTGCAACGCCTCAAATTACCGATTCTCCCGCGATCATCGCGAGTGCAGACGCGGTAGTATTACCGGGTGTGGGATCTTTCGATCCTGCTATGCAACATTTACGATCGCGGGATTTAGAGGAGCCAATCAAAAACGCGATCGCGTCGGGAAAACCCTTTTTAGGGATATGTCTAGGATTACAAATATTGTTTGAAAGTTCCGAGGAAGGAAGAGAATCAGGTTTAGGAATTATACCCGGAAAAGTGCGGCGTTTTCATTCCGAACCCGGTTTAACGATTCCTCACATGGGATGGAATCAATTACAATTTACTCAACCTAATATTCCCTTTTGGCAAAATTTATCCCCCCAGTCTTGGGTTTATTTTGTTCATTCTTATTATGTCGATCCCGTCGATCCCAGTGTGAGAGCCGCAGTGGTAAAACATGGGAATCAAACTGTCACAGCCGCGATCGCGCGCGATAATCTCATCGCGGTACAATTTCACCCGGAAAAATCCTCAAATATCGGATTACAAATGCTGGGTAATTTTGTCAGTCTCGTTAACCAAAAAGTGGCCGCGTAATCGTGAAAAAAGAAACCAGATTTCTTCGGCGAAACCCTTCTTTTTGTCGATTAAACTGGCGAAAAAGTTGATGAATCTTGGTGAGCTAACCCATCTCATCAAAGAGTCACTTTCTCACGGCACAATTGATAATAAAGACACGCGATCGCTCAAGATTTTGGCAATTTGGCCAAGGGGTGAAGAAAGGGCTGAGTATTGTATCGTTGTGGTAAACAACAAAAGTAGAATACTCAGCCCGATTCTTTTTTAAGGTATTATTGAAGAAACCAGATTTCTCAATATTTTGCTAATGAGGTAAAAAATTAGCAATCATAATAGAGCGCGAACTCATAGGGGTGAGGACGCAGACGCATGGGGTTAACTTCATTATCTAACTTGTAAGAGATCCAAGTATTAATGAAATCTTCCGTAAATACACCCGATTCAGTTAAGAACGCGTGGTCTTTTTCTAAGGCTTCCAAAGCACCTTCTAAAGAACCCGGAGTGGAAGGAACCTTGCTCAATTCTTCAGGAGAAAGATCATAGATATCCACATCCAAAGGTTCACCTGGATCGATCTGATTCTTAATACCATCAATACCCGCACATAACATCGCGGCAAAGGCCAAATAGGGGTTACAAGTCGCGTCGGGACAACGGAACTCTAAACGCTTGGCTTTGGGGTTACTACCAGAGAGAGGAATACGGATAGACGCGGAACGGTTTCCTTGAGAGTAGGCCAAGTTCACAGGGGCTTCAAACCCAGGCACTAAACGCTTATAGGAGTTGGTGGTGGGGTTGGTGAGAGCCAGAAGCGCGGGCGCGTGCTTGAGTAAGCCGCCAATATAATAAAGAGCCATTTGGCTTAAACCCGCGTATTTGTCACCCGCGAAGAGGGGTTTACCATCTTTCCAGATAGACTGGTGAGTGTGCATCCCAGAACCGTTATCTTGGAATATGGGTTTAGGCATGAAAGTCACGGTTTTGCCATATTTCTTCGCGACATTCTTGATGACATATTTATAAGCCATTAAGTCATCCGCGGCTTTAACCAGAGTATCGAAACGGAAACCGAGTTCGCATTGACCACCAGTGGCGACTTCATGGTGATGCTTTTCAATGGGGACACCACACTTGGCCATTGTCAAGAGCATTTCTGTACGCATATCTTGGGAGATATCCGTGGGAGGCACTGGGAAGTAACCTTCTTTGTAACGGGGTTTGTAACCTAAGTTCCCACCCGCTTCTTCTCTTCCTGAGTTCCAACGACCTTCAACGGAGTCTACATAATAATAGCCGGAGTGTTGGGTTTGGTCGAAGCGCACATCATCAAAGATGAAAAATTCGGCTTCAGGTCCGATGAAGACTGTATCACCAATGCCAGTAGAAACTAGGTAGTCAACGGCTTTTTGGGCAATGTTGCGCGGACAACGGTTGTAGGGTTCTCCTGTGCGGGGTTCGCTGATGCTACAGATAACGCTGAGGGTGGGTTCTGCCATGAAGGGGTCGATCCAAGCGGTGGTGGGATCGAGTACCATTGTCATATCTGATTCGTTAATGGTTTTCCATCCGCGAATGCTGGAACCGTCGAAGGGCACACCCTCGGTGAAGGAGCTTTCATCGATTTGGTTGTGGTACATCGACAAATGTTGCCAAATACCGGGGGTATCAATGAATTTTAGGTCAATTATCTGAATGTTGTTCTCTTTGACGTAATTTAAGAATTCTTGGGGCGTCTTGAACATTGATGACTCCTGACTTTAGGTTTTCTTTTAGTGATAGAGTATGTCTGGCTGATCATAGGGATTTGATTTACTAAGGTTTTGTATTTATTGTTACCGTTTACTAATTTACAGAAAAATTAAATAATTGCCTCATGTTGACTTTTGTTTTTTGATTTGCAATAATTGTCTTGTTAACTTCTGCGAACTAAGGTAAAGAGAGAACCAGTTTATAGTAGGCTACAAGAGGCACTTTGTTGACAAAAAAACAAATACAATTGATCAAAATTGTTGGGAGAGAATTTTATGCGGGACGCAGTGACGAGCCTCATTAACAATTACGATGTCACGGGTCGTTATTTCGACCGGGATGCAATGGACAATTTAAAGTCTTATTTTGCATCTGGGACGACACGGGTACAGGCCGCGGCAGTGATTACCAGTAATGCGGCTGCCATTGTGAAGCAGACTGGTTTACAGCTTTTTGCGGATTTACCAGAGCTGATTCGTCCGGGGGGCAATGCTTATACCACCCGTCGTTATGCGGCTTGTTTGCGAGATATGGATTATTTCTTGCGCTATGCTACTTATGCTTTAGTCGCGGGCAATAGTGATGTTCTTGATGAGCGGGTGTTACAAGGGTTACGGGAAACTTATAATTCTTTGGAAGTTCCTGTGGGGCCTGTGGTGATTGGTATTGGCATTCTTAAGGACATGGTTAAGGCCCAAGTTGCCTCCGCGGGTGTTCCTACGGGTGATTATTTGGACCAACCTTTTGATTATATGATCCGTCAATTGGCTGAAAAGGATATCTAATACACGATAACGACTCTCCTTTTAACCTCATTCCTAGGGGCGCGATCGCTTTTGAGTTTTGGGTTTTTTAATGCTTAAAAGCGATCGCTCTTTAAAGAGGTAAAATTTTCCATGTGTTAAAATTCGGCAAAATAGCCCCAAACTAGACAGATGTTTAAGGGAATTTGGGTTTGCCCTTTTTCCAGTTTTTCTGTTGTGGTTACTTCTACTTGGCCATCTGGATAAAGAATGTGAATGATATCGCCGCTATAGATGGCGATCGGGTGTTCTTGATCTTTATAGGGATCTATTATGGGGAATGAGTTTAATGTTGGCATATAATTTGAGAATTTCATCTCAGTGAGAAGGTTTAATAATCTTCGAGACTGTTAGGAGGAATGTGGAATGGTTTTGAGGCAAGGTAAATTGTTGATAATATAATAGATGCAAAAACCGCTGTGATTTTTATCATGTCTTAATTTGGTAAAATATTGGGTGATCTAACGAGAGGATATCTTGTGATCCCATTGTCTTTTGTATGTGATCGTGATCACATCTAGTTGATATGACGGATTTAAAGGACACTATGGTAAAATAAGCATCCCGCTTGTCACAGGCTTGCTCCCCTTTGTACTACCTATTCAAAATGCGTAATAGCTGATTTTGTCGGGCATCTGGCAGAATCTCACATTTTTAACCACATCTTTATCATCACTTTGGCTAAACAACGTTTAGATAATTTATTGGTAGCGCGAAACTTGTGTGCTTCTCGGCAACAAGCCCAAGGTTTTATTCGTGCGGGTGAAGTGAAAGTCAATCAACAGGTGATTGATAAACCGGGCACGGAGGTTGATGTTAATGCCATTATTGAGCTCAAAGCGCGATCGCGTTTTGTTTCCAGAGGTGGGGAAAAACTAATCAAGGCTTTAGAATTCTTTAATATTGAAGTTTCAGATCGAGTTTGTCTCGATGGAGGCATTTCCACGGGGGGTTTTACAGACTGTCTCTTACAAAAAGGCGCGATTAAGGTTTATGGTATTGATGTTGGTTATGGACAATTGGACTGGCATTTACGCAATGATCCCAGAGTCATTTTCAGGGAGCGCACGAATTTACGTTATCTGACGCCTCAAGATTTATACGGTGCTGCACCCCCCCTGCCCTATGAAGGGGGAGGATTTCCTGACTTAGGGGTAGTGGATGTGTCATTTATCTCTCTGACAAAAGTGTTACCCGCGCTTTGGGAGTTATTAATTCCTCCCCGTGAGATGATATTACTGGTTAAGCCTCAATTTGAAGTGGGGCGCGATCGAGTGGGAAAAAAAGGTGTGGTGAGAAACCCCTCCGATCACGCGGATGCGATTTGGCAAGTCTGTCGTGCTGCTGACGCGATCGGATGGGAATATCGCGGTTTAACCTGGTCCCCTATTGTTGGCCCCGCGGGTAATATTGAGTATCTTCTTTGGTTAAAGATGAATTTTCCTCTCTCCTCAGACACTCGGATAATTTCACCTACAATTTCCCCTGATCAGGTATTAGAAATCACTAAAACAGCCTATGAAAAACTAGCGACTTCTCCTTCATAAATATATCTCAAAACCAACCTGTTAAAAAAATGGTATTATCATGGAGTCATTACACCCTGTAGTTCGTTATTTATTACAAACATTTGGTTTCTTTTTTTATATAATTTTAGCCGGATTAATTGTCATCATCGCGATCCTTTTTAAAGTATCAGCTATTATCTTAGCTGATAAATATTTGTATAATATTTTATTTCTGGGTGACTTATTGAGGGGAATTGAAATTATTGAACTTTTAAATATTTTGGTGTTTGCCATGCTGGGTATGGTATTTGGCATCGCGGCGGCTCTTTTACCTCGTAAAATTGGGCGTAAAGTTAGTGCCATATTGTTGATAATTTTAGTGCCAATAGTATTTATGACAACACCCATTAGTCGTTATTACTTCTGGCTGGAAAAAGTGGGTGCAGATAGTGGTTTAGACCTTGAACAAACAGAAGTTATCAGCAATTCTTTTTTCTTGAAAAAGGTGGGAGTTCCGGGTTTTCTCGGTTTTTATTTATATACGGGTAAATTTCCTGTACTCCCATCCCGAAAATCGGAAATTCTGGAAATGGAAAGATTAGAAAAAAGTGTAAATTCCCGATTTGTTCGATTAACGGGTATCGCACCAACGGTGATAAATTGGTTAATGATTTTATGCTTTTGGTTGATTCGTGTCTTTTATTTCACGATCGCGATTTTTGCTACTATTAATCATTTTCACCAAGGCTTAAGGTTCGCCAAACGGTAATATTTAGATTGCCTCAAAATTCTAATTCTTCTTCGTTAATGTCATCCGTTAACGTTTCGATGAGGATATCCATTTTTTGCTCTTGTTGCACAAGGTAAGTTTCGCACTCTTCCAGACATTGAGACGCGATCGTAACTTGTGAAAATAAGTCTTCTAAGTTAATTTTTCCTGCTTCAATTTTGCCAATAATAGATTCGATTTGGGCAAGCGTTTTTTGATAATTCCAGTCTTGATTCATGGTTAAATAAAGCAAAATCTATCTATATTTATACTCACGCCAAAAGCCGATGAGGTGATGTGATAAGCAAAGGAGGCATTCTGGGGAATATAGTCATTTCAACGTATATTGAGAAATTCAAAACACAGTCACAGTAAGAAGTAAGATAAGAATTTGCTTTGATTTAACGAGTCTCATTTTTATGGGGAATGACTATACACCACAAAGGCACTAAGGTTCTAAGGAAGCTTGGAATTCCTCAAGAAGTAATACACCACAAAGGCACTAAGCCACTAAGGAAGAGAAATTCCGGCTGAGGATTTCCTCAGAATATAATCAAACAAATCATTTCAACGTATATTGAGAAATTCAAAACACAGTCACAGTAAGAAGAAGCTAGATTTAACGAGTCTCCTTTTTATGGGGAATGACTATCAGAAGTCAAGAAACTAAACGCGGTTTTGAGAGAGGTTGGGAACCGCGACGCGCGGGACGAACGTCCCACGCGTGTCAACTAGCTATTTAGAGAAACCCACCTAGCCATTGACAGACAAAAAAATACAATTACTATATTACGACGTTTCTTTTCCCAAAACTCAAAACTTTACAATTATTTACATTAGACCTCTTGCGAAATTGAAAACAAAAACATGGTACAATGAGTAAGACGTTAATTAATAAATGGTAATTTATGGACTACGAATCTATCAAAAATTTAAAAGCTGAAGAGTTCAAACGC
>JBEDKD010000377.1:0-22573 GCA_041172365.1 Cyanobacteriota bacterium | reverse complement strand
CCCTCTCTTCCCCCTCTCCTCCCCCTCTTCCTTCTTCCCTCTTCCTTCTTCCTTCTTCCTTCGCCTTCCTAATCGGGTTCTCGGTAAGAGCGACGGGGAGCGCGAGAAGGGGTTTTTGCTTGTTTTTTATACCAGCGATACCACTCCTTAGAACTACGAATAGCAAACCATAATAAAAGTAAAGCAATAATACCACCTTGTCGGGGTGCATCCAAGGCAAAAATGACCAGAAAAATACATAACATATCTTGAATAAAAATCAGCCACAGAGGTAAACCCCGTAACCGGAAAAACCATCCCACTTGCACTAATTGGATCACAAAAGCCAATAATCCCCCCACAATGGCAATGATCCAAATAAACCAGGCTTGAGTTAGATTCTCATCCGCAAAAGCCGCTTGTCCGATCGCGATTCCCATGATCGCGCCAACCACAGGACTAAAAAGAAGTTGAATCAATTGTAAAACCCGTTGCCCTAAACGATTTTTTGACGCGAATAACTCCATGAGGGACCAACTTACCAAAACCCCTACCACAACTTGCGGATGAATACGAGACAAAAGGGGAATTTCCGACCAAAGTTTGTCACTGCGTAATAATCCAATTAATAAGAGGGGTAAGGCAATTCTCATCCCTCCCGCCGCTGATGCCGAAAGTACCGCTAAAATTTCAACCATAATAATAAGTCACTCTGGAAAGCAATTCCTTCGAGATTAAAGCCACAATTTTGAGTTCGCATCCTATTGATTATTATAGAACAAGGTCTCCATTGGCAGGATGAGGGGTGTGTTTCCTCAAATCGAACTGTCTTCTCTTTTCTCAGTATTATTCTTTCTATTTGTTACTTTCTATTATCTTTTTGCCCAGGATCAAAATCTTAATTAATATTTTATTTCTGATACAAAACTTGACAAATCTTAGCATAAAAAAAGAGAAAAAAACTATTTTTATGCTAAGATAAAGAAAAAGGAAATAAACAAAACTATTATGTCAGAGTCACTATTTGCCGATGCCAGTCGCCGCCTAGAACGAGCCTTAAAATATGTTTCCCTATCTGAGGATACAACGGAGCGTCTGAAGTATCCCAAATCGAGTTTAATTGTATCCATTCCAGTCCGCATGGATAATGGTTCCTTGCGAATTTTTCAAGGCTATCGTGTCCGTTATGATGAGACAAGAGGTCCGACAAAAGGAGGTATCCGTTTTCATCCTCATGTCACCTTAGATGAAGTTCAATCTTTAGCCTTTTGGATGACTTTCAAATGTGCTGTTTTAAGTTTACCCTTTGGGGGTGCGAAGGGGGGAATTACTCTTAATCCGAAAGAACTCTCGAAAATGGAATTAGAAAGGTTAAGTCGTGGTTATATTGACGCGATCGCGGACTTTATTGGTCCAGATGTCGATATCCCCGCACCGGATGTCTATACCAACCCAATGATCATGGGTTGGATGATGGATCAATATAACATTATTACCCGCAAATTAAACCCTGGGGTAATTACGGGAAAACCTGTTAATATTGGCGGTAGTTTAGGACGAGATACCGCGACGGCGACGGGTGCTTTTTTTGTCATTGAACAACTTTTACCTAAATTTAACCAAAAACCCGAAGCGACAACGGTGGCGATTCAAGGGTTTGGAAATGCCGGAGCAGAATTAGCCGAATTACTTTGGAAACGGGGATATAAAGTTGTAGCCATTAGTGATTCTCAAGGGGGAATTTATGCGAAGACAGGCTTAGATATTCCCAGCCTTCGTCAATTTAAGGAGACGAATAAAAACATTAAAGCTCTTTATTGTGAGGGTTCAGTGTGTCATATTGTTGAACATGAAGTGATTACCAATGAAGACTTATTAACCCTCGATGTTGATGTCTTAATTCCCGCGGCTTTAGAGAATCAAATTACGGAGCAAAATGCCCAAGAGATTAAGGCAAAATTTATCTTTGAAGTCGCCAATGGTCCCACTACTTCCGCCGCCGATCGCGTTTTAGAAGAAAAAGGCATTTATGTCATTCCTGATATTTTAGTAAATGCCGGAGGCGTAACGGTTAGTTATTTTGAATGGGTGCAAAATCGCAGTGGTTTTTATTGGTCCTTAGAAGAGGTGAATCAACGCTTGAAAGACAAAATGTTTGCCGAAACCGAGGTAATTTGGCATATCAGTCAAGAGTTATCCGTACCCATGCGAACCGCGGCATATATACATGGTTTAAACCGACTCGGTGACGCGATTAATGCCAAGGGAACGAGGGATTATTATATCAATCATTGAGGAGAAGATAGAGAGACGATGCCGCGACGCGGATCGCCGGAGGCATCGCGCTTCCTGAGAAAAATCGGAAAAAAAGCGCGTACCGTAGATCTGCGAAGCAATCGTCTTACTGAAAGCGAGCTAACACAAATAACACCATTAACAAAACCCCTAAAATCAAACCCATATCTCCCAAGAGATAATAAAGGATTCCTACGAGAAGGGTAAACTGAATAAGTAAGAGAATACCACGAACAATAAATCCCAGGTTTACCGAGGGATTTTTCATCCCATATTTACCGAGGGGATGATAAGCACTTCCTACTTGAGAAAGACTCATTAAATAGGGCATTGCTTCTATATTTTGACGGGAGACTGTCACCGTTTTTCCTGTTTGTTTATGGATAATATTCTCATCAAAATCAACATTTTTAGTGATAGTCTGCATCACTTGTTCAAAACAAGAGGGATGAAAATATTTGATCGTCAAACCATTATGGGAGTCATGTTTAATTGCTTCTGACTCCTTGATCACTTGACAACAGCCGACACAACCAACCCCGAAAGGATAGGGGGTATGACAATGGGGACAATCACTCGTACCCGCGTGAATAGGTTTATCACATTCAATACATCGTAATACCTGACTCATAAGTGTTTCTCCGCTCTGATGCAACTAGACTTAGGCAAAGGAATTAACCTCGATGCCCCCTGACGCGGTGAGGGGTTACACCCCTTATGGGTTTATCCTATCATAGTGAGTGAATCAGTTTTCGCTTTTAACTCTTAAGTTTTCACCGACAACCCAACACTTGAAGGGGCGCGATCGCCGCGCCCCTTCTTGGGAACATCCCGAATTTGCAAATATATCGGTAGGGGCGTTGGCGTAGCCGATTGGTGTCAACTGAAGCCGAAATCTGCCCGCCCGCCCGGAGACTTAAGTAAGAGTCTAATAGCTAAAGTCCTCGCATATAGGACTGAGGAATTGATTAGACTTAGAGCAAAAGTCATTGAAATTCTCATTATTGTCAAAACAATTCTGCGGATTTCAACCAAGGGATCTCCAAACCTATTAGACATCTGGAAAAAATCGGATCAATGGCAGGCTAATACCTACCCTAAAGGAGTTTATGGAGATGTCTATTTAGTCCTCTTTAGAGGACTTTAGCTTTTAGGCAGGGGTTTTAACCCCTGATGGACTAAGGATTTGACGTTAAGTTGACACCAATGAGCGTAGCCGCGCCCCTACCAAATCGGGAAAGCGCCCCCCTTCTTCCTTCTTCCTTCTTCCTTCTTCCCTTCTTCCTTCTAATTAGAGGAAAGAAATTCTAAATAAGTATTAGTTAATTCTTGAACGGCCGCGTCCAAAAATTGTTTACCATGTTCAGGAGTAGCTAACGCGGGATTAGAGCCCATACGTCCATCGGGATAACGATCGCGAAAATCTTTGGCCCCATAAATTTTATGGCCAGACGCGACATCTGGAGAAAGAAAGGCTTGTTTAATGGCATTTGGATAGACATATTGAGTTAACGCGACTTCCGAAGGTGTGGCATGGGAACCTTCTTGATCGCCATATAATTCTTTCGCCAATTTATAGACAGAATGACACATAAACCAATTACCGATTTGACATTGAACGCGATCGCACTGAGGGATATTTAAGTCAGAAAGATGGGCATAAGTTTCCGAAAAAGCTGCCTTTAAAGTCGCGATATTGCCACCATGTCCATTAATAAAGAAAAATTTAGTAAATCCCGCCTTTGCTAAAGAGGTGATATAGTCACGAATTACTAAAATTAAAGTAGTAGGACGTAAACTAATAGAACCCGGAAACGCGGTATGATGTAAAGCCATTCCTATGTTAATTGTCGGGCCAACGATCGCGCCAGTTTTCTCACCCACAGAAGCCGCGATCGCCTCTGCACAAATCGCGTCCGTTCCGATTAAACCCGTCGGCCCATGTTGTTCCGTGGAACCAATAGGGATAATAATACCTTGGGATGTAGTGAGATAAGTTTCTACCTCTGGCCAGGTACTCAAATGTAATAACATAACAATTCTCTCCTGGGTAAATTAGCCCTTTTTGTTGAATAGGGGAAATAAAATGAACCACAAAGACACAAAGGCACAAAGGAGCATTAGTATCTTTAAAACCTCATCTAAAGCCGACTCTTTTTTCCGGCCTTGGTGTCTTCGTGTCTTTGTGTTTATACCATTTTTACCCAAAAATTGTCACTGAAGAAGACGCGATCGGCTACCAAGGGAGTTCCTTTTTGTTGAATAGGGGAAATGAAATGAACCACAAAGACGCAAAGGCACAAAGGAGCATTAGTATCTTTAAAACCTCATCTAAACCCGACTCTTTTTTCCGGCCTTTGTGTCTTCGTGTCTTTGTGTTTATACCATTTTTACCCAGAAATTGTCACGGAAGAAGACGCGATCGGCGACCCCGGAAGTCCCTTTTTGTTGAATAGGGGAAATGAAATGAACCACCCTCGGCACAAAGCCACAAAGGATACCTTGAGTAATTGGTTATTATTTTCTCTGTTGGGTTGGGGCGGGTTTATTGAGGATCGTGATGGCGCAGCGCCAACAGTTCGGACTCGGCCCGAAGGTGAACCTTGGTTGGGGAGAAAGTTCTTGGATCTGGGCGCGTATCGTGGGGGGTGTGGGGCAACCACTTCTGGAGGGCGCGAGAAAATCATCCTAATTGTCCAACGCCCAAAGCCTTGCGAGGTAACGGATTCAGTTTTTAGCCCTTGCCAATCACCAATCACCAATCACCAATCACCTCAAGATATGGTATGATGAACCATTGTCGAAATCTTAGACTAGAAAGAAATAAGTAGATTCATGGCACTGACACAAGAACGCAAACACGAAATCATGGGACAATTCCAAACCCATGAAACAGACACCGGATCGGCAGATGTGCAAATCGCGGTATTAACAGAACAGATCAATAAACTCAGTGAACATCTCAAAGTCAACCAAAATGACTTTGCTTCCCGCAGAGGCTTACTGAAAAAGATCGGCACGCGCAAACGCCTGTTAAACTACCTGAAAAGGACAAATGAAGAGCGATATAAATCCCTCATTAGCCGCCTCGGTATCCGGGGCTAAAAGCTATGTCTTCCGAATCAAGCAGAGAGCGCTTACCCTTTGAACCGGTGAAAACTCGCAAAAAAACACCGAAAAAACCTTCTGAACCCCTAGTGCAAGAGGTTCAGAATGACGGAGCATCCAAACCTGATAAAGAATCTCTGACAATTCCTGAGACTGTCAGTCAACGTATGATCGCGCGTATCGGTATTTTTAGTGGAGTTCCAACGGGAATGGGGATATTGACCTTCATTCTCAGTTATTTTGTTGTCAAAAATAACCTGTTCCCCCTCGCGAATACAGCCGTAGTGCTAGTCAGTATGGCATTTTTTGGCTTCGGTGTTTTGGGACTGACTTATGGCGCGCTCTCTTCGTCTTGGGATGAAGATATTCCGGGTAGTGTCTTCGGCTGGCAAGAGTTTAACACTAACTGGAAAAGGATGCGTGGCGCGTGGCGTTCTACAAAGCCGAAAAGTTAACTATCATAAGTTAATGGCTAATGATTAATGGTGAATGGCTAATAGCTAAGGACTAATTGCTAACAATTACAAAATTTTGCACCATTAGCGGTTCGCATTAGCTATTAGCAATTTCCAATTCTCAATCAACAACGGAAAAAAACGATGATTATCGTAATGAAAGTCGGCTCCCCCGAAGCCGAAATTGAGAGCCTTTGTGAAGATCTCCATAGTAACTGGGGTTTGTCCGCGGAAAAAATTGTCGGACGTTATAAAACAGTTATTGGTTTAGTCGGTGATACGGCAGACTTAGATACTCTGCAATTAAAGGAACTCAACCCCTACATCGAGGATGTCTTGCGGGTAGAACGTCCTTATAAACGGGCTAGTATTGAATACCGTCATGGCGAACCGGGTGAGGTAATTGTCCCAACGCCTAATGGCGATGTCCCTATTGGTTTCCATCATCCTGTCTCCATTGTGGCAGGCCCTTGCTCGGTGGAAAATGAGGAAATGATTGTCGAGACGGCTAAACGAGTTAAGGCCGCGGGGGCGCAATTTCTCCGGGGTGGTGCTTTTAAACCACGGACTTCTCCCTACGCGTTTCAAGGACATGGCGAAAGTGCTTTACACCTTTTGGCGAGGGCGCGAGAAGTTACTGGTTTAGGAATTATTACGGAAGTGATGGATGCTTCCGACTTACCTGGAATTATCGAAGTCGCGGATGTGATCCAAATTGGCGCTCGTAATATGCAGAATTTCTCTTTATTGAAGAAGGTGGGCGCTCAAGATAAACCTGTTTTATTAAAACGGGGCATGGCCGCGACGATTGAAGATTGGTTAATGGCCGCGGAATATGTGTTGGCTTCGGGTAATCAGAATGTGATTCTCTGTGAGCGTGGTATTCGCACTTTTGATAGTAAATATACTCGCAATACTTTGGATTTGTCGGTGATTCCTGTGTTGCGAACTTTAACTCATCTCCCGATTATGATTGATCCTAGTCATGGTACGGGTTGGGCGGAATTTGTACCTTCGATGGCTAAAAGCGCGATCGCGGCGGGTACTGATTCCTTAATGATAGAAGTTCACCCGAATCCGAAGAAAGCATTATCGGATGGACCTCAGTCTTTAACACCAGATCAGTTTGATAAATTGGTGAAAGAATTAGAAGTGATTGGCAACGCGGTAGGACGTTGGCCAAAGCCTGTTCCGGCATTAGTTTAAGTTAGTAAGGTGGGTAAGTCTGAGTCTCTTTGATTCTGGTATTCTTACCCACTTTTCTTTCAATTTTAGATGGGGGATTGAGGATTTGAAATCTCTCTAATTGTGAGAGTTTCGGAAATAGGAATATTATTAAAACTATACTATTCTCTCCACAATGGGTATGGGGTTATCGGAATTTCTGTCTGTGAGTAATCAGTCGCGATCGTGACTTATTCTATATATCTATATATATAGTAACCTCGACAGTTCAGAAATTATTAATCCTTGAAACCCTTGTTTTTATAGCTTCTTCCTTCTTCCTTCTTCCTTGCTTCTTCTTCCTTGCTTCTTCTTTCTTCTTCCTTCTTCCTTCTTCCTTCTTCCTTCTTCCTTCTTCCTTCTTCCTTCTTCCTTCTTCCTTCTTTCTTCTTCCTTCTTCCTTCTTCCTTCTTCCTTCTTCCTTCTTCCTTTTATCATATATAGTCGTTCTCAGTTAAGTGCAGCAAGATCATCAATAGGGATAATAATTTATGAAAAAGAACAATGAAAACTCAAAAAAGTTTTGTCGATAAACTCCTTTCCGCCATTGAGGAGAATCAAAGTTTACTCTATGTTGCCCTTGATCCCGATCCCGAAACATTCCCTGATGTGATCATATCATCCCCGGAAGATTGGCATACATGGCTTTATTCCATCATAAAAGAAACCTCAAAATTGGTTTGTGCCTATAAACTTAATTTAGGATTTTATCAAGCCCTAGGGATTTCCGGCTTAGAATTATTACAAAAAACTTTGCTCAAAATCCCACCTCATATTCCCATAATTTTAGATGCAAAACATAGTGATTTAAATACCAGCACCGTCTTTGCTAAACTTGTATTTGAACAGTGGAATGTCGATGCTGTCACCCTCAGTCCCTATGCCGGATTAGATCAGGTAGCTCCATTTTTAGTTTATCTTGATAAAGCGGTTTTTATCCTCTGTGCAACGGCAAATCCTTCCGCGTCTATTTTACAAGAATATCCTAGTCAAGAAGAAGCACTTTATTTACAATTTGTTGAAGCTTGTCAAACTTGGGGAACTCCTGAAAAAGTAGGATTAGAAGTAGGATTTATGGCGGATATGTTAGCCCGTATTCGTAAAATAGCACCAGAAAGATTAATTTTAATAGAAGGGGATATTCCAGAAGAAAATGATTTAATTAATGAGGAAGAATTAACCCAAATTCTCGCCGCGGGTTTAGATAAAAATGGCGCGGGTGTCCTTTTACCTGTACCTCCTAATTTATTATTTAGTGAAACTCCTGGCGCAGATATTCAAGCCTTACGGGATAAAATTAATGCACAACGTCTTGACATTTTAGAAGGAAGTCCGACTTGTGAATTATGGCTACCAGATGTTTGTTTTTTGAAATCAGAACCCCATCAAGATTTAATCCTACAACTGTTTGATATTGGTTGTATTACTTTCGGCGATCATGTACAGGCTTCTGGGGAAATTTTCCCCTATTATATTGACTTACGACGCATTATTTCGATGCCTCAAATTTTCCATCAAGTTGTCAGTGCCTATGCAGATATTCTCAAAGATTTAAAATTCGATCGCGTCGCGGGGATTCCCTACGGCTCCTTACCGACAGCAACGGGGTTATCATTACGAATGCAACATCCGATGGTATTTCCACGCAAGGAAGTGAAAGCCTATGGCGCGGGACGTTTAATTGAAGGGCATTTTGTCCCCGGTGAAACCATTGTCGTTGTTGATGATATTTTAATTACAGGAAAAAGTGCAATGGAAGGGGCAGAAAAATTAAAATCTGTGGGATTAAATGTGAAAGATATTGTGGTATTTATTGATCATGAGCGAGGGGTAAAAGAGCGATTATTAGAACATGGATATCGAGGCCATGCGGTTTTAACGGTGTCTGAAATTGCCCAAGTTTTATATCAAGGAGATCGCATTAATAGTGAACAATTGAAGCTTTTCAACCATTCTCATTAATAGGTAGGTTTGGGGTAAATTTCTCTCTCTAATTCAGCTAAAAGCCATAAATATATAAGGTAGGATAAACATCCTGCTTATCACTAGCTCCAAGCCCGTTGTACTACCCATGAAAAAGGCGTAATACTAATGGATCTGTAGGGACACGGCAGTGCCGTGTCCCTACTTTTAAGGAAGAGCAATTTACCTTTGTTCGATGATAGCAACCTCGACAGTTAGGACATTGTTGTTAATGCCCCAACCATTTTATCGCTTCTTCCTTCTTCCTTCTTCCTTCTTGCCTCTTCCTTCTTCTTACTTTTGTTGTTTAAAAAGGGTGACAACTTCTTGGAGTAAATTAATCGCTTGTTCGAGTTTTTCGGCAATCTGCTCGCTGTGTTGAGCCGTTAACTTGTCTGAGGTTGGAGTAACATCAGGAGTCACGACAGGTGCATTAGGTTTCCCCGGATTATTCTTGGGAGAAGCTTCTGAGGTGGCTAACTGAGTGATATAGTTTAATAAGTCGCGATCGCGTCTCAACCAACCTTGTAAAAAAATATCCTGATTCGGATTCTTTTTCACTCGCTCTTGACGATAATTCATGCGACATTGACAATAACGTGTCGCGGTTTGCAAAGTATTATTTTTGGCAAGAGCAGCAGCCGTTTTCGGGCCTAAAATACCATCAGGATCGGATAAACCCAGAGCTTCCTGTAAAAAACTAATACTCCCACTAACACTAAAATTAACCGCGGTATCAAAATGAACTACAGCTAATGGTAAACACATGGTATCCGCCCGAGAAGTCTTCCAATACATTACTCGGTAAAGATCCTCCACTTCCGCGTCTGTAATTTCACTAACAGAGCGCGTCCCTAAACCTTTTTGATCACAATAAGTGTCATAGGTATCTTGACTAATTCCACGATTAACTGTACCCGCGAGATCGGCAGGATGTCCCATTCCACCTTCCCATTTTAGGGTAAATTGAAGTGCGGTTTTAAACGGATCGATAAGTTGACTCATAATGAAAAAATTGGTAATGAAATTGAGGAGAAAATTTAAACAAGACTTAGGCAAAGAAACTCGGTTTCTGCGTCAGCTATTTTTAACCTTAACCCCTAGGGCAACTGTAGGCAAAAAAAATCTATTTGACAAGGGGTAGGGCGAGAATAAGAGCCAATGCCATACTACAGATCGCGTAAATTAAGAAAATTTGCGTCACTCCTGAGATTATTCTCCAAATGATTAATTTTTGTAAAGCCACCCGGTTTCTGGGTAACTCTTCAAGAAGTGGCACAATCTCCTGAAATAGAGTAGCTCATCTTGAATACTATTTCTATAGATTCTCAATACAGTGACTCTATCAGAAAACCAGGGAAAAATTTTATGGCTACTACTTTTGATTCTGTCGTGCCCATTGATACCAATCAACTTATTAATGGGTTAGATACTTTTTTAACGTCTTTAGAAACCACATTGAAAAGTGATGTCTTTAATCTCAGTTTACCTCTGATTGGTGACAATCTGAAAAATTCGACTGACTCCGCGTTGAAATTCTTAGAAAATATCAGAAGTCCTCTCCACACGGGACTGCAATTAAGTAACCCTACACCGGATAATCTTAAACTCGCGTTGACGAATGTCTTTGGTAATTTCTTGGCTAATGATATCGGAGTTGATGTTAGTAATCCTAGTGATATTAAATTTAATTTAAACCTGAGACAGTTAGGAAATCAAAATACCTTTAATCCTAGTTTATCTAATAATTTGGGTTTACCCGGATTAGGTGTTAATATTGACGGTTTAGCTAAGGTTGAATTAGGTTATGATTGGAATTTAGACTTCGGGTTTAATCAAACTAATGGTTTTTATATTGATACCGCGAAACCCGATGATCTTAAACTCAACATAAAAGTCTCTACACCCTTTGATACAACAACACAATTAGGGTTAATTAAGGTGAAAATGCTGGATAAGGGGACAGTATTTAATGGTACATTTAATATTGATGTAAATAACCCCGAAAATCGGATCACAGCTTCCCAAGTATCTAGTCTGAATTTACCGAATTTTTCTACCACTAAATTCACGGGAAATACGGATATAAAATGGAAAGCGGAAGCGAGTGTTAATGGTTGGTCTTTTTTACCTTCTGCGAGTACGGATATTAATATTAGTTGGGGGGCAAGAAAAGCGCAGGATACTTCGCAATCTTCTTCACTATTTGACTATCTTCCCACCATTAGTGTTAATAATGTGGATGTGCAAGCGGGTTCGTTTATTAATAGTTTAATCAATCCGATTTTTAGTCGTCTTCAAAGTGCAATTATCCCGAATAAGGTTGAAGATAAAAATTTTATCGGTAGTGGTGCTGATGATACTCTTTTCGGTGATAATGGTAATGATAAAATTGACGGCTTGGAGGGTAATGATTATTTATATGGTAAGCAAGGTAGTGATACCTTAATTGGCGGTGCGGGTGATGATTTTCTCTTTGGTGGAAAGGATAATGATTCTCTTTTAGGGGGCATGGGTAATGATATTCTCAGTGGTAATAATTCTAATGATATTGTCTGGGGTGATCAGGGGAATGATACTCTCTATGGTGGCAAAGATAATGATTCTTTAATGGGTGGTATCGGGAATGATTTTCTCAGCGGAGATATAGGGGATGATACTTTAATTGGTGTTGATCCTACTGTGATTAATCCTGGTTGGGGTGAGGTGGATACTCTTATCGGGGGACAAGGGCGCGATCGTGTGATTTTAGGAGCTCAGAATAAAGTCTATTATGATAATCCCGATGCTACTGCCGGGGCAAATGACTACGCGTTAATTTTAGGATTTAATCCTAATGAAGATAGTATTCAACTGTCAGGAAAAGCCAGTGATTATCAAGTGATTAGTCTGCCGAGTGAATTACCAAACAGTATGGGGATTTTCCATAAAACCAATGGACAAAATGAATTAATTGCCCTGGTTGGTAGTGTTTCGTCTCTCAGTTTAGATAGTAAATCTTTTATCTTTGTGTAGTTTTCTCGGTTAGGTTAAAGGGAAGAAATCCGGTTTCTGTCGGTTGTGTTAAAGAGTTGTGTTAAAGATAAGAAACCGGGTTTCTTTCATCCCATCAGTTTTGTCGGTTAGGTTAAAGGTAAGAAACCCGGTTTCTGTCGGTTAGGTTAAAGGTAAGAAACCCGGTTTCTTTCCCACTATTCAAAGACAGGTGGCCATAAATCAGATATGGGTAATTCCCAACCCGGAAATAATTCGGGAATTGTCAAAACATCCCCATCTCTTAAAACTTCTGGTGTACTTTCTGGGCGGTAAACTGTCAGAGTTAAACGATCGGGATCGATTAAAATACCGACAATAGTTCCTAATTCTAAAAAGTATTCAATTTTCTCTTTTAGGGGTTTAATTCGATCTGTTTTAGATTTAATTTCTACGATTAAATCGGGTAATAACTCCACAAAATCTCGCCGACTCTGCTTCAATCTTTCCGCCTTGACAAAGGAGACATCCGGTGCTCGTAAATCGTGATTTGGTAAGATAAATCCGGCACTGGAACCCGTAACTCTTCCTAGTCTGCGAGGTAATACCCAAAGTCCTAAGAGAATAATTAACCGAGCGCCAATTTCCTCGGAAATGTAATCGGATGGTCCCATTGCCAAAATACTCCCATTAACTAACTCTAATTGCCATTCTGGATGCTCTTTTTGTACTTCTTCTAAGTCTTGGAGCGTTAATGACATAATTTACCCCCAATGGTTTGTTATAATTGTATAGCAAGTCTAAATCATTCATACAAATTTGTAGGGGGAGTGCCAGAGTGCCTACCCCTGATCAATAGGGGCAACCACGGGGGGATTGCCCCTACAAACCTATTACAATTGAAATATGTTTGCTATATAAGAAATAGGGAAACATTTTCACGCTTTTTATTGTAACATATTGATCGGTACTTACGCATTCCCTATAAATAAATCCTGTTTCTGGGGGGACTCAATCGGAATATTTTGGGTGAATAAATCTGGTTTATGTGTAAGTCTTATTTCTCAATAAAGATGAGGAGATCAAAACTATGTTAAATCTCGATGCCTATTGGATGCCTTTTACGGCAAATCGTCAATTTAAGGCAAATCCGCGGATGCTGGTATCGGCGAAAAATATGCACTATACCAGTGATGATAATCGTTTAATTCTTGATGGTACGGCCGGACTTTGGTGTGTTAATGCAGGGCATAGTCGGGAAAAAATTATTAACGCGGTTTCTCAACAAGTCGCTCGTTTAGATTATTCTCCGGCTTTTCAAATGGGGCATCCGGGGGCATTTGAATTGGCCGATCGCGTGGTAAAAATGACAAATGGCAAATTCGATCGCGTATTTTATACTAATTCTGGCTCGGAGTCTGTAGAAACCGCATTAAAAATCGCGATCGCGTATCATCGAGTACGAGGAGAGGGCACTCGTCAACGGTTAATCGGACGAGAAAGAGGGTATCATGGAGTTGGATTTGGGGGAATTTCCGTCGGGGGAATTGCACCGAATCGGAAATTTTTTGGCAGTTTATTAACAGGAGTTGATCATCTCCCTCATACCCATAATTTAGAACACAATGCCTTTAGTCATGGACAACCAGAATGGGGAGCCCATTTAGCCGATGAATTAGAACGAATTGTCACCTTACATGATGCTTCAACAATTGCCGCGGTAATTGTGGAACCAATGGCAGGTTCGACGGGGGTTTTAATTCCTCCAAAAGCCTATTTAGAACGTCTCCGAGCCATCTGTGATAAGTATGGAATTTTACTAATTTTTGATGAAGTAATTACGGGGTTTGGGCGACTGGGAGCGAATTTTGCCACGGATTATTTTGGCGTTACTCCTGATATTATGACTGTCGCAAAAGGGCTGACAAATGGTACAATTCCTATGGGTGCGGTTTTTGTCCGTCCGGGTATTTATGATACTTTTATGACAGGCCCAGATAACGCGATCGAGTTATTTCATGGTTATACTTATTCCGGGCATCCTGTCGCCTGTGCCGCGGCTTTAGCTACCCTAGAAATCTATGAAGAAGAGGGGATATTTGCCCATGCTGCGAGTTTAGCAAATTACTGGGAAAACGCGGTACATTCTCTCAAAGGTTTACCCTATGTGATTGATGTGCGAAATTTAGGATTAGTCGCGGGAATTGAATTAGCATCTATTCCGGGTAGCCCCGGAAAACGTGCTTACGATTGTTTTGTGCGTTGTTTTGAAAAGGGGTTATTAATTCGCACAACGGCTGATATTATTGCTTTATCACCACCTTTGATTATTGAGAAAGAGCAGATCGATCAATTGGTGGAAATTTTAGGGGGTGTCTTAGCAGAAATCGCGTAACAAAAGAGAATTGATTTCAGGGTTCCCAGGTGTAATCTGGGAACTAAACCCATTTTTTATCTAGAATTATGTGATAATAAAATAATCACCAATTTCCCATTCCCTATTCCCCATTACCCATTACCCATGACTCAATACTTTGCAACAGTAGCCCGTGGTTTAGAAACGATCGCGTCTCAAGAATTAGAAAACTTAGGAGCCGAAAATGTACGTCCCGCCTTTGCCGGAGTACATTTTGAAGGCGATAAAACTTTATTATATCGAGTTAATCTTTGGGCAAGAACAATTTTTCGAGTCCTCGTTCCCATCGCGGAATTTCCCTGTTATAATGCTGACAAACTTTATCGAGAAGTGCAAAAAATTATGTGGGATGATTACATCGAACCCCATAATACTTTTGCCGTTGATTGTACGGGCGGTAATGAAAAATTAAATCATACTCATTATACAGCCCTACAAGTGAAAAACGCGATCGCGGATCAACAACGTCACCAATTTGGCACGCGATCGAATATAGACACCCAAAAACCCGATTTATTAATTAATATTCACATCGAAAAAGACAAAGGTATCTTAAGTTTAGATAGTTCCGGTTCCAGTTTACATCGACGGGGATATCGTCCCGCGATGGGAGTCGCCCCCCTCAAAGAAACTTTAGCCTCTGCATTATTAGAAATGGCAGAATATACCCCCGATTTACCCTTTGTCGATCCCCTATGTGGTTCCGGTACATTACCCATAGAAGCCGCGTTTAAAGCCTTAAATATAGCCCCCGGTTTCTATCGAGAATGGTTTGGTTTTATGAGTTGGCGAGATTTTGATCAAACTCTCTGGAATCAATTATGTCAAGACGCGGAAAACTCTCAACGCTCTGAGTTACCCTCTTTGATTATCGGGAGCGATCGCGATCCAGAAATGATCAAACAAGCCCAAATCAATGCCGAACAATGTGACATCATCGATCAAATACAATTAATGCCAAAAGACTTTGCCGAAATCGAAGCCCCCGCGGACAAAGGAATAATTATTTGTAATCCCCCCTACGGAGAAAGACTAGGAGATGCTCAAGAATTGGGAGAATTTTATAAATTAATGGGAGATGTATTTAAACAAAGATTTAAAGGATGGAATGCTTATATTTTAACAGGAAATAAAGAATTAGCCAAACGAGTAGGACTAAGAACCTCTCGACGCATACCCGTTTATAATGGAGGTTTACCTTGTACTTTGCTCAAATATGAATTATATTAAAAAAATGAAGTTTGCACCCGGATATGAAACCGGGTTTCTGGCAATTACTTCTACCTTCAGCCGAGATATTTCTCCGAGAAACCCGGTTTCTTGGGTAATATCCATTTTAACCGACTTTAGCTATGAGCCTGGGCCGAAAGTCCCAGGCTCGATTGCTACCAAAGAAGAAATAAAAAGGATTAATCGTGTTCAATCTTCACAGAAAGAATCTTATCTCCCTGACGAATAGCATTCACTACAGCAATATCTTCTGTTTTGCCAAAAGTAGTATGGACACCATCTAAATGGGGTTGAGGAGAGTGACAAATAAAGAATTGACTACCCCCCGTATCCTTACCCGCGTGTGCCATTGATAAAGTTCCAGCTAAGTGTTTATTGGAGTTAATTTCACACTTAATTTTATAACCAGGTCCCCCCGTGCCAGTTCCGTTGGGACATCCGCCTTGAATCATAAAATTAGAGATTACTCGGTGAAAATTTAATCCATCATAAAAGCCTTTTTCCGCGAGTTCAACAAAGTTTTTAACGGTGTTCGGTGCATCCTGATCAAATAATTCTAAATGGATGGTTCCCTTCGCAGTTTCCATGATAGCACGAGTCATGTTTTTTCCTTTTACTTAGAGTTGACGTTCCCATGCAAAAAAATACCAGAAAAGACCTTTTGAATGCCAGAAAGTTTTCGGTTTTTTCAGCTTGATTGGTGAACCCACTTGAGGTATTCTCATACCAGAGAACTAGGTTCATCTCCCAGTTTAACATATTGGGGAAACTTAAAATTATATTTTCTCTCTCTCTTAGGGAAGGGGCTTGTCTGCACAGCTAACTTGTTCAGACTTATTACCGGAGCTTGACAGAGTTCTCCCCACAGGCTATATTAGCTACTTTACTCCCTAAAATTCCGTAACAAAATTCATCGGGTAAAGAGGGAAAATTTCAAGACTGATATCATTGCTATAATGGCTTTTAGCAAGTCGATATTGCCCATTAAATATCCTCCCGAACATTTATATCAGGCAAACTGTATGAAAATAACTCTCAAAAAAACTCTCACCACTGTTGCCTCATCTGCAATTTTGATAATAACAGCCATGAGTTCCACACTCGCGGCTTTATTTGATCAAGTTGATATTGATCAAGGAGGCGTAATCGCGATCGCGCAACCCCGAAAAGATGGCAATTACCAATTATTAGTAATAGAACAAATACCGGGGCAACGACAATGTTGGGCGGAAAGTGGTAGTAACCCGACACAAGTTACTCCCCTGTTGCTCAATTTTAATTTTACGAATGATTGTAAACGAGCCACAGATAGTAATGGTTTTTCAATCCGCATCGCGGGAGAAGATTTAGGATTAAAATATCTCCTTTCTTTACAAAAGATTAATGGTAATATTCTCTTGGTGGGAAGTCCTAGAGATACGAGTCTTAAACCGATTATTATTGGTCAAACAAAGGGAATTATTAACGATTTTTTAAGAATTCAATTAGAACCGGGTTGGCGTTTCACTAAAAGAGCTTATCAAGGGCAGACATTAGGACACTATTATTTTACCAGCGATCAACCCGTCACCGGAGGTGGAATTGCCACTCAACCGAGTCCCTCCCCTTCCACTGCCCCCTCTCCTTCCACATCTTCGGGTTTTCGGGATATTACTAATAATATTTATGCCTCCGAAATTAAGGACGCGGTGTCTTTAGGATTTGTGGCTGGTTTTTCGGAAGATAATACTTTTCGTCCTCAAGATCCTTTAACGCGAGAACAATTAGTTTCTATTGTCTTAGAAGCTTTGAAAAGAATACCAGGTACTCAAATCAATTTACCTACTCTTGTATCTACATCTCCTTATCAAGATGTAGATTCTAAACGATGGAGTGCTGCGAAAATTCAATTTGCGCGGGATAAGAAAATTGTGAGCGGTTATGCTGATGGACTATTTCAACCTAATAAACCTGTGACTCGTGCTGAATTAGTTACGGTGCTGCGTCGTGGGGCGGAATACGCGTTAGCTGCCCAAGGAAAGTCCTCTACTTTAACGGCTAAAAATGCTGTATTTTCTTTTGTTGATACTCAGGGGCATTGGGCGGATCAAACGATTAATATTATGTCGGCTTATTGTAAGGTGGCTTCCCCTTATAATGAGACAGGAAATCGTTTCTTACCTAATGATCCGGCACGGCGAGATTATGCTACCGCGGCCACCTTACGGATGTTTAAATGTGTGAAAAATTAATAGGTGATTGGTAATGGGTAATGGGTAATGGGTGATAGTTTGTAGGTTGGGTTGAGCGATAGCAAAACCCAACCTCCGAATCTAAAACGGGGTAAATTTGACGAATTTAACGGCCGCCGACTACGACATTTTTGATGCGTAAATGGGGGCCGCCCACACTGACAGGAAGGCCTCCTTGTCCGCCTTTTCCACAGCCTCCATTGATATAAATGGAATCATTACCGATCGCGTCTATATCCTTCAAAGTTTGAAAGACATTACCGCTTAAAGTAACATCACTAACGGGTTCAGCAATACGGCCATTACGAATCATAAAACCTTCTGCCGCGGCAAAAGTAAACATTTCACCATTCGTTTGTCCCCCCAACATTCTCACCGCGTAAACCCCTTCCTCAATATCCGCTAACATATCAGTGAAAGAATGTTCCCCCGACTCGATACCAGTATTTGTCATACGGACAATAGGGGGATAACCAGCACTAATAGCGCGGGCATTTCCCGTAGGTTTTTCTCCCATAATCCCCGCGGTTTCTCGGTTGTGCATTCGTCCCGTTAATACCCCATTTTTAATCAGATATTTACATTGGGTTGGCACTCCCTCATCATCATATTTTAACGTACCCGGTAAATTAGGAATAGTCGCGTCATCAACCACATTTAATTGTGGAATTGCCACAGGTTTTCCTAATTGTAATAACTCCTGCATACGCGGGTTTTCATAAATACAATCAGCCTCCGAAAGATGACCAAAAGCTTCGTGAATAAATACCCCCGCTAAATAGGGATCTAAAATCACCGTATATTGTCCCCCTTTCACGGGTTTCGCGTCCAATTGTTTAACAGCACGGACGGCGGCACTTTTTACCCGGTCTTCAATATTACTTAAAATGTTATAATCACACCGGGAATGAATCGACTCAAACCCCTGACGCACAATACCACCCTCTCCGCGGGCAATGGCTCCAAAACGTCCTGATAAATCTAAACGTTCTTGGACTAAAGAAGTGCCTTCGGAAGTGACAAAATAGGTGACTTCAAAGCTATCACCATAACCTGTCATGGTGGTTTGAATCCGAGGATCATAATCTAACAATAATTGATTATAATCCTGTATTAAACGTCGTTTTTCATCTAAGGAAACAGTACGTGGATCGCGACCAAATGTGACCTTAACATAATCTTGAACTGGGGTAACTTCCGCTAATTGAGTTTTACCAGTACCGACTAAATGGGCTTGGGAAACCGCTTCCTCAACCCGATCTTTTAACTCCGTTAAGGCATTAAAAGTGACAAAACTCCAACCCCCTTTATGACAGGCACGAATGCCACCGACTAACCCAAAACTACGGTTAACGCCATCTAATTGACGCCCGCGAAAACTAATAGAAGTTGATTCGCTTTTTTCCAAGCGAATTTCCAGATAGTCCACACGATTACGATAAAGCGCGATCGCGTCTAATAATTGTTCCTGCATCCGAGTCTCCCACGAAGATGTATATCTACCTACTAAGTACAAACTTAGTGCTTCTAGTTTAGTTTTAGATCAAAATGAGAAAAGAACCCCCCAAAAATCAAAATTAAGTGATTTTAAATGTCTAAAACCCTTGAGTTATAACAGAGCTACGAGGGTTCTTTATTTATCTCACACCGTCGTCTATCTATTTTAACATTATGAAAATACGATCGCGCTCCTATTTGATTTCCATTACCCTTCTCGCCCTTGCTTACTATAGCTGCGCGAACTTATTTAGCTCGATCTCAGGTATTGGACAAAATATTATGTCTCCCCTTTGGCCGGAAGTGGGTATCAGTCAAGCCGTGCTTTTCTTAGGGGGAGTTAACCTTTGGCCAGGTATCGCCCTGGGGGAATTTTTTGATGCCCTCAAAGATGGAATGTCCCCAATCGTTGCCGTTTTCCGAGGCGCGATCGCGGCATCCCAGGGCTTAGTGGGTGTCTTTTTACTCACGCGTGTTCACTTGCGCCCTAGTTTAGATCGTCTCCGTGATGTCTTAGCTTTAATAGGCTTAGGCGCGATCGTCTCTACTACCGTTTTACCCACATTACAAACCCTTGTTTTGTGTTTCATCCAAGACATACCTTGGACTTCCTATCGCGTAACCTGGTGGCAGGCGTGGGTAGGAAATGCCGCCGCGATCGTCGTTATTGTTCCCGTTATTTTCACAGTCTCTTCCCATTGGCAGGAATTACAGCTTTGGTTTAAAGTCAATAAACAACCCGGTTTGATCTGGGAAGCAATTATTTTAATCTTTCTTTTAACCAATGTTTGTTATTTCATTTTTGCCTCCAATCTTTCCCCGACGATGAGCGGTTATCCCTTAGATTTAATTCCCTTTATTTTTAGTATATGGGCTGCGCTTCGTTTTGGTCAAACGGGCACTGTTTGTGTAAATTTGTGGGTGAGTACAATTGCTATTTGGGGGACTGCTATCCGAGAAAACAGCTTTTCTGTTCACACGAACACCACAGAACAAGTTTTATTATATTTAGAAGCCTTTATCGCGGTAGAAGCGATCGTAAGTCTGATTTTAGCAAGTGTAGTGGAAGAACGTCAAAAAGCCGCGGATTTATTGCGTGAAAAAGAAGCCAGTCTCGCCCATGCCCAACGTATTACTCATTTAGGAAACTGGGATTTTGACTTCACCACTCAAACCCTATACTGGTCCGATGAAATTTATCGGATTTTCGGTTATATCCCCAGGGCATTTCCCCCCAGTGAGGAGTTATTTCATCAAGCCCTTCATCCCGATGATCGAGACGCGGTAAAACAATCAATTGAAAGAGCACTGAAAAATCAAGGCATTTATAGTATGGATTATCGTGTGATGTTACCTAATAGTAATCAACGCATGATTCATAGTGAATTTGAGGTGATATCGGATGCTAATCAAAGGCCCCTTCGTTTGATCGGAACGGTTCAAGATATTACCGAGCAATATCAAGTAAAAACGGCCTTAGTACAAAGAGAAAGTCAACTGAGAGAACTCAATCACACCCTTGAGGAAAAAGTCAAAAAAAGAACCGCGGAACTGGAAATTAAAAATGCAGAGTTAGCGCGATCAATCCAGACGATTAAAGACACCCAACAAAAATTAATCCAATCCGAAAAAATGTCAAGTTTAGGTCAATTAGTGGCAGGAGTCGCTCACGAAATCAATAACCCCGTTACCTTTATTTATGGTAATATTGAACCGATCAACACCTATGCGAAAGACTTACTTTATTTACTACAATTATATGCCGAAGAATTACCGGAACCTAGTCCCCAACTCCTAGAAGAAATCGAAAATGTTGATTTAGACTTTATCCAAGAAGACTTACCGAAACTTTTAGGATCTATGCAATCGGGAGTCGATCGCATTCGTAAAATAGTTCTCTCCTTACGAAATTTCTCCCGTTTAGATGAAGCCGACATGAAACCCGTCGATATCCATGAAGGGATTGAGAGTAGTTTATTAATTTTACAAAGTCGCCTGAATCCCTCCGAACAAAATCAGGGAATTATTGTCACTACCGACTATGGAAAATTACCCCAAATTGAATGTTATGCGGGTCAACTTAATCAGGTGTTTATGAATATTCTTACTAATGCCATTGACGCGATCGAAGAAAAATACATGACAGTAGAAGAAAATATTTCCTATCAGGGAGAAATCAGAATTAATAGCGAGTTAGTTAACCCGGAAACCATCAAAATAGCAATTACGGATAATGGGATTGGTATTCCCGATGAACTTAAACACCGAATTTTTGACCCATTTTTTACAACAAAAGAAGTGGGGAAAGGGACAGGATTAGCCATGTCTATTAGTTATCAAATTATTGTAGAAAAACATCAGGGAAAAATCGAAGTTTTCTCCGTTTTTGGCCAGGAGACAACCTTCAAAATCGAACTCCCCGTTACACAAAAATAGGTAGGATTGTGCGCGTCTGTAGGGGCGGGTTAACCCCAATTGTTGCCAACAACAAATAACCTCAATAAACCCGCCCCTACCCAAGGATTAAATGCAATTCATTAGTGTGGATTGTGCGCGTCTGTCGGGGCGGGTTAACCCGAATTTCTCCTAACAACAAATAACCTCAATAAACCCGCCCCTACCCAATGATCAAACGGGGGCGGGTTTTCTGGGTTGTCTGTTTGGTGACACAGATATTGGTGAAACCCGCCCCTACCGACGATATAGAAATTTTAACCGCTCCTTAACGCAGATGAACACAGATGGGGATGGGGCGCGTCTGTAGGGGCGGGTTAACCCGAATTTATCCTAACAACAAATAACCTCAATAAACCCGCCCCTACCCAATGATGAAACGGGGCGGGTTTTCTGGCTTGTCTGTTTGGTGGCATAGATATTGGTGAACCCGCCCCTACCCACGATATAGAAATTTTAACCGCAGATAAACACAGATAGATGTTTGCGTCTGATGCGATGGAAAAAGGGGGATTTTTGGCTGGAGATTGTGCGCGTCTGTAGGGGCGGGTTAACCCGAATTTCTCCTAACAACAAATAACCTCAATAAACCCGCCCTCACCCAAGGATGAAATGCAATTAATTAGCCATTCTTGGGTGTGGATGGGGCGCGTCTGTAGGGGCGGGTTAACCCGAATTTATCCTAACAACAAATAACCTCAATAAACCCGCCCCCTACCCAATGATGAAACGGGGGCGGGTCTTCTGGG
>JBEDKD010000376.1:0-5114 GCA_041172365.1 Cyanobacteriota bacterium | reverse complement strand
GATCAGAGCCCGTCACAGGCAAGATGCCTGTGCCACAAGTTTTACCTCTGAAATGGAAACACTATAGTTTTTCTCAAAAACACTTTACGCCTCCCAACATTATGCGATTATTTTTTGATTTTGATAGTCATTTCAAAATCTTTTTTTCTTTTCGTCTCAGGACAATTGAGATTAATTCGAGAAGTCGAACTAGAAATGAGTGTTTTTTCGGTAATTTCTTTACCATTGAGAAAAATTGTGGCTTCTCCTGTCGGATCGATATAAAGTTTTTCTCCCTTTCGCACTAAATAAGCACGAATTTCTGAACCCGGAGTGTCAATGGAATCAACACAACTTGAGTCATATTCACCAATGGCTATGCGTTGGTTATTTCCTAAGGAACAAATTTTGTCGTCTTCTTTTTCTGTATCCAGAAAATCAATGATTAACTGCCATTTTTTTTGTACCCGATAGAATTTGATACCTGTGACTACAAGGGCGATTAAGAGGATTCCAGAAATTAACGAGGGGGGCCATAATTGTTTAAATAGATAGGAATTGACGAGACAGGTTTCTTTTTCTCCGGGGGCGGGTGTACAAAATTCTTGAACAGTGGGCGCGATATCAATAACGGTTAATTGATATTGTTTATTATTGTCGGTTTTGATGACTCGATCGCGTTGTTTGATAGGTAATTTGTCTAACCAAGTTTGTCGGGCTAGACTTTCGGGAGAATTGGCTAAACGAAAGGGACTATCGAGAGGAGTTTCTACCCAGATATCATTAGTAATTCCCGCTTTTGTCAACAGAGGTGCATCGGTAATCCAAACAATAGATTGAGGTTTAATCGGTTGATTTTCCCCAAGACGACATTGATTAAGTTGTGCTAAATTTTGATAAATGAAAAGTTCGGCTCGTTGAATATCTGTGTTTTGTAGATTAAGATTGGGTTGAAAGGGAATAACTTGGATAATTTGGTCAATATCTTGTGGACTATGAAATTTAATTGCCTTTTCCGGGGTGAGAGGATTAATATCAGGCTGAAGAGGATTTACGGTGGTGGCAAAAGGCACGACATAAACCGAATCTCCGGGTGATAAACTATCTTGTACAATTTGACGCAAACGAATGCGCCCTTCATCATTTAACCCGACACTTTCTGTTAAGTCGATCGCCAATACGACATCTCTTCCACCCGATAGACGCGCCACCAAATCAAGACCATTTTTTTGAGAATTGGTAAGCGATTGTCCGGGTGTAATATTTTGACAGGAGTTAATCAAGACGCGTCCCCTATAAACTCAGATAAGTTTCTATTTTATCGAAGAAACAGCTATAGCAATCCTATTTTAATTGTAATATTTTTGTCGGGGCAATCCCCCCGTGGTTGCCCCTATTGATCAGGGGTAGGCACTCTCACAATCTCTAGCAATCCTATTTTAATTGTAATATTTTTGTCGGGGCAATCCCCCTGGGGTAGGCACGATCGCGCTACCCCTAGAAATCTGTATCAATGATTTAGACTGGCTATATAGCATTTTTAAATGAGATATAACATAAGCCCCGTCACAGGCAAGATGCCTGTACCACAAGTTTCACCTCTCCCATGCCAACACTATATTTAGGATTGCCATAGTTTAAGAAACCCGGTTTCTGATAAAATATAGTAAAATTTCCTATTTCAAATCTTAAACAGAAAATCCCATGTCAGGACAAAAACTCTACGAAGGAAAAGCCAAAATTCTCTACAGTACCGACGATCCCGAAATACTCCTTACCCACTTTAAAGACGACGCGACGGCCTTTAATGCCCTGAAACGGGGTACGATAATCGGCAAAGGAGAAATCAACAATACCATCTCCACTCACCTATTTCGCCTCTTAGAAGCCAGTGGTATTCCTACCCATTGGATCGACACACCTGCACCCACCCAAATGCTTGTCAAACGGGTAAAAATTGTACCCCTGGAAGTCGTTGTCAGAAATATCGCGGCGGGAAGTCTGTGTAAACAAACCGGAATCGCGGAAGGGACTCCCATCCCCCGTCCCCTAGTCGAATTTTACTTAAAAGATGATGCCTTGGGCGATCCTCTCTTAACACGCGATCGCGTAGAATTACTAAACATCACAACCCCAGCACAAATCGAACAATTAGACAAATTTGCCCGTCAAATTAACGAAATTCTGATCGCGTTTTTTAACCAATGTGGCATTACCCTCGTGGACTTCAAACTAGAATTTGGACTCGACAAGGATGAAAACCTCATCCTAGCCGATGAAATCAGCCCAGATACCTGTCGTCTTTGGGATCAAGCCGAAACAGACCCTCAAAAACGAGTCCTTGATAAAGACCGTTTTCGGCGCGATCTGGGCAATGTGGAAAACGCGTATCAACAAGTGCTAAATCGAGTTTTATCCCAAAATGTCTAAGCCAAAATCCCCAAGGGTGCGGTACAATAACACCGTTTCGTAAAGGATCAACGATAAAGGATGAAAAAACACACATAAATCCTTACCCATTGAAAATTATTAATGGGAAGTAGTCCGTCCTCGCGCTGGAGACACCACCTAGGCACGTCTAGGCGCGATCGCGATACCGTGTAAATTTTTCTATCCTTTATCCCTCATCCCGATCTGTGGTGTGTGGATTTCCCAAAAATTGAAATAAAATGCGCTTATCTGTCTTCTGGCTGACATTTTTTACAGTTTCAGCAACCTTCGTGTTATCCCATACCGCGAATGGCCAAACTCTCTTATCAACAAAAGTCGAGTCTGACTCGGTAGGCTATGACGAACTTTCGCCAGTCACCGTGCCACCGCCTAGCACCCCCAACTTAACCTCTAGTAATCTTCTCCCAGTCAAACCAGGTACTCAACTCCAACAGATGCAGATGACAGGGGGGACACCATTACCGGCATATCTGGAGCCAAGGCGCGATCGCGTCTTATCCCCCAGTACCCCTCTGGCAATAAAACCAGAAGAAATCAAGTCACAACAGACACCAACAGTAACTAGCAAAGTAAATTCCGAAAGTGAAAGTCCAACATCGACAGCACTTTCCCCTAGTACCTCTAAACCCCCGAAAAACCTACAAGAAAGTCTATTTTTCCCAAACATCAAAATCAGTGCTTATGATGGAAAAATCGCCCAAGGGAGCACTCCATCAAAAGCAACATCCCCCACAACTCCAGCAACAACCACACCTAACCCAACAAAACCAGAACAACCCCCCCAAAATACCACACCCATTCCCACTCCAGAAGAAACCTCACCTCCGAGCCCTCAAAGAGAAACCCGCCCCACCTCCGAAGCCGAACCCCAAGTATTAGTCGCGGAAGTGCGTGTCAGTGGTGTTACTGGGGAATTAGAGGATGAAGTCTATCGGGCAATATCCACACAACCGGGCCGCCCCACGACTCGAACTCAACTCCAACAAGACATCAACGCGATTTTTGCCACAGGTTATTTTAAGAATGTCAAAGCAGTCCCCGAAGACACACCTCTAGGGGTACGAGTGACATTTGAAGTCCAATCAAACCCCGTCTTAGACAAGGTAATTATTGAAGGCCAAAAAGTATTACCGAAAAAAGTAGCCGAAGACGCGTTTGCCGATCAATATGGCAAAACCCTCAATTTGCGTCGCTTTGAAGAGGGTATTAAAAAAGTTAACAAATGGTATCAAGATAACGGTTATGTTTTAGCTCAATTCGTCGGGACTCCCCAAGTTCGCGATGAAGGAATTGTCACTTTAGTTGTTGCCGAAGGCGAGGTTGAATCCATTAGCGTCCGCTTCCTCAATAAAGAAGGAGAGTCAACAGATTCTAAGGGACAAACCATCAAAGGCCGTACCCGTAGTTATATTGTTACGCGAGAAGTACAACTTAAACCAGGGGATGTATTTAACCGCAATATCGCGCAAAAAGATGTCAAGCGACTATTTAATTTAGGCATTTTTGAAGATGTCCGTTTAGGATTAGAACCCGGAAGTCCAGATCCTCTCAAAGCGAAAGTTATTGTCAATATCATTGAGAAAAATACAGGCTCTTTAGCCTTGGGTGCTGGTTATGGAACCGCGTCCGGCTTATTTGGAACCTTGAGTTATCAAGAGCAAAATCTCCAAGGACGTAACCTCAAATTTGGGGGCGAATTACAAGTCGCAGAACGAGGATTCCTATTCGATCTTAATTTTACAGACCCCTGGATTGCCGGAGATCCCTATCGCACGTCTTATTCAATCAATGTGTTTAGACGGCGTTTTATTAGTGTAATTTTTGATGGTGGAAACCCCCAAGTTTACTTACCCAATGGCGATCAGCCTCGTGTCGTGCGTACTGGGGGAAGTTGGATATTTACTCGTCCCCTAGTCTCTAATCCCTTTGAGGATGCCTTCTGGACCGCTTCCATCGGGTTGCAATATCAAAATGTCTTCATCTCTGACTCTAATGGTCGGGTAACACCTAGAGATGAATATGGGAATTTATTAGCTTGGAACCGTTCAGGGATGGATGATTTAATCTTCATTCAAGGCGGCATTTCCTTCGATAATCGTAATGATCCACAACGACCAACAAAGGGTTCTGTGTTCCGTTTCGGCATGGAACAATCTATCCCTACCAGTTCTAATGGCATTTTAATGAACCGTTGGCGCGCCGGATACAGTTATTATATTCCGGTGACTTTCACTAAGTTTTCTCCCGGACCCCAAACCGTTGCTTTTAATATTCAAGGGGGTACGGTTATGGGTAATCTTCCCCCTTATGAAGCATTTCCTTTAGGGGGTGCGAACTCGGTGCGGGGTTATGGGGACGGTGAGGTGGGTTCTGGCCGTAGTTATCTACAGGGGACTATTGAGTATCGTTTCCCTCTCGTTTCCTTCCTGGGTGGGGTTTTATTTCTGGACGCGGCTACGGATTTGGGTTCTGGTAAAACGGTTCCTGGTGATCCCGCGGGTATTCGGGGCAAACCGGGCAGTGGGCTGGGTTATGGTATTGGTCTCCGTGTTCAATCCCCTGTGGGCCCTCTAAGAATTGACTGGGGTTTTAATACTGAGGGCGGAAACCAAATTAATTTTGCAGTCGGTGAGCGTTTCTAATTTTCAAGGAATGAAGGAAGAAGGAAGAAGGAAGAAGGAAGA
>JBEDKD010000375.1:0-10216 GCA_041172365.1 Cyanobacteriota bacterium | reverse complement strand
AGTGGAGTGAAGTTAAATTTTTCCAGCTAGGGTAAAGAAGAATAAAAAACGCTATTTCCTACTTGGAGAAAATTATGTCATCACCACTCTCTCCCCAAAAAGACACCAACGCGTGGATTTTTCAATGTTGGGCTTCTTTTATTCTGGCAATTTCCGCGACAACCATAGGTATTATCTATCTCCCCGTAGATAACTGGGTAAAAGGTTTTATGGGAATGGGTATAACTTTCTCTATTGGTTCCTCTTTTACTTTAGCAAAAACCATTCGGGATAACCATGAAACCAGCAAATTAGTAGCACGTATTGATGAAGCCAGAGTGGAAAAAATTCTCGCGGATCACCATCCTCTCAAGTAATACGGGGGGCAATTTAAGGATTAGGGATTGGGAATTAGGGATAGCAAATCTCTATGATTGTTAAGAGAGAGTTACAGCTATTTTCTCTATATCAAACCCCAAATCCCCATCCTCAAATCTAACTAGCCCAGTCCCCTGTGAGATAAATTATTCCTCTTCGGGATCATCAGGAAAGCGAATAATATCATCTTCACCCAAATATTCCCCATTTTGAATTTCAATCATTACTAAAGGAATTACCCCCGGATTTTCCACACGATGGGACATATTCATCGGCACATAAGTTGATTGTTTTTGCATTAAAATCGTTTCTTTTCCATCACAAACTACTTTTGCCGTTCCAGAAACAACGACCCAATGTTCACTACGATGATAATGTTTTTGGGTACTCATGTGACGACCGGGTTTTACCTCAATACGATTAATCCGATAACGATCGCCTTCCTCTAACATCGTGACAATGCCCCAAGGACGGACACGGATATAATCAGAAGTTGTCGTGTTATCCTCAGAGGTAGTGTCATTAATGGTTGTTTCGGTCATAATAACTCCTTAAGATTTAAGATTTAATAGCTTCTACCAATAATTTAGCAATTTCCGCCAGTTGTCGTTTATTAAAGTTTTGAATGAGAACCTTCGCGGCGGATTGAGGTTCCGCGATCAATGAAATTTGTTTCGGTGCTGGGGGAGCTCCACCACTCGCGATTTGTTGTAAAGAAGGACTAGGCCCGATCGCGCTCATTTTTCCAGTAGAGATTAAATCCGCGGCCTCTTTCACTTCTCGAATAATTAAAGGCGCGAGGACTTGATAAGAAGCTTTTTGATTGCCGATCGCTTTTTTGGCAGTATTAAGAAGAGATTGCCAAGAAGAAATACTAGGACTTAATTGTAAAACGCGATCGGCCACTTCCACCAATTTTTTACGAGTAGCAGGAGACTCCGTTTGACGAAAAATCTGTAACATTTCTTGTAACAAAGACTTCACTTGAGCAACGATATCTCCAGAAGGGGTTGCTGTCTGAGTCGCGGTAGCCACACCGCCCTTCAGTAAAGCATTCAAATGATTTTCTAACTCAGTAAAAACAGGCATCACCTCTTTTACTAATTGACTCGCCTCCTCTTCACGCAAACCAAAAGGACTTTCCAAACGATCCAACAAATCCTTAAGGGTATCAACCCCCTTTAAAAAAAGAGATTCTGAAGCCTGATCAACAGGTGGGGCAGGATCATCACGCAGAATCTTAAAACAATCCTCCAAACGGTGAGAGACATCCTTAATACTATCTAAGCCCAACATCGCGGCTCCCCCCTTCACCGAGTGGGCCGCACGGAACATTTCCGCAATATTTTCGGGATCTTTCATAGTGGATTGTAGATCCACCAAACCCTTTTCTAGGGTTTCGAGATGTTCCCGGCCTTCCATTAAAAATAATTCTGTAATTTGATCTAATGCCACAGTCTTACTCCTCGCAATTACAGCCTTGACAACACCATTTTAATCGTGAATCTAGTTTCGGGACTTGGGGATAGGGGGACTTAGGGTTAGGGGGGTTCATCCCACCCGGGTACTGTGTTACACTTGTGTTACAATCTCAGTCCCGATTCACCAGTCCCCATTCCCCAGTCCCGATTCACCAGTCCCCAATCACCAGTCCTCATTCCCCATTCCCCAATATTGATACGCGGTATAGGCTAAAGTAACAACACCAGTAACAATAGCCCTTTCATCCACATCGAAGAGGGGATGATGTAAAGGATAATTGAAGCGATCTTTATGTCCAACACCGAGACGAAACATCGTACCGGGCGCGTGTTCGAGATAGACAGAAAAATCTTCCGCGCCTAAAGAGGGTTCCTGTAAAATTTGCACCCCCGAACGTCCCCACGCGTCCAAAGCACATTTTTCCAATAATTGAGTTAAATCGGGGTCATTTTGAACACTGGGAACTCCCCGGCGATAATTTAATTGATAATTCGCGTCGTAAGCTTGACAAACATTCCTGACGATTTGTTCGATCCAACCAGGTAACGCGTCGCGGGTTTCAGGGTGGAGCGATCGCACGGTTCCCGACAATTTAACACAATCCGCGATAATATTAGGGGCTCGTCCTCCGTGAATTTGTCCAAAACTTAAAACAACGGGACGTAAAGGGTTTTGTGTGCGACTAATAGCCTGTTGTAAAGAAGTAATCACTTGAGACGCGATCCAGATCGCGTCTTTGGCTTCATGGGGACGGGCCCCATGTCCAGATTCACCAATAATCGTTAATTCAATATCATCAGCCGCCGCGGTGAGTGCTCCATGTCGAATACCAATCACTCCTGCGGGAATACTAGGGAAAACGTGCAACCCCAAAATTGCCTTCACATCTTCCATCACACCATCTTCAATCATCCAAGTCGCGCCTTGGGCAATTTCTTCCGCGGGTTGAAACAAAAAGCGAATATTACCGGGTAAAGAATTACTTAATTGAGAAAGTACCATCGCGGTGCCTAAGCCAACCGTTGTATGGACATCATGGCCACACGCGTGCATCACTCCTTGAGTACGAGAGGCAAATTCTAAGTGAGTGCCTTCACAAATGGGTAACGCGTCCATATCCGTGCGAAGGGCTAACCAGTGGGACTGAGGTTGGGAGCCTTTTAATTCCCCCACTACCCCTGTTTTGCCCATAGATTCTCGCACGCGAAGACCACAGGATGATAATACACCAGCCAGATATGCAGAAGTTTGATATTCTTGACCGCTTAATTCTGGGTGCGCGTGGAGATGACGACGAATTTCGATCAGACGCGGTGCAAGGGAAGTAGCTAAATCTTTTATTTGGGTGAGTATGGAGCAGTGAGAAGGGGTGTCAAGCATTCGTCAATAGGGGAAAGCGTTTTTTCTTAATTTTAGCTCAATAGACAGGAATCCCCACACTATACCGCGTCGCTTAGTGTGGGATCAGAGTCTATAGCAATCTAGGGAACTCTTAACAAACAGGGAATAAATTAGACCTCCTCTTTCCCTAAAACGCGTTTCAATGATCTAGGGAAATAAAATAAACCGCAAAGACACAAAAACACAAAAACACAAAGGGGTAAATTTCTATCCTTGTTCCAGACTCTCTTTTATGTCCTTAGTGCCTTAGTGCCTTAGTGGTAAAACAACGGCTCACCTGATACCGCAATTCTGATACTGGTGAGGTACAGAGTTTTCTCATTTTTCTTAACTCTTAACAGGGAATAAATTAGACCTAATCTTTCTGAGAAACGCGCTCTAGCAATCCTATTGAAATTGTAACATTTTTGTAGGGGCAATCCCCCCGTGGTTCCCCGCGTCTTCTCTGGGGTAGGGACTTCTTCTGTGGGGTAGGCACTCTGGCACTACCCCTACCTTTTACCACAACCTATTTAGGATTGCTATATAGAAAAAACCGGGTTGGTGAGCTAAATTTTCCGGGGCGAGGAGTCTCCAACCCGAAACCCCGTTTCTTTAATCGCGCCACTCAAAAATCCCTGTAATCCCTGTTCCTATAACTAGATAAATTTTGAATAAACACCATCGCGTAAAACCTGAGCCAAAAGATTATTCTCAGCGCGTAACCCCTCATAGAAAAAGAAAACTTCCCCTTCAATACCATAAGAACGATTATACGCGATCCTCTTCACCAAATCATCAGGAGTGATCCGATATTTTTCCGCTCGATTAATCAACAAAATACCCGGAGATAAAGTCCGTAATTGTTGAGAATTAAACTGTTGCACAACTAAACGATCCACAGAGCGACGATAACCCGCAAAATCGAGATTATAAACTTGTGGATGAATCCAATCAAAAATTTTGCGATCGCACCAAGTCTTAGTATCCTGTAAATATTCAATCAATCCCCAGCGATAAACACTAGGAGACATAGAAACAATTAACTCAGGATTAACCGACTTAACCGACTGATAAACCCGCGCTAAAAAATCCGTCACCAAATCAGCCCGCCAGCGTAACCATTCCCAATCTTTAGGATTTTGAGGAGGGAGTTGATTAAAAGTTTTCTGATAAAGAGCCACCGTTTTTTGATCATAACCCCCCTCACTAGGAAGAGACAAATGATCATCCCCTTGAATCCCATCCACCGGATAATTATTAATCACTTCTAACATTAAACTTAAGATAAAATTCTGCACATCAGGATCAAAAGAATTCATCCACTCAAAATCATGCTTTTTTAACAAATTACCCGTGACATCACGCGCCGCCCATTCCGGTTTTTTCGCTAAAAGATGACCCCCTTTTTGACTATAAGAAGCCATAAACCCATATTCAAACCAAGGAATCACAGAAATCCCAACTTTTTGAGCCTCTTCCACAAGTTCCCCTAAAGGATCACGTCCCGCAAAACGAGGATCAATTTCTATCCCAAATTGCTGTCGCATAATGGGAGAAGGATAAACCGTATAACCCCGTGTCCAAACAACCGGAAAAACCACATTAAAGCCCGTCTGTGCGAGAAATTGCATTGCGTCAGCAATGTTATTCTTAGAGTAGAGAACTTGACTATCTGTTGCGGTGATCCAAACCCCTCTAATTGCCATAAATAAAGATATATAAAAAGCCTAATTTGTCTGTTGAGTTCCACTCAATTAATCTGGGAGTTTGTCACAGAAGTAAAAAGTTAAACCCAACCTACTTTACTCAATTAATCTGGGAGTTTATCACAGAAGTAATGAAGTTAAACCCAACCTACTTTATCACTTAGTAGGTTGGGTTCCACTCCCTCAATCTGGGAGTTTATCACAGAAGTAATGAAGTTAAACCCAACCTACTTTACTGGGAGTTTATCACAGAAATAAAAAAGGGAACCCAACCTACTTTACTGGGAGTTTATCACTTAGTAGGTTGGATTCCACTCCCTCAATCTGGGAGTTTATCACAGAAATAAAAAAGGAAACCCAACCTACTTTACCACTTAGTAGGTTGGGTTCCACTCCCTCAATCTGGGAGTTTATCACAGAAATAAAAAAGGGAACCCAACCTACTTTACTGGGAGTTTATCACAGAAATAAAAAAGGGAACCCAACCCAGTTAATTAGCTATTAAAAGCATCTTTCAACAAAACAGCCTTATCCGTTTGTTCCCAAGGTAACTCGATATCCGTGCGTCCAAAATGACCATAAGCCGCGACATCTTGATAGAAACGTCCACCTCGTTGAGAGGGAAGATTTTGTAAATCAAACGTCTTGATAATACCCGCGGGACGTAGTTCAAAATGCTCTTTGATAACTTCTAATAAACGATCTTCATCTACTTTACCAGTCCCAAAAGTTTCAATCATCATACTCACAGGACGGGCAACACCGATCGCGTAACTCAATTGCACTTCACACTTATCAGCTAACCCGGCTGCGACAATATTTTTCGCGACATAACGAGCAGCATAAGCCGCACTACGATCAACCTTAGTAGGATCTTTTCCAGAGAAAGCACCACCCCCATGACGAGAATAACCGCCATAAGTATCAACAATAATTTTGCGGCCCGTTAAACCCGCGTCACCTTGGGGACCACCCACCACAAATTTCCCCGTTGGATTCACAAAAAAGCGAGTATTCCCATCCGGTTTTACGGTAATATCAGCAAAGACAGGCTCCACAACAGAAGACCATAAATCTTCCTTAATCTTAGCTTGAACCGCGTCAGAGGCCGTAATATCCCCAATCGTTTCCGTGTGTTGAGTGGAAATTAAAATAGTATCAATGCCAACGGGTTTACCATCCTCATAAAGCACCGTTACTTGAGTTTTTCCATCGGGCCGTAAATAGGGTAATAAACCATTTTTGCGAACCACTGATAATTGCAGACTAATACGGTGCGCGAGACTAATAGGTAAAGGCATTAATTCCGGCGTTTCATTACAAGCAAAGCCAAACATAATGCCTTGATCGCCCGCGCCGATCAAATCTAATTCTTCATCACTAGAAAGTTCGCGTTTTTCTTGAGCCGCGTTCACTCCTTGGGCAATATCAGGAGATTGAGTATCTAGGGCAATTTGAACCGAACAACTATTAGCAGAAAAACCATTATCCGCGTGAATATAACCAATTTCAGCAATTTTTTTACGCGCTAAGTCAATATAATTAACCTGGGCTTGGCTAGTAATCTCTCCAGTAATGAGGACTAATCCAGTATTAACTACCACTTCCGCGGCGACACGACTTTTGGGATCTTGGGTGAGTAACGCGTCAAGGACCGTATCGGAAATTTGATCACAGATTTTATCAGGATGACCTTCAGTAACAGATTCAGAGGTAAATAAATAGCGGCGAGACAAAGGGAAGTCCTCCTTATAATAAGATTAGTTCGTCTCAAAAGAAACTGACTGGGAATTTGGCATAAAGTTCTCCCTACTATAACAGAAGAGAGACACAAAATCCTGAAAATTTCTCTAACTCCCGACTTGAGCGGAAATCCATTGTAGATAAGGTTGGTGTCCCTGTACCACAGGAATCGCGATAATTTCGGGCACTTGATAGGAGTGTAATTCTCGTACTTTCGCCTCTAGCAATTGAAAGAGACTTAAGTCAGTTTTAATGACTAATTGCCATTCTTCATGGTGATGAATTTCCCCTTGCCAACGATAGATCGAATCAATGGGAGTAATATTTATTCCCGCGGCTAGATGATTTTCCATCAGAGAAGACGCGATCGTGATGCCCTCACAACGAGAACCCACATTCACGAAAACAATACCATATTGAAAATCACCCATAATGGCATCAACCCTAGGAGAATTGATCAAAAGAAAAGAAAAATCACTCGAAATTTTACCCTGATCTCATCCCCATCCTAGAAAAAGAAGGAGTCTTTTCCGTAGAGGGAGATAAATCCTGGGGATAATTTAAGTGTTCAACAGGAATCTCAGAAGCCATGCCCGCGGTGAAAGAGAAATAGCGTTTTGTCGCTTCTGAAATCATCACACCCGCGAAGATGGAACCCTCTAAATTAGCACCTAATAAAGTCGCGTCACGCAAATCAGCTTCACTCAAATCAGCATAAGACAATTTCGCCCAATTTAGATTAGCTTCCACCAAACAACAACCCGTTAACTCAGATTTAGTCAAATCAGCCCCAGCTAAATTGACACCGCGTAACTGAGCCCCCTTCAAATTTGCCCCCACTAAATTTGCCCCTTCCAAATTTGCCACATTCAATCTCGATTCACTCAGATTAATCCCATTGAGATCAACCCCCCCCAGATCCACCCCATTGAGATAAGCCTTACAGAAACTAACCCCCGTTAATTGAGCACCATAAAGTTTGGCATTGATCAGTCGCGCCCCCCATAAATTAGCCCAATTAAGATTCGCACCCGTCAAGTTAGCACCACGCAGATTAATAGATTTCATATTGGCACCACATAAATTGGCATTCCAGAGAATGCCACCGCGTAGATTGGTTCCCGATAGATCCGCGCCACTTAACTTGGCTCTAGGGAGTTTTGACTTCACCAGAAACGTCCCACACAAATGCGCTTTCGTCAGATCAGCATCCGCGAGTCGAGTTTCCCCCATTTTGGCAAAATTGAGATTTGCCCTTTGCACAGATGCCCCAGTAAAATCAGATCTTGTCAGAAACGCACGACTTAAATTCGCGCCAATCAAATTCGCGTTGGAGAAATTCACTCCAATTAAAATGACACCACTAAGATTGGCGCCTCTGAGGTCCGCCCCAGAAAAGTCCCTTTCTCCCATTTCATATAATTTGAGCAGTTCCCTCACTTCCATAGGAGCCTCTCTCTTGCTTAATAGCAATTATTGTTCTCTGATACTCTTTCACAAAATTCTATCTCACATTTGGCTTTTTTTCACACATTATTAAGAAATGTTTAAAATTAAATTTATCTTGAGATTTATTGATTTTTGTTAAATTTGATAAATAATTATCACAAAAATCGTGTTGTGTCATGGGCAGAAAAAGGCGGATTATCCATGAGAGAAAGGGGAAAAAGGGCAAAGCAAAACCCCGATTCATCAAAAAATAGGGTTAACAGCAGTTGACAAAATATCTATATTTACCTAGATTTGAAATAGGTAATTCTCGGAGTTAGTAATGGACAGACTAATTAGTATAGGAGAACTAGGGCAACTCAAAGCTGTCAGTGTAGACACCATCGTTGGGAGAAGGAGGGATGAGGGGCCCGCGGACTTTGTAGAGCAAAAAAGGGGGCGACAAGCTAAACAACCATGATATAACATACAAATAAAATAAGGTTTTTCGAGGTTAATAAACAAGATGACGCTCACATACTGCAAAGGACTCCCGACACCGATAGATGAGTTAAACGCAATTGGCAAAACTCAGCTTGAGATGTTTTTGAGTGCTTACACACCAATATTTCACAAAGCGGTATGTGAAACGGTCAACTTGATGATGTCAGGGGCAGACTTTAACAAGTCACAATGGAACACCCACCTCCAAAAAACTTACGGCATTAGTAAACGTCATGCTCATGGTGTAATATCATCGGCTAAGGGTGCTGTTGATAGTGCTAAGGAATGCCTGATTTTACATAGAAAAACCTTAGAGAATCAGGCGAAATCTTGTGAGAGTTGGCTGAAAAAAGCGGAGAGAAAACTCAAATTAGCTCGGAAGTTTTACCGGAAAAAAAACTGGCAAAATAGTAAATCGGGCTGTGTGTTTCCTTTGTCTAGTTCCTTAAAGTATCGTCAAACTAACTGGCAAAACTTACGCTTTCACATACACAATAAAAAACGTAAGTTAACCCGGTATCGGCAAATATTAGCCTCCCTAAAGTCAATACCTGTAAGGGTGAGAGTGCCTAAGAATCAAGCTTTTATCGTTGGCTCTAAGGAGGAATCTTACGGTAATCAGGTGTGTCAATGGGACGGGAGTAATCTTAAGTTTAGAGTTCCGGCTTGTTTAGAGTCGTAGGGGCGAATGGCCATTCGCCCGTACGTAAATATGTCGAGTCGAAAATTGGCGATTTCCCACGCAATATTAACAGATTACCTGCTAACCGATGCTCAAACTTGGCACTTTTATTACAAGGATGGTAAATGGTGTGTTGCTGTTAGTTTCACGCCGTCAGAAGTTAAGCAGGTATCACGTTGTGTAGATTATGGTTGTATCGGTATTGATCTAAATCCTCTGTCAATTGGTTGGGCTTATATTGATGCGGTCGGTAACTTGAAAGCCCACGGTCAAATTCCACTACAAACTGGTTTACCCAAGGGTAAACAACAGGCTCAAATTGTGAATGCTTGCCTAGAATTAGCGGCATTAGCAAAAAAGTTTCAATGCCCTGTTGTCTGTGAAGACTTAGACTTTACAACCAAAAAATCTCAACTCAGAGAACGGGGTAAGAAATATGCTCGGATGTTATCTCATTGGGCTTATTCTGAGTTTTTCAAGTTGTTGAATTCGATTTTTTCTAACAGAGGGATTGAGTTAATAACGGTCAATCCGGCTTATTCTAGTATCATTGGTTTAGTCAAATATCTGAGGATGTATGGTTTGGCTAGTGATGAAGCGGCCGCGTTAGTGATAGCCCTCCGGGGGATGAGGCTATCGGAAAAAATACCAGGCTCCTTAACCGCCTTGGTTGAGGTGAACTCAACCAAGCACGTTTGGAGCCTGTGGAATAAACTTAATAATAAAATCAAGCGTTCTGGTATGGTAACAACTAGACATTGTTACTATGCCATCTCCAACTGGGATTTCCTGGTCAACCCCTTGGACTCGCTCCGGGAAGCGGTAGGGGCGGGTTAACCAATGATATTTGTTAGTGGCAGAGATATGGGTGAACCCGCCCCTACTAGGAAAGAAGGCTTAAGAAACTTACACCGCGGAGTTTTGCTAGATT
>JBEDKD010000374.1:0-3384 GCA_041172365.1 Cyanobacteriota bacterium | reverse complement strand
TCTTCCTTCTTCCTTCTTCCTTCTTCCTTCTTCCTTCTTCCTTCTTATTTACTTTTGGGTGAATCGATGATCGCGACATCGACTTGTAAATTGGTTAAACTCGCGACTTTTTGACTATCTTGAGGATTGAGATAAATTTTCACTTCGACAACGCGACTATCTAAATTTTCTCCGGGTTGGTTACTAAAAACATTTTGCCGTTTTACCTGTAAACCAATCTCTTTGACAATTCCCTCCAAATCCCCAGAAAAAGCTTGACTACTAATTTTAGCCGAGTCTCCGATTTTGACTTGTTTAATATCCGTTTGATAGACTTCCGCGACAACTACCATTTGATCCGTTTTCCCTAATTCAACTATCCCTTTATCACTAATTTTCTCCCCCGATCGCGTATGAATTTTCAAAACTTGTCCCGTGATGGGAGCACGCACATAAGCTTGATCTAATTCGGTTTGAGCTCTTTTTAACTGCGCGATCGCGCTTTCTACCTCAGCTTGGGCTACTTGGATATCAACGGGGCGAATTTCGGCAATTTTATTTAAGGTTGCACTCGCTTCTCCTAATTGCTCAACCCCCGTTTTCTTAATACGATCAAGGGTAGCATTAGCCTCTTCGATTTGTTTACTAAAAGTGCTATTAATCCGATTAAGATTGGCATTAGCTTCTTCTATTTGTTTGCTAAAAGTGCTATTAATCCGATTAAGATTAGCCTTCCCTTCGGCAATCTGTTGGCGAGTCGTTTCCACAGTTAAGCGTTTAGTATCTAATAAAGATTGCGCGATCGCGCCCTCTTGATAAAGTTGTTCGTGACGTTGATATTCTGTCTCCGCATTTTTCAATTCAGCAGATAATTTATCTAAGGTTGCTTGCTGTGCCTTTTTCTCGCCTTCCCATTGCGCGTATACGCGTTCAATTGTTGCTTGTTGTGCTTTTTTTTCCCCTTCCCATTGCGCTTCGACACGGCCAATAACGGCTTGTTGTGTGATTTTCTCCCCTTGTAATTGTGCTTCTACACGACTAATTGTAGCCTTCTGTGCGACAATTTCTCCTGTTTTTGCCCCCGCGTTTACTTGAGCTAAACGCGCTTCTGCGACTCTAATTTGTTCTTTCTGTTGATCTAACAAAGATTGTAAACGATCGCGGGAATCTAAAATCGCGATGATTTGTCCTTTTTCTACCTTAGCTCCCTCCTTAACTAATAACTGAGAAACGCGATCGACATTGAAATTCATCGAAACCCCCAAACTAATAACTTCTCCCAGGGGCTCCAAATGCCCTAAAGCCGTAATTTTTCTCTCTTGGGGTTTGATAGTAACGGTGGGAGAAACTTCAGGGCTTTCCCCTTTTATCGAAAATTGAGACAAACCATAAAAAGTAGTCGTTACTGTAATACCAGTCCCCAACAAAATCAGTCCGAGAAGCCATCGTGGTTGTATAAACCATTTTTTCTCCATAACTTAACCCCATCATTTTTGCTCTAAATAAGTAATGAGAATTTCTCTTAATAAATTAGTTTCTTCGGCAAAAGAAAATCTTTCCCCTAAGTAAAATCGTCTTAATAAAAAACCTTCTATTTGATTAACAATAAAATTAGCTAAAACTCGATTCGATATCTTTAAATATTGACAAAGTGCTTCTTCATAGATATCTTCTGCCCTTTGTAAAGCTTCATTATTAAAATCCGGCTCTTTGTGCTGAGAAAAATCAATCATAATTAAGATTTCTTTCAGTAAATACGCCTCATTTTGAGCCACAAAATTCATCATCCCATCAATGCGTTCGGCTAAAGTTTGGGGATTTCCTAATTTAGCAATTTCTTCGGGAGATGTATCCTGTGTGCTTAAATAATCAACTAACTGTTCAAACAAACTTTCTTTACTGGGAAAATAATGATACAGAGTCCCCGTTGAAACATTTAATTCTGACGCGATTTGTCGCATTGTTATCGATCCATAACCATACCTCGCAAATAAATCAAAACATTTCCTCAAAAGTTCTTGACGGTACTCATCGCGATCGACTATTTTTGGCATAAATTCTACTGTTTTCCATGACTAACTATTTTATATCGAACAATTGTTATAATTAAAACCATAACAGAAATGGGGGGATATTGTCAAGGGGGTATACGGATATTGGTGATAATATTTGGAAAAAGTTGTGCTACAGGGGCAGGTTTTCAGAAACCGGGTTTCTTGAGGGACTTCTGCACTAAATAGTTTTTCTTGACAAGAAATCCGGTTTCTTAATATTAACTTTCTCTTTCTTTCCTCTGTGCCCTCTGTGCCTTTGTGGTTCACAAAAAAAGCAAAATAGAGACCTAATTTCACCATAATTCAGAGGCCAACTAAGTCCCCGATCGCGCTTTCCAAACCCGAAATAACTCTCGCGGCTTTATCGAAATCAACTTTATCAGGAGTATCCTCTGATGTATGATAAAAAGGGTAACGATAGGGTGCGGTATCTGTTACCATTATCCCTTGATAACCATGTTTCCAAAAGGACGATTGATCGGACCAAGCGATACCGGGTATATCATCAGGAAGAGACGCGCCTTCTGAGGGAAATTTGGCATTCTTACGGAAAGACGCGATCGCGTGTTTTACCAAACTTGCCGAATCAATATTACCAATAAAGCCAATGAAATTACCCGTAGAAGGATAAAAAAGACTTAAAGGGGGTGGATACTTTTGACTATCCTTGGCATTAGAAAAATAACCAATCGTTTCTACACTCAACATCGAGACAATTTTCTCCTGTCTTTCTCTTGCCCGTTTCGCATAAACAAAACTACCCATATTAGGGGTAAAGAAAAACGGCGGCTCCTCATTAACAAACTGCACAAAACGCAGAGTTTTATCAATTTTTTTCCCGACAAATAGTTTAGCTAAGGCTAAAACACCCGCGCTACCCGTTGCATTATCATTCGCCCCTGGACTAGCAAAAACCGAATCATAATGCCCACCGACTAAGACAATTTCATCAGGGAACTTTTCACCCTTTATTTCCACCTCAATATTAGAAAATTCTTGTCTATTCACTTGATAGGTTTGACGTTTTACCTGATAACCCATTGCTTGAAAAGATGAATGCAGAAAATCCGCGGCTAGATTAAGTTGTTCATATTTTATATAATTTCTTTCCCCAATTTCTCCCGCGAGTTTATTGACATCCCGCGTCATCTCGTCTCGCAAAGCCAATTCTTTTGCGGTTAAGGGTGGCAAGTCGCCATTATAACTATTTCCTGGCATAGCAATCATTATTTTATACCCCCAAATACTCAGGATTAGTAAGATTATTCCTAGTATAGCAAGTCGGATTAATCCGGGGCGATTAATTAACTGCATTTTTGATAATTTCATGCTTTTTCGCCTAGGATGGGTT
>JBEDKD010000373.1:0-8252 GCA_041172365.1 Cyanobacteriota bacterium | reverse complement strand
TTTCTGAATATCCTAAACAAATTCCTCCTAATTCTTCCAGAGGAATTCTAAATCCACCGATACCCGCGAATAAATCTACAAATGTAAATTTCGATGTGCAAGTTATGGTTTTTATCGGTTGGAATAATTCAAATAATTCTAGTTGTTGAGCATAAGTGCGGCTTTCCATCGCGTTTATCATTAAAATTTAAGAGATATTCTCAACTTTTATAATGGCATTACCCCGGCGCGATCGCGCTCATCCATCTCAGGCTATGAGCCGTTTTGCCCGACTTCTCATCATTGCGATACTTCTGCGATACTTCTGCGATACGATTGCCACTCAAAAAGTCAAGTCGCACCATCTCTATTTTTTCTGAGATGACGCGACTTGAGGGTTTTGGGATGCCAGGAACGAGACTTGAACTCGTGACACGAGGATTTTCAGTCCTCTGCTCTACCAACTGAGCTATCCCGGCGTTTTTTTTTCCACCTTAGTTATAATAACAGGGTTGATTGAGTTTGGCAAGTAGTTTGGCAAAATTTTTTTGAGAAATTTTTTTGGGGCTTGAGATGAGGTGTGTCGGGGTGAGTATGATATAAATCAATCAGCTTCACAATACCTTCGCCATTTCTAGTAGGTTGGGTTGAGGCCCACGTCGCGTGCGCGTAGGGCAAAACCCAACATCTTCAAGGTATTGCTTCAGAAACCAGGTTTGGCGAGGCACACCCCCTTGACTCTGGCATAACGAAGCCCTCTAACTCCGTCCTATCTATTCTTTATCCTATAACTATTGTGAACCAAGAACACGATCGCGCCCGATACAATCCCTTTCTGATCTTAACCGGACTTTGGTTATTCGGTGTCGTGTGCGATCGCCTATGGTTTATGGCAGATCAGAGTGTCCCCGCGTGGGATCAGGCCCAATATTTAACCGATAGTCTTCTCTTTCAACAAATCTTACAACAGCCCCAATGGTTGTCGGGGCAATGGTGGACTCACTTCTGGCAGTTATCCCCAAAGTTTGCGCCCTTAACCTTTATTCTCACAGTACCCTTTCTCAATATTTTTGGCACTGGAGAGGAGCAAGCTACCCTCATCCACTCTTTTTTCAGTGCGATTCTCCTCCTTTCTGTATATGGATTAGGCTCCAAACTCTTTAACCGTCAAGTAGGCTTATGGGCAGCCGTGTTTTGTTTATTTTTGCCCGGGCTCTATCGTCTCCGTCTTCAATATTTATTAGATTTTCCCCTCACCGCGGCTGTCACTTTCAGTTTCTATTGTTTGACAATGTGGAAAGAAGGAAGAAGGAAGAAGGAAGAAGGAAGAAGGAAGAAGGAAGAGGGAGAAGTGAAAGAAACCGGGTTTCTCTCTCCGATTCTGCGTTTCAAGTCGAGATTTTCTCAAGAAACCCGGTTTCTGTCTCCGATTATGCGTTTAAATTCGAGATTTTTTCAAGAAACCGGGTTTCTGAGCTCTTGGTTATGCGCGATCGCGTTTGGAGTATCTTTTGGCGCAGCACTTCTGATTAAACAAACAGCATTATTATTCCTATTTACCCCCCTTGTCTGGTTAGGCGTAACCGCGATTTTCCAAAAAGCTTGGGGAAAATTAACTCAATTAATCATTAGTTTAATTATCACTTTTACCATAATTTTTCCCTGGTTCAAAACCAATTGGTTAATCATCTTTACCTCCGCCAAACGAGCCACCATAGATTCCGCGATCTCCGAAGGCGATCCCGCCCTTAATACCCTAAACGCGTGGACTTTTTATTGGCAACAACTCCCTCAACAAATTTCCTGGCCTCTTTTACTCATTCCCATTATCGGTTTAATTCTTTTTTGGCTCAAAAACATAAAATTACTCAAACTCAAATTATTTTTCCGTTATTTTTTCTTACTGATTCCCTCTTCCTTTAGTTGGTTAGCAATTTTCTGGATAGGTGCTTATTTCATCAATTCCCTTAATCTCAATAAAGACGATCGCTATGTCACACCCTATTTACCCGTCTTCGCGATCTTATTAGCCTATTGTTTCACCCTTTTTCCCCCTCGTTGGGGCCGACAAATTCGTTGGGGCACTTTTACCCTCGTTATTTTATTAACCTTTTTAAACGCGTTCCCTGTGGGAGGCGCGATCGGTAATAAAATTAGAGAAACTTTTACCCCTGGTAATTCCATTCGTCCTTATATTGGTAAAGAATGGCCTCATCGAGATGTTATTACGGAAGTTATTAACTCAGAACCCTTTTTGCAAAATACCTTAGTTGTTGTCCCTTCTACCGCAGAAATTAATCAACATAATTTTAACTTGTATGGAGCCTTAGAGAACTTTCAAATTTATGGACGCGAAGTAGGGGGAAATCTCAAAAGTATTCCTCAAGATGTGCGATCGCTTTCTTGGTTTGTCACGAAAAATCAGCGACAAGGAGAAATCGGCTCCGATGATTCTCAACAAGCCATTTTAAAAGAATTGGCAAATGTTCAGGAATTTCAATTAAAAAAACGCTGGTTATTACCAGATTTTTCCTTATTAGAATTATATCGTCGTAATGTTCCATTAATGTCTGTTTTCCCTTTAAAAGAAGCCAAACAAAAAATTGAATTAGATAACATTTTGTTACCAGAAAAGACTCCCCCAGGAGTGCCATTACCCGTTAATTATGAATGGTCCGGGCCTTGGCAAGATTTACAAGCTGGCATTTTATTAATTACTTTTCGTAATATAGATAAGACTTCTAATCCAACGGCTCCGACTTCCTTTAGTCACGATCATGGTGTCGCGATGGGGATGTTAAATCCTGGGAAATTAAAAGGCGATGATTATCAAGTCGGATTTAAAGTCATGGAGCGCATGGCAATATTTCCCCCTGCCAATCTTCAACCCGGAAAATATACCCTGGAAGCCACCTATCTTAATCGTAAAACAGGACAAAATTATCCTATTAAAGTACCTCCTGTTACGATTACTATAGATCCAACCGCACCGCGATCGCCCGCCCCTGAATTAGATTTAGTTACCCAATTAAGACTCAACGCGAGTCAATTACCATTAGGCATCAAAGGGTTAGAATCAGTATTTGAACAAGTCGGGAGAATTAATCAATATGATCCCAATCAAGATTATACCATTCAAGCCGAAAAAGCCTTAGAATATCGTTTACAACAAGATCCCAATAATGTCGAAGATGCCTATGCTTTAGCTTTCGCACGCGTATTGAAGAAAGACGTAAAAGGCGCGATCGCGTCCTTAGAGAAAGTCACCCAATTAGATGTTAAAAACCCCTACGCATCGGGTTATTTAGCCTTTGTTTATCTATATGATTGGCAAGCCCAAAAAGCCGAAAAAGTGTTAAAAACAGCCTTAAAAAATAACCCCAATATACCCGAATTAAAAGCATTAAATGGTGTCGCGTTACTCATGCAAGGAAATATCATCCAAGGGTGGCAAGATTTACAAGTCATTAAACAATTAAAAATTTAATGAGTGTAAATTATCGCATTAATAAACCGGGTTTCTCATAGATACTGTAAAAATAACCAAGTTTCGCTCCGAAAAACCCGGTGGAGCATCATCAAGACGTAGGCAAATAGAAAACTTCTAGGGACAATCAAGAAGTGCTTCACCCCACACAACTATATACAGCAACCTCGACGGTTAGGACGTTTTAATGGTCCCAACCATTTATTTTATTGCTTCTTCCTTCTGCGATAAAATGCAGAAGAGTCAGTCGAGCGTCAATTACAAAATAACCCGTTATAATTATCCTTAGTTACGGAAAAGACGGAAAAACTCTGTACAACTAACGAAGGAATGAAAAATTAATAAAGTAGTGCAGGCATCTTGCCTGCTTTCGGGCACATACAAACATCTTGCCTGCTTTCGGGCACATACAGGCATCTTGCCTGCTTTCGGGCACATATAGGAGAAACTACCAACCAAATAGTCAAGTTATTAAATTTCCATTCCTAAGATTAAGAGGAAAGAAGATCATGGATGAGTGGCTCATCAAAGCATGGAAAGCTTTCAAGCAGTTTGTCTATCAGCGCATTATCCTAGCTTTAACAATTTTATTCTGTATTGGTGTGGGTATTGCCATGCAGAATATGTCTCATTTGTCCGACAAAATGATTGAAACCCAAGCCCTTCAAAACGCGTCTCTTTATGCCCAAGCCATTAAAGAAGCCCGGACATTTTATAGCTCAGATATTGTCACTCGGATCAAAGATTTAGATGAAATTACTGTCACCCATGATTACTCGATGAAATCGGGTGGGATTCCTTTACCTGCTACCTTTTTAATTGAATTAGGGCAACGAATTAGTGAGACTCATCCTGATTTATCAGTACGTCTTTATAGCGATTATCCTTTTCCTTGGCGTCGTCAAGAAGGGGGGGCAAAAGATGAGTTTGAAAGGGAAGCCCTCCGCTATTTAAAAGAAAATCCCCAAGGGCAATTTTATCGCAAAGAAACACGGGAGGGGACAACAACTTTTCGCTATACCGAAGCCGATTTAATGAAACCTAGTTGTATTAGTTGTCATAATACTCACCCGGATAGTCCGAAAACCGATTGGAAAGTGGGAGATGTGCGAGGGATTTTAGAAATTCGTCAACCTTTGAATAAAATTACAGAAGCTACTCGTTTGGGTTTGGAAAAACTTTTCTTTTTATTAGTCGTAATCGCGGTAACTGGAGTCCTCGGTTTAACTTTAGCCATTGGTGGTTTACGTCGCAATGCTCGCTATTTAGAGATGCGTGTAAAAGCTCGGACTTCTCAATTACAACAGAGCAATGAAGCATTACAAGAAGCTCAAGAAAAAAGCGATCGCCTTTTATTAAATATTCTCCCCGAACCCATTGCCCAAAAATTAAAAGATGGACAAAAAAATATTGCCGATGGTTTTGCTGAAGTGACTATTCTTTTTGCCGATATTGTCGGTTTTACTGAAATGTCTGCTCAAATTATGCCTGAAGATTTAGTCAAATTCCTTAATGAAATTTTCTCGGCTTTTGATGAACTTACCGAGCGTTATGGATTAGAAAAAATTAAAACTATTGGGGATGCTTATATGGTAGTGGGAGGGTTGCCTATTCCCAATAAAGATCATGCCGAATCTATCGCGGAAATTGCTTTAAAAATGCAGGAAGAGGTTGCCAATTTTAATGCTCGCCATAGTACCGCGATTAGTATTAGAATTGGTATTAATACTGGACCAGTGATCGCGGGTGTCATTGGGACGAAAAAATTTATTTATGACTTGTGGGGAGATGCCGTTAACACCGCGAGTCGTATGGAGTCTCACGGCATTCCGGGTGCTATTCAAGTGACAAAATCTACCTACGAACGTTTAAAGGATAAATATACTTTTTCAGAACGTGGTAACATTTATATAAAAGGCAAAGGAGAAATGTTCACTTATTTACTTACGGGAAGACTGGCATCTCTATTGATTGTTTAATTTCCCAGGAATAATTATGAAACGTAAAAAAATCAGCATACTGTTAGACGCATTTCAAGCACGCTTATCAAGGCAAATTACCATCTGGGTATTTATTAGTTTGCTTGTCATAGAAGGAGTGATTCTCATTCCTTCTTATTTTCATCGGGAACAAGAATTATTATTACAATTGGAACAGATATCAAGTTTTACCCTTGACTCCTTAGTGATTTTGACTCAACAGGAAATGTCAAATCACCAAGTATTTCAAAGGCGTATTCAAAATATTATTAAAGATTCACCTATTGTTTTAGGAATTGCGATTTATCAATCCAATGGTAAACTTATGGAAACCTTCGGAGAAATGCCAGAAATAGCCTTTGATTATCTGCAAGATCAGAAAATTTTTCATCAACGCAGTCCCGATGGAACACGCTACGATGTGGCTTGGACAAATAAACATTTAGGCGGTGATTTGATTTTAATAGTACGCCATGATGCTTCTTCGGTGCAACCTGAATTATATGCCTATATTAAACGCATTGGTGTTCTGGTTTTAATTATCTCAGCTTTTGTCACTTTTGTGACGATTATTGTTTTAGGAAGTGTGGTGATTTCTCCTATTTTAAGACTCAGGGATGACTTAATTTCTGCGGCGGATGCTTTAAGTAAAGATGAAACTAAATCGGATTTTTATTCTTTTTCTATTCAGCGCAATGATGAGTTAGGAGAAGTGATGAATGCTTTTAATTTTATGTTTCATCGGGTATATCAAGAAATTTGCCAACGTAAACAAGCGGAAGCTATTTTACGCAGTGAGCAGGAAAAATCGGAACGGTTATTATTAAATATTTTACCGGAGGCGATCGCGCTACGTTTAAAACAAGGTGAAAATACCATCGCGGATAGTTTTGCCGATGTGACAATTTTATTCGCGGATCTGGTAGGATTTACGGAATTATCCTCTCGCACGACACCCCAAGAATTAGTCAAATTACTCAATTGTATTTTTAGTAATTTCGATCAGTTAACGGAAAAATATCATTTAGAAAAAATCAAAACCATTGGAGATAATTATATGGTGGCGAGTGGTTTACCGATACCCCGTTTAGATCACGCGATCGCGATCGCGGATATGGCATTAGAGATGCAGGAAATAATCATAAAATTTAATGAAAAAAAGGGTGAGTCTTTGCATTTGCGTATAGGAATTAATAGTGGCTCTGTAGTCGCGGGAGTTATTGGGACAAAAAAATTTATTTATGACTTATGGGGAGATGCCGTCAATACCGCGAGTCGTATGGAATCGCAGGGTATTCCTGGGAAAATACAGGTGACAGAATCCGCGTATCAATTATTATGTGAAAAGTACATTTTTGAGCCAAGAGGTTCCATTTATGTGAAAGGTAAAGGGAATATGAACACCTATTTTCTCCAGGGTAAAAAATAGTAGATTTTGTGGGAAGTGCTGAAACAAAACTAAGGAATAAACATTTAATAAAGTAGTGCAGGCTTCCAGCCTGCTTTCGATGCTAAATGCCAAAAGACATCTCCAACAACTATTGTGGCGCAGGCTAACGCTGCGATTGACATGATTTTTGCCAGATGTCTAAATACTCCAGTTATTTAATTTCCATTACTAAGCTATGACTCATTGAAAAGTCCTAGTAAAACGGGATCAAACTCTGTGACAAGCAGGATGCTTGTCCTACTTTATTTTGAATGCGCCTTAGCTTACCATAAATCGTCCCAAATCAATGATTAAAACTTGATAGAGAAAATAGTGATAATTGTTCAGAAATTCCTTTTCCTTTGGGGTGATTTCCTTGAATCAAATCGAAAAGATAACTACCAATTTCTTGAGCGAGTAATACGGGAACAGCATTCCCAATTTGTTTGTATTTAGAACTTACTGAACCCGAAAAAATCCAATCATCGGGAAAAGTTTGGATTTTCGCACATTCGCGCACACTTAAAGGACGCAATTCTACAGGGTGACACATATCAGTCGCTTTCTGCTGGGGACTTGTTGTTACTGTTGGTGAAGGCTTATCCCAAGATAATCTCCGATAAAAACCTACTTTTCCGCCGCATGAATTGTAAGCTCCTCCCATTGCTTCTTTGATTAATTCTTCAGGTAAATCTCTCCAATTTTGTCCCTCTTTTAATAATTTCAAATACTTTAATCGACTTTCGGAGTAAGGGATAAATTCTAGTTCGGGATCGACTAAACCTGTTAACGCGTCCCTTAAAGTACGCCACTTAGGTAAATTCTTTCCATTTTGGCAATATTTCGGCAGAGGAAATGTCGCGGTTTCACCATCTTTCGAACCAATAAATATGAGACGCGATCTGTTTTGGGGAACGCCATAATCTGCGGCTTCTAAAATATTATAAACTACACTGTATTTGAGTTCTTTCATTTCTGTTAATACCACCCTCAAGGCCGCTCCGGGCATTTCATCAGGTTCTAAGGGGGGGTAATTTTTTCCCCTTTGATTAATGGCTCTATGGCGAATAGGTGCAGAAAGCAAACCTCTGACATTTTCCATTAAGAAAAACCGGGGTTGAACTTCTTTAACTATGCGAATAAACTCCATAAATAAACTGCCGCGAGGGTCCATCACAGAGCCTCTTTTTCCCGCGGTACTAAATGGCTGACAAGGTGGGCCTCCAGTTACTAAATCTACCTCACCAGGATGGATATTTCTGCCTAATTTTAAAACTCTTCCGCCTTCTGCCAGTAAATCTTGGGTACTGACTTTTTCTATCTCTCTGGGAACTGCACTTTCGTGAAGATGAGGTCGATTGAGCGCGATCGTTTTTGT
>JBEDKD010000372.1:0-7608 GCA_041172365.1 Cyanobacteriota bacterium | reverse complement strand
CTATTACCTATTACCCATTACCCATTACCCATTAACAAGGAAAAATCATGGCGGAAATCTTGAGAATATCCCAATTAGGTAATCCGGTTTTACGCGAGATTGCCCAACCGATTACAAAGGTTAATGCTCCTGAGATTCAAGAATTGATTGATAACTTAATTGCCACGGCTAAAAATGCCACAGGTGTCGGGATCGCGGCTCCTCAAGTCGCGATATCCTATCAATTATTAATTATCGCGTCTCAACCGAATGCACGCTATCCCCATGCTCCTAAAATGGAACCTACCGCGATGATTAATCCGACAATTATCTCCCATTCTGAGGAAATGGTTAAGGATTGGGAAGGGTGTTTAAGTGTGCCTGGGATTCGTGGTTTAGTGCCACGATATCGGGAGATTGAAGTTGAATATCTTTGTCGAAATGGCAAACTTCAACGACAAGAATTAACCGATTTTGTCGCGAGAATTTTTCAACATGAATATGATCATTTACAAGGTTTTGTCTTTTTAGATCGTGTGGAAAATACTAATGAATTAATGACAGAGCAAGAGTATCAAAGGCAAATCATTCAACAACAAAATTGAGTTTTGTGTTTTTTCCTTGTCTATTACCGAGAAATTATGCTCTAACCGGGTTTCTTTGGTTTTCCCAAAATCGAGTAACCTATTTCGCCGATCGCGCTTTATAATCAATAGTGCTTATCTTAACAAACCAGAGGATTTTTTTTTAATTCAAACCCTTTGCCCTATCCAGATTTTCGGAAAAGATGAATAATCAAGAGATTTTAGAAATCACAGAAAATTATCTTCAAGAGTATGTCGCGCCTCACGCGAATCTTATGGATGAAGAGCCTGAAATTTTAAAAAAAGCACTTGGGGGAATGCAAACGCGATCGCTCTTATCATTATTCATACCCAAAGAATATAATGGTTTAGAAATAGAGCCAGAAAATTTCTCTAAGTTTCAAGAATTGGTGGCAAGATACTCCGGGGCTTTATACTTTCTACAAACGCAACATCAAAGCGCGACTCGCCTGATCGTCAAGAGTGAAAATCACAGCCTAAAAAAAGAAATATTCTGCGACATTCAAGAAGGAAAATTATTACTCGGTATCGGATTTTCTCATTTAAGACGAAGCGGCGTTCCCGCGGTTATTGCTAAACCTACCAAAAACGGTTATAGATTATCGGGTGAAGTTCCTTGGGTAACAGGATTTGGTTTTTTTCAAGCCTTTATCGTAGCAGGAGTTAGCCCCGATGAAGGGACAATTTTTGGCATTATTCCCTTTTTAAATTATCAAGAAAATTCTGGCGTAATTAGTGTAAGTGAAATCATGCCTATGGTAGCCATGACATCCACTAATACCGTTAGTGTCATGTTAAATAACTGGTTTTTACCCGAAGAAAATGTTATTTCGCGCAATCCTTCCGAATGGATATCTCATAATGATGTTCGTAGTATTTTAAATTCTATACCCGGAACTTTAGGATGTGCGAGAGCCGGTTTAGACGTGATACAATCCGTAATGAATAGTAAAAAAATACCGTTTATTATGACGACTTATACATCTTTAGAAGCCGAGTTACATCAATTAAAAGAACAATTTAAAATCGTGTCAAAAAAAACTTTTGAACATCAATTAAAATTACGCGCGGATGTGATTAATTTTGCGGCACGTTGTAGTTATGCTGCGGTAATTGTATCAAGTGGTGCATCTAATAGTAAAATGAATGCAGCGGGCCGTATTTATCGGGAAGTCTTAGTTTATACGGTGTCGGGACAAAATACCGCGATCATGGAAGCAACGTTAAATCAATTAATTGATGATTTGTAGTGAGAGATTTTATGAGTATTAGAATTTACGGAAATAGACTGTTAAAAACTTTACCGGGTTTGGGGACTCGCCCGACTCCTGCACGGGTACGCGAAGCTGTATTTAATATTTGGCAAGGCTCGATCGCGGGTTGTCGTTGGTTGGATCTTTGTGGGGGAAGTGGCTCGATGGGTGCTGAAGCTTTATGTCGTGGGGCAAAACACGCGATCGCGCTGGAACAATCTCCTCGTGCTTGTAGCATAATTCGAGAAAATTGGCAACAAGTTACTGATGAAAATCAAAGTTTTCAAGTATTACGAGGGGATGTTGTTACTCTGTTAAAAAAAATCAGAGATCAACAATTTGATCGGGTTTATTTTGATCCTCCCTACGCGAGTGATTTATATCAACCGGTGTTAGAAATTATTGCTGGGAAAAATCTGCTCGCCCCCGATGGAGAAATAGGGATAGAGCATCAGCGCGATCGGGTTTTTCCTGAAACCATTGGGAATTTAGAAATCGCTCGCCAAAAAGTTTATGGAAATACCGGGTTAACCTTTTATGGTTATCCCTCAGAAGATTTGTTAGATTAATGCTCCATCTTGTGACATCTACCAATATTTTATTTATACTGTCTATAAGGGAGTTCAAAAGATAATCAAAAAGAGGCAATAAAATGACTTTAGAACAAGTTTTTTTAGAGAAGTTTAGGGAATTATCGCCCTACAAGCAAGAAGAAATTTTGAAGTTTTTGGAATTATTACAGCAAGATAAAATAGAATCACCCACAGAAAAAGAATTATCTAAGGCAAAAGAAATCATTGCCATTGGATTAACTCGTGCCATGAATAAACCCACGCGTTCCCCTGAATTGATTTGGAAGGAATTTGAGGAAGTGCGTGGGAGAATAGCCGCGTGTCACGGGAGTCAGAGACACGACGCTTTAGGGCTTCGCGTTTAAAAGGTGAAACTCGCGAGACAAACACAGCGCGATCGCATCCTTAAAAAAAATCTGGTGAGTATGTGATTCCGATATGGTACGATCGGATTCATCGGCAATTGATAGCGAGGTTGAGGAGGGAGACGCGATCGGGCAGAGTATACTTCCCCGATGGTCCACCTAGAGACAGATGTTCATATCACCTAGCTCATGGGTTGCTTGTGGTGCCCAAAAATCAGAAACTTAATAATTTGGGGAGAGATAGAATGTCTACAAAAATTGAAGAAGTTAAGAAGCAGTTATCTAGTCAAAGTGAGCAAGAAAGACTTGCTGCTTTATCAGAAACTCTCAATTATGGCCAACAAGGTTTAGAACTTTTGATTGAACAGTCTATCAAAGATAAATCAGAAATAGTTAAACAATTTGCCTACAGAATTTTTCGGGGTGATAACTCTTATTTCAATACACCAGAAAGCTTAACAACTTCCCCAACAGATATTATTACTTCTCTGGCAATAAGTCCAGATAATACTATTTTAGTAGGAGGAAGTTGGAAAAGAATTTGGGTATGGGATTTACAAACAGGGGCAATAATTCGTAGTATTCAAGGACTTTCGCACTGGGTTTTATCTGTTGCTATTAGTCCTGATGGAAATACATTAGTTACCGGAAGTGCAGACAAAACCATCAAGGTATGGAATTTAAAAACTGGGCAGCTTATTCATACATTAATTGATCTAAGTTGGTATTCTAATTGGGTTACTGCTGTTGCTATCACTCCTGATGGAAAAACCATTGTTAGTGCGGGTACAGACAAAACTATCAAAATATGGGACTTAAATACGGGGCAATTAAATAAAACTCTACAAGATCCCAAGGAACTATCTTCAGTTTTGAGCTTATGTATTAGCCATGATGGAAAAGTGATCGCGTGTGGAAGCAATAATAATAAAATCACCCTATGGAAGTTAGATAGTGGTGGATTCATTCGTTCTCTTGAAGGACATTCAGCTTGGATTCAATCTTTAAGTATTACTTCAGATAATACTACATTAATTAGTGGAAGTCGTGATGGTGTTGTCAAATATTGGCAATCAAAACCTGGAGAAGTGTCTTCAAATCAATCAGGTGCAGTTTGGCGTAAAGGTTTAGTAGATGTAGCCGCGACTGTCGCGGGATTTTCATTAGGAGGGCCAATAGCTTTAGGAGCTTGGGTTTTGGGTAGAGTTATTGTGGGCCAATTCGATAATAAAGATTTGTCTCCGTTACCTATTCAAAATTTAGAATGCACCAAAACTTACCCTCATAATCAATTAATTAATTCTCTAGCTTGTCATGTCAATCAAAATATACTTGTCGTCGGTTTTTCCAAAAACATTAAAATCTTGGAATTAAAAGATAATATAATTATCCAAACTCTACCAAAACAGCCTGGTTTTATTAGCTCTGTAGCCGTTAGTCCTAATGGAAAAACGCTTGTCATTGCTGGTCAAGATTGGGTGACATTGTTGGAAGCACAAACAGGAAAACCACTTCATGCTATTAAGGGATGTTCTTACCAAAAATTAAGCAAAATTGTGATTGTAGAATCTTACCAAGAACTTTTCTATGGTCAATCTACACATTTTACTGTTAAAGGTTTCGACCAGAATAATAGAGAGATGAACCTTAACAATAAAGATGTTAAATGGGAAAGTGCTGGCGGTAAAATCGAACAGGGTTTATTTACCGCATATCAACGGGAAGGAAGATTTGAAGTTAAAGCCAAGATAGGCATTTTTGAGACTTCTGTCACAATTACTATTATTCAGCCTCCTATAATCAGTGAGATTTCTGTTACTCCTTCTAACATTACTTTAGAGTTTGGTAAGACTCGACAATTTACAGCACAAGTTTTAGATCAACGAAAAAATCCCATGCAGGAAACTGTATTATGGGAAGTACGCGGAGACGGAACGATTGACCAAAATGGCAATTTTGTCGCGGGAAGCAAGGAAGGTAAATTTGAAATTATCGCGTCAGCCGGTTCAATTGTGCGACGTATTCCCATTACTATTATTGCTCCTCCCAAGCTAGATAAACTGATTATTACATCTTCAATAGAGCAATTAGTCTTTGGGCATAGTTTTCAGTTTCAAGTAAAAGGCCAAGATCAGTATGGTGAGGATATCCAAACTGGAGCAATTCGTTGGTCAGTAAGTAATAGAGGTGGAACCATTGATCAAAATGGCAATTTTGTAGCGGGAAGCCAGGAAGGTAAATTTGAAATTATCGCGTCATCCGGTTCAATTGTGCGACGTATTCCTGTGAGAATTATTGAACCTCCGAGGCTAACAGAACTAATTATTACATCCCCAATATCTCAATTAGAGTTTGGGCAGAATTTTCAGTTTCAAGTTAAAGGATTAGATCAGTATGGTGACAACATAGAAACTAGAAAAGTTACTTGGAGTACAACGGGCGGGTCGATTCTAAATAATGGAATGTTCCACGCGAGTTATCAAAAGGAGAAAATAACTGTTACTGCAACTGTGGGAGAAATCAGCAGTTATGCTCATATTACTATAGTTGAACCGCCAAAACTAACTACATTAGTAATTTCACCAAAGCAAGTAAAAATAGAGCCGGGACAACATCAACAATTCAAGCTTCAAGGTTTAGATGAGTGGAATCGTGAAATCGCAATTGGGCGGGTAGTTTGGAAAGCAACAGGCGGTAAGATTGACCAAAATGGCAATTTTATAGCTGATATAAATGCTAAAGGTAAGTTTAGAGTAACGGCTACTGCAACTGAATACAATATCAGTGCTTTTGCTGATATTACAGTAGTTTCCGTATTGAGATATTTATCTATTTTTCCCAATGAAGTAGCACTTAAACCTGAAGAAAATTTCACTTTTGATGTGATCGGATTTAATCAACAAGATGAACCGATACAGATTAATCAAGTATATTGGCAATGTACTCAAGGGGGAAGAATTAACGGCAATGGAATTTTTATAGGAGGTTATGAAAAGGGTGAAGTTACGGTTAATGCTACGGTCCAAGGAATTCGTCAATCAGCTACAGTTACTTTGCTCCCAGTTTTAACGCGATTAGAGATTTATCCTCAAAAAGTAGTAAAACTAAAGCCTGATGAATGCCAAAAATTTAGGGCAGTAGGCTTAGATCAATATGGCAATCGAATAGATACTGGAAAAATATCTTGGGAAGCAACAGGTGGAAAAATCGACCAAAATGGTAATTTTACTGCTGCTCATAATGCGAAAGGTAAATTTAAGGTAAGAGCTAATGTTACTGAAATATCTGACTCTGGGGTAAGGGCTAAAATTTTAATATTGGGAACATACATGAGGCTTTTATATCGTGTATTTTCTTTTGTTGATTTCACCCAAAATAATTTCATTTTCAAGTCGGCTGTCGAGATTATAAAAACTAATTTGACTACTGGTGAACAAACAGAACAAGCCGAAAATACAGAAACAGATTTGACAAATGAAGAAACCGAGAACCTTGATTTTGATATAGAAGCGTGGTTACAGAAAAACATCTTTAAGATTGTCGCTCGGATTCTCGACTTGGTGGGTCAACTATTTATTAATGCTGCTAAAATTAGTGCTTCTGTTAAAGTTATTGTAGTTCCTGTGTTGAGACGATTAGAAATTTCTCCCAATGAAGCACAACTTAATCCTAATCAGAATTTAACTTTTAGTGCTAAAGGATTTGATCAACAAGGGGATCTGATGAGCCCAGGGAATATAATCTGGCGTGCAACCAGTGGCAAGATAAATGCAGATGGTAAATTTATCGCGGGAAAAAGTATAAGTCAAGTTAAAATAACCGCCATTGTTGGAGATATTTATGATTCTGCATTTATAAATGTAGTTGGGTATCAGAAATTAACACTACCACCATTAACGCTTATACCTGAGCCTGCACCTACAGAAGCATTTGATCGACATGAGGACGATGATTGTGAGAATACAAGTGATCATGGGGATGATTGTGAGAATACAAGTGATCATGGGTTTGACAGACGCCAGCTTTTATACAATGGTTATAGTATTAATAATGATGACAACACAAATTATGGTTCTAATCGCTATAAACTTACTGTGAAAGTTGCTCGTTGTGCCCGAAATAAACGTCATCAAAGTTTTAAAATTAGAACAGACAAGGACGCTGTAATAGAAGCGATTAAAGAAATGTCAGAAGAAATATTACAACTAAATATTACTGCTTTACCAAGTGGGATTTCCCAGGTTGATAATCAAAAAATGTCCGAAGAATTGACAGATGAATAAATTTTAAATTGATCAAGAAAATACCTGGATTAAAAGACTAAACTAACTAAAGAGTATTTCTCCCGTGCTAATTGGGTTTGTTGCCTTGCAATTACCCCAGATGGAAAACAAATTATTAGTGGTTACACAGATGGAACTATTCGGATATGGGGAATCCCAGAGTTGAGTATGTAACAATAGACATCTCCCCAAAATCAGATCAAAGGCAGGCTAATGCTACCCTACGATAATTTTAGGAGATGTCTAATAGATAAGGGCAAGAACCTTTTGCCTAAAAATCATTATGGAAACCGCAGATAAACGCAGATAAACGCAGATAATTTTAAGTTTTGTCAAAAAACCCGATCAGTCTATGGATAACTGATCATACTTAACCCAAGTAGCTAGTTAAAAATCAAATTACTAATTAATGTAGGAGTTAACTCTTCCATGTTATAGCACCCGCCAAGACGGTTAGGACAAAAAAACGCCCCATCCCACCATAACTCTGTAGGGGCGGGTTCGCCCATATCTGTGCCACCAAACAGACAGGCCAGAAAACCCGCCCCATC
>JBEDKD010000371.1:0-25680 GCA_041172365.1 Cyanobacteriota bacterium | reverse complement strand
CCCCTAGAACCCCAGCCCCTAGAACCAAATAAAATAAACTGGTCAAAACTGGTTTATAAAAGTTCCATAGCTCTTAGTATCGTGAGTGGAATTCTCATCGCAGGGTTAATTTTTTCTTACTGGTATGAGAAAAATAAAACCGAGGAAGTCGCAAAAGCAAAAGCCACAGAAGAAGCGGAAAAAGCTGTCAAAACCATAGAGAAAAATTTGCAAATTTTACAATCTTCTGTTACATCAATAGCAAATAATTTAACAGAGGAGAAAATATCAGACACAGACTTACCGGATACACTGAGAAGCACAATGGAAAAAAATGTTAATTTTTTTGCGCTTGGTGTAGCCTATCTCCCATCAGCAGTACCTAATAATCAACTATATATCCCCACTTATCGGCGCAAGAACGGAAAATTACAATTCACCTCCAAATCCTCATATAATTACACCAAACCAGACAAAAAATCTCAATGGTTTAATCGTCCCTTAAAAGAAGGTGCAATGTGGCTAGATCCATTTTATGGAGAAAGAGCAGGAGCCGTGTTAGCCGAATATTCTAGCCCCTTTTATCGAGTCGATGTCCAAACAAAACAGAAAAAAGTCGCGGGCGTTGTTTATGGAGACTATTCCTTACAAGATTTAAAAGCCATGATCAATGCCTTAAACTTAGGCAAGACTGGCTATGGCTTTCTTCTCTCTAAGACAGGGGTTTTTATTGCCCATCCTATTGATGAGTATGTAAAAAATGGGCATAATATTTTTGACTTCGCAAAAGATCACAATACTCAAGAGTATAAAATCTTGGGAGATCAAGCGATCAAAGGCGAAAGAGGGTTAATAGAAATCACGGATAAAAAAACAGGATTGTCCTCTTGGATTTTCTATAAACCCATTAGCTCTACCGGATGGACAATGGGAGTCGTATTTTTTAAACCTGAAGTGATCACAAATGCAGATAGTTTACAAAAAAAGCAAATCATAATTTGTCTGGCATTGATCGCCTTTTTATTCTTTTCCTCCATCTTAGTGTTTCGTGCTTATACCGGAAAAAGAAGCCGTATTTGGGCTGTTGTTTATACATCCAATATTTTATTTATTAGTGGGATTGGTTATATCTGGTATTTAGCTTGGAATCAGCGGAGTTATGAAAATAGCACGGAATCAAAAATCGTCCTCATTGGTAGAGCGGGATTAAATAAATTTTTGGACCGACGTGAGCAACAACTTAGCACTCAAGTCAAGGCAGAAAAACCCATTTATATTCCCACAGGTGTTTTTGTGGAATCAATCGAATTTAATACAGCCAATAATGTGACAGTAACCGGTTACATTTGGCAGAGATTTACTAAAGGAGTTAATGACAAAGTAACTCGTGGTTTTGTTATGCCTGAATCCGTTGATAAAATAGATGTCACGGAATCTTATAAGCGCCAAGAAGGCAATCAAGAAATTGTCGGTTGGTACTTTCGGGCAAAATTACGTCAATCTTTTGATTATTCTCAGTATCCCCTCGACTATAAAGATGTATGGATTCGCCTATGGGCAAAAGACTTTGATAAAAACGTCATTTTGACTCCCGATTTTGATTCTTACCCTATGATGAACCCGATCTCGAAACCAGGAGTGGCAAAAAATTTAGTCTTATCCGGTTGGTATTTAGATAGTAGCTTTTTTCAATATTATCTCAATAGCTACAATACCAATTTTGGTATAACTAATTATGTGGGTCAATCTCATTTTCCTGAGTTGTATTTCACGGTTGTTATTAGAAGAAGCCTTCTCCCTATTTTTATCGGGAATATCATTCCCTTAGCCGTGGTTTCTTTCCTACTTTTTTCCCTGTTGATCATCACTCGTAAAAAAGCAGATGGCCCCTTAGGTTTTACCGGGAAAGATGGTATTGTAGGTTCATCGGGATTGTTATTTATTGTCCTTTTGAACCAAATCAACTTAAGAAACACGATCGCGGCTTACGGGATAATCTATCTCGAATATTTCTACTTTATCATCTATATCATGGTGTTGCTTGTCATCATCAATTCTCTCCTCTTTGTGTTCGGCTCAAAATTACGATTGATTCAATACGGAGATAATTTTGTGCCAAAATTGCTCTATTGGCCTACACTTTTAGGACTGTTACTGATGATCACAGTCGGAGTATTTTTCTAAACAATTTCATTGAGGTTATGGGCGGCATCATTTAATCTTTGCACGCCCTCCTTTACCTGCATAATCCCTTGAGAATTTTCTTTCGCGGCTGTGTTAATCGCGTTCATCGCCTCCACCACTTGTTGAATGGCCATCGCTTGTTGTTTAATATTCAAAGCCACTTGTTGATTATTAATAACTACATTATTAATCGCGTCCGTTACCCCTTGAAACGCGTCAGAGGTAGATTGGGCAATTTTCACACCTTCGGCAACCGTTTTCGTCCCTTCTTCTGTGACTATCACTGTGGAATGAATCGCATTTTGAGTATTATTTACTAATAAATTGATCTGACTCGCGGACTTTTTACTCATATCAGCTAATTTGCGAATTTCCGACGCGACTACCGCAAACCCTTTACCATTCTCCCCTGCTCTTACCGCTTCCACAGAAGCATTAATAGCTAACATATTTGTTTGATTGGCTAGTTCGCTTACTAAACTAGAAATTGTGCCAATTTGATTAGTTTGTTCGCGTAAATTTATAATTTGTTCGGCAATTAATCTCACTTTTTCATTCAATATATCCATCCCTTCTAATGTTTTCTCTACTGCCTTATTGCCACCGTTTGCTAATGCTAAAGCCTGACGTGCATCCGCCACGGCTGCTTCCGTTTGTTGGGCTGTTTGTTGAGAAGAAACGCCGATTTCATCCACTGTTGTTGTCGTTTCATTGACGGCACTGGCTTGGTTATTCGTGGAGCGTTCCTGTTGCATTACTGTCACAGCAATTTCCGTCGCAGAACCCGCGATCTTTTCCGTTTGTTCTATAATTTTACGGGCAGCATTAGAACCGATCCAGTACGCGGATAATATGGCTAAAACTACAGCAAATAAAGCTGTACTAATCCCGACAAAAACTAGAGTATTTAAAGCATTATTCGCTTCATTTTGTAAAGAGGTTAATTCTTGGAGGGCTTGTTTGGTAAATTCTTTATTTAGTTGATCAAATTCTGTCACCCAGTTGATACCTTTGCCAGAAAGAACTATGGCAAGTCCTTCCTTTTTTTTTCCTTGTTTTGCCAATTTTATTACATCCGTTGCAAACTCATTTTTCCACAAATTGCCTCGTTCTATCATTTTTTTTAATCGTTCCTTTTGCTCCGGTGTTTCCACCAGTGATTCAGCTTTTTCTGAAACTATTTTAAACTCTTGCCATTGCTTTTCAACACTTTCTACTAAATTATCACGATCAAATAATAAATAACCCCGAAAATCTCTGACCATGAGCAACAGTGAAATGATCATTTTATCTGATTGAATAATCGCATTTTCGGCTCGATTTATTTTTTGAAAAGATTCAGATACTTTGAGAGAAGTTACTCCTATTAACCCAGCAATTATAAAAAATAATGTAATGGGTAAAGCATAGCCAATCCCAATTAATTGTCTCAGTTTTACATTAGATAACATAATCTAATACCTCTTGTTGTATTTTTTATATCCATTATACTCTACAGTTTAGTATAACAGATGAACCGGAATTTTTCATATATTTTGGCAATTATTTATAGTTCATAGAAGTGAAGCTCAGGAATAAAAAAATCATCAAGTAGTGCCGACATCTTGCCTGGGTTTGATCTCAAGGGTTCCCCGACAAACCCAATAGTCAAGTGATTTAATTTTTATTGATAATCTGAGACAGTTATTTTACCCAGTAAATGATGAAAAACCCGGTTCCAGAAAAAAACCGGGTTTTGGGCTAATTAGTCACGCAATTGACACAATAAAACGCCAAACCATTGCTGAGAGTCCGTCCAAACTTGGACCGTGACTAACCCCCTTTTTTCTAGTTCGGCTTGCATTTGCTGAAGGTGAAACTTGCGAGAAATTTCACTGCGTATAGTTTCCCCTTTCTCTAACTCAATCGTGAGATTTATTTTTCCTAACTCTACCCGTTGTAACTGCTTACTTTTTAAGTGCATTTCAATTTGATAATCCGTATCATTATAAAATGCTAAGTGTTCAAAATTACCAGTGTCAAAATTTCCATCAAAAAGATGATTAAGATGATTCAACATATTCAAATTAAAGGCCGCAGTCACGCCTTTAGAATCATCATACGCGGGTTCTAAAATCTCTTTCTGTTTATGTAAATCAATCCCTAACAGAAAATACTGCCCCGGTTCTAATGCTCCGACAATTTGAGAGAAAAATACCTCACATTCGTGAGGGTTGAGATTCCCTAAACTACTCCCTAAAAAACAAATCATCCGACTCTGTAAAGGGGAAGGACTTAGCTTGGCTAAAGCCATTTCATAAGTAGCAATCATGCCATGAATTTGTAGGGAATCATAATCCTCTAGTAGTTGATAAGCACTACTTTCTAAGATAGAAGGACTAACGTCAATGGGCAGATAACGGAGGGGATAATTTAATTGCTGATAAGCATCTAAGAGAATACGGGTTTTTGTCGAACTTCCGCTCCCTAATTCTACTAATTCACAGGGTCCGGTTAAACTAGCAATCTCCTTGGCACAATTTAGTAAAATTGTGGCTTCTGTGCGAGTCACATAATACTCTGGTAACTCACAAATTAACTCGAATAAATGAGAACCCCGTTCATCATAAAAATATCGCGCGGGTAAATATTTTGGAGTTTGAGTTAACCCCTTAATCACCTCAATTCCTGTATCAATTTTAGCCGAATTGGAGAGGGAAGGATTTAGCAAATATTCGAGATACAGGCGATTTTTTACTCGGTAGTCAAGTGAAAGAGTCATAGGAATTTTTGGGATAAATTTGCTACAAACAGGGGAGTTAAACTCGGCTTTCGGACTTACGCGAAAACCCGGTTTCTCTAGGGAAAATCGTTATTTTAGCCAATGCCCTCAAGGTAGAAACCTGTTTTTTTTTTGCGTAAGTCTTGTACTTTTTTCCTTTTAGGTTTATCTCTATGGGGTATTTTCCCATAAAAAGGTGTTTGTAGTCACAATTTTAGTTACGATCGCGAGCACAACGAAAACCCGCGAAGATTTGACGCGCCCCAGGCTCATACCAATTACGAAAACTCGTCCGCATCGCCCAGGGACGAGTTGCCCAACTTCCTCCCTTTAAAACGCGATGTTTTCCATCAAAATAAACTTGAGAATAACCCGGATAGGGATAATATTCAAACCCTTCATATCCCTTAAACCAAGATGCTGTCCACTCCCACACATTGCCTAACATATCATAACATCCGTAGGGACTAACTCCCTCTGGATACGCATTAACTGGGGTGGTTTTTCCTACTGTATGAAAATGATTACATCGAGAAATATCGGGAAATTCATTTCCCCAAGGATAAAGATATTTTACACGGTTTTTGTCCTGCCAACTCGCGGCTTTTTCCCATTCGGCTTCTGTGGGTAGTCGTTTGCCGATAAAATTGCAATAGGCTTCGGCTTCATACCAACTGACTCCGCACACAGGATCGCGCTCAATCTCTCTATTATTACTCCAATAAAGGGGTTGATTTACGGGGTTATTTTGTAACCAGTCCCATCCGTCTTTTGACCAATATTTACTACTTTGATAACCACCCTCCTCTATAAATTGACGATACTCTCCACAAGTCACCGGATAGGGATCTATATAATATGTGTCTACATAATACAGATGTCGCGATCGCTCATTATCTAAAGCCTCTATCCCATTATTTCCTATCTCAAATTCTCCCGCGGGAATCTCAATCATTGATTCATTGATAAAACCGGGTGAATAGGTATTAGAAAAGTCGGTCACCCCTTCTTGCTTCTTTTTATTCTGCATGGCTAAGACAAGAGCAATAGTTTCGCAATGCTGACTTTCATGTTGCAGCAGAAAGCGCAAAATACGTTCTTGATCATCAAGGTAAATTTTTTCTAAATAATCCAAAACTTTGGTTCTAATAGTCGTGAGATAATCAATTATTTCGGCAAAAGAGGGTAAAAAAACTCGTTCATTTTTGGGTAAACCATCGGCGGCTAATAATTTATGATATTCTTGACAAACAGGGGCTAAACCAGCACCACGTTGTAATAACCATAAATCCTCCGTGTAACCGATATGACCGAGATGCCAACCCACGGGACTAAAATCGGGATGACTTTGACAACAAAAAGTCTCATAGTCCATCTCATTAAATAATTTTAATGTCCCGTTTCGACATTGAATAAACGCGTCGCGTATTTCTGCTTTAATAGATAGATTTGATGTTGATTTCACAGTCTTCTCCTACTTGAATGATACTATTTTCGGGAACGGAATGCCAATCGCCTTTAAATAAAGGTTCAGAAGCAATAATAACAGCATTGGGAAAGCTTGGATCGTCTCTTACCCAATATAATGAAGGTACAGGATTACGCGTGGCAAAACGAGATGCTACTAACTGATGACTATCACTTATGATCACATTTGCCGAAATTTCAATGCCCGTCTGGGGAACGGTTTTTAATTCTATTTCTTGATATTCCTTGTTATTAAGGGAGGGTGTAGAGAGGGATAATTTTGCGATAAGTTTTAAGGTTTCTTGTAACGCGATCGCGAGAGAAAAATCTCCATTTTCCATTATTTGAGTCAGAAGTAAAGCAAAAATATGTTCCGAGTCTGTGGTTCCATTAATCCCTTGATAACAGCTATCATTAAGGAGATGACGAAGTGGACGGTAAAGGGTTTGTCGAAAATTTTTAATGAAGCCATTATGAATAAAAAGAACGCGATCGCGCTGAAAAGGTTGACAATTACTTAAGTCCACAGCTTGTCCGGGTGTGGCACTACGAACATATCCCAATAAACATCGCGACTCGATATAACGGCTTAAAGGAGGGAGATTAATATCACTCCAAATTGGCAAAATATTTCTATAAGTAAAAGGATTTGTGTCTTTAGTGGGATGATACCAACCGATACCAAAACCATCAGCATTCACTAATCCAGATGTCATTTCACGCGGTTGATAACTCTGAACGATGAGGGAATGTTCTGGTTTACAGAGAATATTATCTAGTGATATTGACGACCCAATATAGCCCAGTAAACGACACATAATAAATAATCGTATAATGACAACAAGTCGCATTCTAAAGCAGAAGTGAGAAAAAAGAAAGTAGGAATAATGAAGAATTCATTAATTTTTGTTTCCATCTCTCCTCCCGAAGAGAGTGTCCCCTTCTCTGTGAGCCTCTCTATGATATTGAAGATGGTGTAAAATGATTCCAGGTTAATTTAGATACAATTTACGGGGGAAATTTATGTCTGAACTCAGACAAAATATTATTACGAGAGATTGGGTAATTATTGCTACAGAACGTGCAAAAAGACCTGATCAATTTGCCATAAAAAGAGAAGAGCAAATTATTTTACCTCACTATCATCCTCATTGTCCCTTTTGTCTAGGTAATGAAGAAGATATTAAATTAGAGTCTTTTCGCATCAGTGATGATCATGGCTGGAAAGTGCGGGTGATTCCTAATAAATATCCCGCCTTATCTCCCCTTGGTGAAAGAGTGAGATTTAGCGATAATATTCATCGTGGTTTGTCCGGGGTTGGTTTTCACGATGTTATTGTGGAACATCCCCGCCATGATATGACAACGGCTTTGTTAAGTGTGGAAGATATTGCTGATATTTTGTTTGCCTACCGACATCGCTATTCTCAAATTAGACAAGATCCCAGAATTGAAACAATTATTATCTTTAAAAATCATGGAGAATCCGCGGGTACTTCTTTGGAACATCCTCACTCCCAATTAGCCGCGACTCCAGTTGTTCCCTTTCAATTTCGCAGTCGTATTGATGATGCCATTCGCTTTTTTGATGATACGGGAGATTGTCTTTTTTGTCGTACCATTCAGGATGAATTAACGGAAAATACCAGAATTATTTTAGAAACTGAATATTTTGTCGCGTTCATTCCTTACGCGGCACTTTCGCCTTTTCATACTTGGATTTTTCCCCGTCGTCATACATCTTCTTTTCATAGAATTACGGATTTTGAAATTTTTGATCTCGCCTATATGATGAAAATGATTCTTGCGAAACTTTACTATGGATTAAATAATCCTGATTATAATTATACGATTCGCTCTTCTCCTATTGCTGAAGGCGAAACTAAATATTTTCATTGGTATATCGCGATCGTTCCTAGGGTGACAAGACAAGCCGGATTTGAATTGGGTAGTGGGATGTATATTAATACCGCGTTGCCTGAAGAAAGTGCAGAATTTTTACGCACTTTTCCACTTCCTCTTTCTCATCCTTAACACAAGCACTATCCCGTCACGATCCCTTCGGGAAGCCCGCCCTTTATCCCGTGATCTAAACTTTTTCTCTCCCCCTTAAAAATCTGAATATTACAGGGATAATACAGAAAAAAACAGTGAAAATTTACTGTCGATAGCCCAAGCCATTATCACGGAATATTCCCCAGGAAAATGCTGGCTGGTATCCCACCAGGGAGGCCAAAATAAAAAAGGGGAATCCCCCGGTAGTTTAATCGGCAAAGTGAGACGTTAAATTTCAATCATTAAACCCTGACATAATGGTAATGAGACTCCCGCGGGAAATAAATAGTCATGGGGCTGGGATTGCCCTGGGTTTTACCTTTTTATTTGACATTTCGCTAAAATGACTTATCTTCTCAGGGGAAATCCGATGAGCGAGTGTTTTCTTAAATCTTTTGTCCTGTATAATTAGAGAATGAAGCCAAAACCCACAAAAACCGCGGCTCCTAGAAATAAAAATGATTAATCTCTCTGGTTATCAAATTACGGAAAAAATTTACGCGGGTAGAAAATCCATCGTTTATCGAGGGATACGTCTATCTGATAGTCAACCGGTAGCTATCAAAATTCTCAATAATTCTTATCCCCAATTTAAAGAGCTGGTTTTATTTAGAAATCAATACGCGATCGCGAAAAATCTGGAATTACCCGGAATTATTAAACCCTTAGCCTTAGAAAATTTTGGCCAAGGTTTAGCCCTGATTCTCGAAGATTTTGGCGGAATATCTTTGACGGAATATACCGCGGGTTTTCCCCTAGCACTGGAGCAGTTTTTTCCGATCGCGATCGTAATTACCCAAACGCTACAAGGGTTATATGAAAACAAAATTATTCACAAAGATATAAAACCGCAAAATATTCTGATTAATCCCCAGACAAAAGAAGTAAAAATAACCGATTTTAGCATTTCCACATTATTACCCAGAGAAAATCAAGAAATCCTCAATCCTAATGTATTAGAAGGAACCCTAGCCTATATTTCCCCCGAACAAAGCGGACGCATGAATAGAGGGATTGACTACCGCACAGATTTTTACTCATTAGGAATTACATTTTATGAAGTATTAACAGGGCAATTACCCTTTCTCAGTACCGATGCAATGGAATTAATTCATTGTCATATTGCCAAAAGACCAAAACCACCCATTAAAGTGATACCAACATTGCCTTTAATGGTCAATAATATCATTTTAAAACTCATGGCAAAAACCCCAGAAGAGCGTTATCAAAGTGCCAATGGGCTGCGCCATGATTTAGAAATTTGTTGGCAGCAATGGCAAGAAAAAAAAAGCATTGTGACTTTTCAATTAGGTGCGATAGATCACGGCGAACGTTTTGTCATTCCTGAAAAATTATACGGACGAGAAACCGAAGTAACAACGATTCTGGAAGCTTTTAACCGAGTGACAAATTTCTCCCTTGATCCCGGTGGAGAAAATCCAAATAAAAAGAAAAAAGGACTGGTAGAAATGATGTTAATTTCCGGTTATTCGGGGATAGGCAAAACGGCAATAGTCAACGAAATTCATAAACCGATTGTTAATAAAAGAGGTTATTTTATTAAAGGAAAATTTGACCAATTTCAAAGGAATATACCTCTTTCTGCCTTGGTACAAGCTTTCCAAAATCTCCTGCGACATATTTTAACAGAAAGCCAGGAACAAGTGGAAGGATGGCAGAGAAAAATCTTACTAGCTTTAGGGGAAAATGCCCAGGTTATTATTGATGTTATTCCTGAATTAGAACGGATTATTGGTCCCCAACCCCCAGTGGCAGAACTGTCAGGAAGTGCCTCCCAAAATCGCTTTAATATTTTATTACAAAAATTTCTGAAAGTTTTTACGACTCCCGAACATCCCCTCGTCATTTTCTTGGATGATTTACAATGGGCAGATGCCGCGTCTTTACACTTAATTGAATTATTAATGAGTGATTCGGGACTCCGCAATTTATTAATTATTGCGGCCTATCGGGATAATGAAGTTAACTCAGCCCATCTTTTAATGAGTACCTTACAATCAATTCGCAAAAATCTGGAAAAAAACGATAATTTGCCGGAAAGAATTAATCAAATTACGGTGAAACCCCTCTCTATAGATTCTTTAAATTTACTTATTGCTGACACCTTAACTTGTGCGAAAGATCGCGCCTTACCCTTGACAGAATTAGTTTATCAAAAAACTCAAGGAAATCCTTTTTTTGCTACTCAATTTTTAAAATCTTTACATGAAGATAGCCTGATCACATTTCACTGGACATCCTCAGAGCAGACGGGTGAAATTAAAGGGGGTTGGCAATGTGATTTAGCCAAAGTTCGATCGCGGGCTCTGGCTGATAATGTGGTAGAATTTATGGGAGTACAATTACAAAAACTGCCACAAGATACACAAAATTTATTAAAAATAGCCGCGTGTCTGGGCAATGAATTTAACTTAAATACTCTCGCCCTTGTCGCCCAAAAAACTGCATCAGAAACCGCGTCATCTTTATGGAAATGCCTCGAAGAAGGATTGATATTGCCCTTAAATAATCTTTATAATTTTTTTGGCGATCACGACGAGAAGATTTTAGAATCAGAAAAAATCACAATTGCTTATCAATTTCTCCATGATCGAGTACAACAGGCGGCTTATTTCCTCATCCCCGATCAGGAAAAACCATTAACCCATTTTAAAATCGGTTCGCTCCTCCTCAAGAATACACCTCAAGAAGCCTGGGAAGAAGATATTTTTGCCATAGTTAATCATTTGAATTATGGCGGAGAATTTGTCGGCGATCGCGCCCAAAGAGAGCAACTATCACGATTAAATTTAATCGCGGGCAATAAAGCCAAAAATTCCACCGCGTATCAAGAAGCCTTAAACTATTATTCCCAAGGCATGAATCTCCTCGATAATGATAGTTGGGAAACCCAATATGAATTAACCTTAAATCTCTATGTTTCTGCCGCAGAATCCGCCTATTTAAGTACGGAGTTTTCCCTCATGGAAAATTTGGTTAAGCCCATTTTATCCCAGGGAAAAAATATCATTGATAAAGTCAAAGTTTATGAAGTACAATTAGCCGCGTTTACCACCCAAATGCAGCCCCAAAAAGCGATTAAAATGGGTTTAGAAGTCCTGGCATTATTAGATATTTACTTTCCTGAAGATCCGAGTTTAACAGATATTAAAGAAGGTTTAGAAACCACGACATCCCTTTTGACTCCGACAATACAAGATTTAATTAATTTGCCGATCATGACAGAAGACGATCCCCACGCGGCTTTAAGAATTTTAGCCGCGCTTATCTCTCCGGCATCTATGACAGCACCGAATCTTTTTCCCTTAATTATTTTAAAGATGGTGCATTTATCAATTCGTTTTGGCAATGCACCTTTATCCGCCTTTGCCTATGGTTTATATGGCTTAATTCTCAGTAATTATGTTCAAGATATTACCCGTAGTTATGAATTGGGGCAGTTAGCCCTCAATTTAGTTGAAAGAGTTAATGCTAATTCCTTAAAAACTAAGATATTTTATACCGTTGGAGCACACTTATTACATGGCAAAAAAGATTTTAAAGACACGATCGCGCTTTTACGAGAAGGTTATGTGAAGGGACTAGAAACGGGGGATTTAGAATTGGGATACTCCGCTAAAGAAATCTCTATATTTTCCTATTTACAAGGGAGAGAATTAACTGAATTACAATTAGAAATATCTCATTATAGTAGAGTGCTTCAATATCTGAAACAAGATACAGCTTTTCATTATAATCAAATTGTACATCAAGCCGTTTTAAACCTTTTAGGTCGTGCCGAAAATCCTTTTTTATTAATCGGCTCCGCGTACAATGAAGATAAAATGCTTCCTTTTCATCGTCAAGTTAATGATCGCACGGGGTTACATTATCTATTTTTTCATAAAATGATCATTTCTTATCTTCTAGGGGATTTTCAACTAGCTTTAGAAAATGCTTTAGAAGCCGAAAAATATTTAGACTCGGTGACGGGTTTAGTTAATGTTCCGATCTTCTATTTTTATGATTCTTTGATTAGACTCGCACTCTGTGATCTTTGCTCTGAGTTAAATTCAGAAATTCATCTCGAAAAAGTCGAACACAATCAAATCAAACTCTCGGAATGGGCTACCCACGCGCCTCAGAATTTTTTACATAAGTTTTATTTGGTTGAAGCTGAGTATTTTCGAGTTGTGGATCGCAAATTAGACGCGATCGACACCTTCGAGCGCGCCATAGATTTAGCTAAAGAAAATGAATATCCCCAAGAAGACGCGATCGCCCATGAATTAGCCGCGAAATTTTATCTCAATTGGGGCAAAGAAAAAATCGCCAAAACCTATTTAATTTATGCCTATTATGGTTATGCCAATTGGGGAGCAAAAGCCAAAGTAGAAGACTTAGAAAAACGATATCCTCAATTACTAACACCCATTTTAAACAGAGAAAACTCCCGCATTGATTTAAGTTCTACCATTACCAGAATGACGACTAGCACCGTTACCAGTAGCAGTTCCGGCTCCGCGGGGGTTTTAGATTTTTCCTCCGTACTCAAAGCCTCCCAAGCTATCTCTAAAGAAATTATTTTTGATAAATTAATTGCCACCTTAATGAAAACTGTAATAGAAAATGCTGGGGCGGATAAAGGTATTTTGATTATGGTAAATATGGGTCAATTTGTGATAGAATGTATCGCGGAGATAGCAGATTCTCAAGTAACAATAAGTTCAGAAATTCCCCAAAAAATATCAGATCAAATTCCCCTAACTTTAATTAATTATGTCTTCAGAATGGAAGAAACATTATTACTAGATCAGTGGAAGAAAAACCAATTTGGTAATGATGAATACTGGGAAAAATATCAGCCACAATCAATATTATGTACCCCGATATTAAAACAAAATAAAGTGATGGGGATTCTCTATTTAGAAAATAACTTAACCAGCAATGCTTTTACCAAAGATCGACTAGAAATAGTCAAAATGCTCTGTTCCCAAGCTACAATTTCCTTAGAAAATGCCATTCTCTATGATACCGTAGAAAAAACGAACCAACTTTTAGAAGATTATTCTCATACCCTCGAAGAAAAAGTTGAAAAAAGAACCGCGGACTTGAAAAAAGCCCAAGAACAAATTATTGCCCAAGAAAAACTCGCGTCCTTAGGAGCATTAACCGCGGGAGTCGCCCATGAATTACGAAATCCTCTGAATTTTGTTAATAATTATGCCGAAAGTACCGTGGAATTAAGTGAAGAATTGCTCCAAGAAATCGAGCCGGAAATTGAAAAAATTGATCCGGATCTGTGGAATTATTTTCAACAAACTTTAATAGATATTCGAGATAACGCGATCGCGATTCATCAACATGGAAAACGTGCAGATCGTATCATTCATAGTATGATGCAACATGGACGTAGTGACAGTAGTCAACGTCAACCGACGGACCTTAATGCTATACTAGATCAAGCGGTGAAATTAGCCTATCATAGTAAACGGGGGAGTGATCCTCACTTCAATTTATCTATTCATAAAGACTACGATCAGTCCATTGGCGACTTAGATGTCGTATCCGCGGATCTTAATCGTGCTTTTTTGAATATTATTGATAATGCTTGCTATGCCGTCCATCTTAGACAAAAACAGTATCAACAACAACAGGAAAATGAAGCTGAATTCTTTACTCCTAGTCTATGGGTGCAAACCCAAAATTTAGGAGAAACCGTAGAAGCCCGTATCCGTGATAATGGCATAGGGATAGCACCTGATATCCAAGACAACATTTTTCATCCCTTCTTTACCACAAAACCCGCGGGAGAGGGAACTGGTTTAGGCTTATCTCTGGCCCACGATATTATCGTCAGTCAACATGGAGGAAATATTCAACTGGAAACGAAACAAGGAGTTTATACTGAATTTATCATTACCTTGCCAAAATTGATATCCCTATAGGGGAATCCATTGTGAACCCGATCAGGTCCATCGAAATCGGTAGGTAAGTTGTTAGGTTGTATCACTTGTATTTTTTTGTAACATGATACCAGCAAAAATCTTAGTTGTCGATGATGAAATTGAATTAGAACGTCTGATCAAACAGCGTTTTCGCAAAAAAATCTTAGCCCATGAACTCGATTTTATTTTTGTTCCGAATGGAATTGAAGCCCTGGAACATTTAAAGAATGAGCAAGAAATTGATATGGTTTTAACTGATATCAATATGCCCGGAATGGATGGTTTAACTTTACTCAATAAAATTACAGACATCGATCAAAATTTGAAAGCGGTGATTGTTTCTGCCTATGGGGATCTGCCCAATATTCGTACCGCGATGAACCGGGGCGCGTTTGATTTTATTACGAAACCGATTGATTTTCAGGATTTAGCCATTACCATTGATAAAACCTTAGAATTTGTTCACAGAAATAAAGAGCAAAGGGAACAATTACAAAAAGCCCTCGATCAACTGCGCTACCAAGCTTTTTATGATCAATTGACTTGTTTGCCCAATCAAAATTTACTTCTCGGTAGAATTCGTCAGTGTTTGGAATGGTCCAAACAACGATTGAGTCGTTTTGCCATTTTATTTATTAGTCTCGAATGTTTGAAAGCGGTAAAATATGGTTTAGGTCATACTTTTAGCGATCGCGTATTAATTGAAGTCGCCCATCGCATCGAAAATTGTGTGAAACCAATTGATACAGTCGCACGCGTAGGCGGTGATGAATTTGTGGTATTACTCAGCGATATACAAAACTTTGAAGAAGTGCTGGAAAAGGCTGATGTAATTGACGAAGCATTAAAACAACCCTTCAAAGTAAACGGATCATTGATCTGTTCTAATAATTATATCGGTATGGTTTATAGTAACATAAATTATGAAAAACCGGAAGATTTTTTACGAGCCGCGGATATGGCTATGCACTATGCCAAAAAATCGAATCAAATAACTCCGGTTTTATTTGATGTCAGTATGCAAGCCAAAACCCTCGATCGCTTCCAATTAGAAGCGGATTTACAGGAAGCTTTAGAAAAACAACAATTTTTTGTCAAATATCAACCCATTCTCTGTTTAGAAACAGGGAAAGTGGTTAGTTTTGAAGCCTTAGTGCGATGGCATCATCCCAAGCGAGGGATAGTTTCCCCCGTAGATTTTATTCCTTTAGCAGAAGAAACAGGTATTATTATTCCCCTCGGAAAATGGGTATTATCCGAAGCGTGTCAACAGTTAAAATATTGGCTCGAACAATTCAAAAATTATCCCCCGATGACAATCAGTGTTAATTTATCAGGAATGCAGCTTGCCGATCCTAATTTCTTAGACGATGTAGATCATATTCTGGAATCACATTCTTTAAACGGTTCTAGTTTAAAGTTAGAAATTACGGAAAGTATTCTTGTAGAAAAAGCCCAGGAAAATAAAGATTTAATGACACAATTAAAAAAACGAAATATTGAGTTATCTATTGATGATTTTGGTACGGGATATTCTTCTCTGGCTTATCTCCAGACTTTCCCTATTGATACATTAAAAATAGATCGCTCTTTTATCAGTAGACTCACGGAAAAAGATAAAAATTTAGATATTACTCAAACTATTATTACTTTAGCTCATTCCCTCGATTTGGATGTGATTTCTGAAGGAGTAGAAACGGAACAACAATTAGACATTTTGCGATCGCTCCAATGTGAATATGGGCAAGGTTATCTCTTTTCCCCTCCCCTTCATCCACAAGATATCCCTAAATTCTTGGCAGAGCATTAGACAATAAATATCGCGATCATTGGTGATTTAGGGTTCCCTGGGGACAGGGAATTAAGAAAATAAATAATCAACATATCGCCAATGATCTTCACTATAACGATCGCGCAGTATATTCATCGCGTAAGAATTAAAAGTCACTTCCTCTTCTTCCGCCTCGACGAAACTGTTAGGAGACGCGGTGATATCTGGAAACAAAGAGGTAAGAGAAGTAAGGCTATGGGCAAAATTAGCTAACAAATGATGTTCATATACCCACTCCACCGGATCAAGCAAAGGGGAACTGTCATCCTCGCGATGGTTGTTAGAATTGTGAATAAAAGCATTAGAGACGTTTTTCATATCGGGTTTCCAAGTGAGTTTGGTCAAAATAACTATCTTACCCTCTTATCATGAGACCTTCTCTCTCTTGTCTCAGTGATAATCCTCAGTCTCTTCATGTGATCATTATCTCTTTTATTTGTGATCAAGATCAACTTTTTCCCGCAAAACCTTACCCCTTATTCCTTTTAGATTAACCGTTACCTTTACCCCTCTTTTGTTAACCGTTACCTCTACCCCTCTTTTATCAATCTTACCCGGATTTGTTGGTAATTAACCGTTACCTTTACCCCTCTTTTGTTAACCGTTACCTCTACCCCTCTTTTATCAATCTTACCCGGATTTGTTTAACCCGTAATGCTATATCTGCGTTTAGATAAATAATTTTAACCGTGATAAACGCAGATAAACACAGATGTTTTTACGATATTATCGAGGCTCTACTTAATTAATGGGAGTGAGGTTGGCTAAAATATTAGTAGCTTCTTCACATAGGGCAAAATGGCAAGTACCATTACTGGCTAAAAAACCGCCCCATTGGTTAATATCACCTTGATTATATAGGGGCAAACTACCATCAAAACGAGTATATTTTCCCCCGGCTTCTGTTAATATTAATTCCGGCGCAGCTAAATCCCAATCTTTGGGCGCCGATTTCCCCGAAAGTGCGATATAAACTTCGGCTTTTTGTTCGACTATCGTGGCAATTTTACAACCAATACTTCCCACAGCTAATTGATTTTGACAGGGTAATTTTTTTAACAGCGTTTCAAACCGTGGTCCACGATGGCTACGACTTACTACCATCGCCAAATCCGCGATCGCGCTTTTATCAGATACTTGTAATTTTCGTGTATTTCCCTGTCTATCTTCGACAAAAGTACCGCCATTGTGCCTCGCGTAATAAAGTTTATCAGCTTCCGGCCAAGCTACCACAGCTAAGACAGGACGATTTTGATAAACTAAAGCAATATGCACCGCGTATTCCCCTGTTTTATCAATAAAATCTCTCGTACCATCTAAGGGATCAATAATCCAAACCCAGTCTTGAGGTAAGGGTGTTTCACCATGTATATCTCGATACTCTTTATAGGTTTCTTCACTTAAATAACCAAAAGTTTCCGCGTCTAATTCCTGTTGCAATTCCTTGAGAATATACGAGTTAACCGCGACATCTGCCGCGGTTACTGGTCCATCGTTTTTTTCTTGGACATCCAAATCAGAAAAAAATGCTTCCCCTCGATAATAGGAGCGTAATATATCCGATGCTCCCCAACCGATCCTACGGGCGATCGTCAGCATTTGTTCTAATGTTTTTATCATTAATCTTTCCCCTAAATTTAGACCATGATGTATGGCATTATTATATTTTTTCGTGACTCTTTTTGTCAAGGAGTTTTGTAGGTTGGGTTGAGGTACGAAACCCAACTGGCGATCGCGCTCTTTGAGCCCAAGGCGGTTTTTTTCAAACACAAAGGCACAAAGGCACTAAGGAAAGAAAAAGGGAGTCGGAGCTTTACTCTTTGTTTTTTTTTAACACAAAGGCACTAAGGCACTAAGGAAAGAAAATTGGTATCCGCTTTACTCTTTGAGCCCAAGGCGGTTTTTTTTTAACACAAAGGCACAAAGGCACTAAGGAAAGAAAATGGGTGTCGGTGCTTTACTCTTTGAGCCCAAGGCGGTTTTTTTTCAAACACAAAGGCACAAAGGCACAAAGGAAAGAAACAGGGAGTCGGTGCTTTACTCTTTGAGCCCAAGACGGTTTTTTTCACCACTGTAGGGGCGGTGCCCCCGTGCCCGCCCAAGGCACTAAGGAAAGAAAATGGGACTCGCGTTTTAGACTTTCATCCAAAGACGAGTGCCAAAATGTTGACAAGAGAAAGATGCTATTTGTGCCGATGATGCTAAGGCTTGAGGAAACGTTTCTTTCCCAATATAATGACAAAATGCTCCATGAAAAATATCTCCCGCGCCTAATGTATCGATCGCGTTAATTTGGGGAACGGCAATACTCCCAAATTCGCCTTTTTCCTGATAATTAATCTCTTTTTCGCCGTGGGTTATGGCAATATAAGGAATGCCTAACCCCCAAAGATAGGCAAACACTTCTTTTTCATTATGACAGTGAGGGGGATAAAAATTTTCTGAACATAAGGCATAATTGATATAGGGTAAAATTTTTTCTAAGCCCGGTTTCCAGCTTCCTCCATCAAGAATAATTGGCATATTTTCGCCTTGAGCTAATTTCGCGATCTTTTCGCTTACCTCTATTTGATGGCCGTCTATTAAAATTATATCTATATTTGATAATAATTCCCTGGAAATGTTCTGAGTTTTCCCTTGACTTTTGGTAGCATTAATGGAAATAACAGCGCGATCGCCTGTTTCTTTCGTGACAATAATCGAAGAAACAGGAGGAGATTCAGAATAAGATGGATCTAAATCTTGAAACCTTAAACCGATTTGAGATAAATCCCCTTTGATTAATTGTGTCATGGGATGCTCCCCTAATACCCCCATTAATAATGTTTGATTTCCTAAATATTGAAAAGTAACCGCGGCATTTGTCGCGGGGCCTCCCGCGGCTATTGTATAATCACCAGCCACGATTTTTTCATTTTGCTGAGGATATTTATCCACTAAGTAGATAAAATCTAATGTGATTAATCCGATAAATAAACCTTTTCGTGGCATAATCTTATGGGGCGTGTTTCGCTATTTAAGGCATAATGCGCGATCGTTTTATCTGAATAACAAATGAGTCAAATCAGATCAAATGTTTAGATTTGAGTACACTATGAATTAGGGTTTGAATGAATTTTGCTCATGGCTCTAATTGCCTCTACTATTTTTATCCTTAGTTTCTTGCCAAGCATTACCGATACCTTGGAGAATACCACGACCTATTAAACCAATACCACGACCGATCACTTGTGTCAAGATAATTACGACTCCTGTGCCTAGAAAAGAAATAAAAGAACGAACTCGAGGCGCGATCGCGTCTCTGGTTTCTAAGACTAATGTTACTGCTAATTTTAAGCCCCCTAGTTCCCTTAACTCTTCATTTCTTGGCCCATAAATCCAGACTCTTTCAATACCGCGATCGGCTAAAATTAATAACCAGAAACGACTTTCAAAAATAGCCTTCGGTTCCCCAATATAATTATCTAAACGATATTTCCAAGATAAATCATTACGAAATCTCTCGATTTCACGGGTAGAAAGTAAACGTCGATCGTAAAAATTTAGTTTGATTTCTTCCGTATCAGCAAAATTATTAAGTAAAGGTTGCATCACCGCGTTCGCGAGAGAAATGACTAAATTTTGCAATAATATTTCACAACGTGCTATGGCTTCGGGACTGTTAACCGTCCATAATATATTATCCACCATTAAGGGAGTTTCAAAGAGTAAATGAGAACTCAAATCTACCACACCCGGAATTTTGAATAAAATTGATTGTTCAACGATGGCACGATCGCGCAATAAAATCGGGACAATTTCTATCGAATTTTCCTGATTGGGGCTGTTATTTTTACTCGGTACTGATAAAGTATAATATTTTCCGAAAAACTCGGAAAGGGAGTCGGACCACAAATCTTGCAAAATCGTGATCCGTTTCGTGGATAATTGTTCTAAGGGAACTTGGGAAAAACGTAATTCATCAAGAATTACCTCAAATTTACGCAAAATAATATAAAGCAATTCTTGTTTTTTACCCAGACGTAAAATATCTATTTCCAGGGGAAAACCTGTACAATTTTCTAATCCTGATTGAAATTGCGCGATCGTGGCATCAAAAAGTATATTTTGTAAATCCTTAGAGCTATTACGAGAAAAATCAACAATACTCTCACTAGCAGGAATCCGAGATAAATTTCCCTCTTCCTTCTTCCCTGTTCCTTCTTCCCTGTTCCCTCTTCTTTCTTCCCTATTCCCTGTTCCCTGTTTATCTGTAAAAATCGCGAATTTCTGAACAAGCCAACGGGCGGCTAATAGTTCCCGTTTTCGTCCCTGGAGAATCATTTTTCCCGTCTGATCAGAAGCCTTTTGTAAACTAGAACTCACTTCAGCTAAAGACTGATCTATTTGCTCAATTCCTGAGAAAAAAAACTGAGAAAAACTTGATTTTGCTGAAGAAATAAAGGGATTATTTTTTTTGGGTACGGCTTTGCCTGAGTTAATTAAAGAAAAATCCGCAGAATTTACCTCCCAATAACTGTGATTTAATAACACCTGACGCAGGCAATATAAAAGTTCGAAAATATCCCTTCCTTTGGGACAATAGCCATTCACACCCGTGTTTTTTGCCTCAGCTAAAAGAGATAATTCACAGGAATAAGAAAGAAGTAAAACGGGTAAATTGGGATAGAGACTTTTTAACTTTTGACAAAGTTTTAAGTCAGAAAAGTCTAAATCCCAAACCACCACATCCACCTTAACCCCATCGGTTTCTCTCTCTAAATTTGCCAAAAGGGATAAAGCCTCCGAACCCGTTGCCACATCAGCCACAATCTGTAGATCAGGAAAAGGTTCGCAAGCTAAATTAAACCCCAACCGAAAAATGGGGTCGCGATCAATCAGGATCAGTTGTAAAACTGATGTCGTCATTACTCAGGGAGAACATTAGAATCAGGAGTTGTCGCGGGTTGACTAGGCGTAGAAGCCGCGGGGGCCTCTTCCGGTGCTGCCGCAGGAGCAGGGGGTTCCGGCGCAGGAGCCTCTTGACGAGGTGGAGTATATTCCTCTCTCGGTGCTGGCGCGGGTTCCTCTTGACGAGGTGGAGTATATTCCTCTCTCGGTGGGGTGTATTCCTCTTGACGAGGTGGAGTATATTCCTCTCTCGGTGGGATGTATTCCTCTTGACGAGGTGGAGTATATTCCTCTCTTGGTGGGGTGTATTCCTCTCTCGGTGGAGTATATTCCTCTTGACGAGGTGGGGTATATTCCTCTTGACGAGGTGGAGTATATTCCTCTTGACGAGGTGGTGCCGCGTATTGAGGTTCCGGTGCGGAAGCCTGTCTGCGCCGAGGGGGTGCGGATAGGGCTTCTCGTTCGGCTCTCCAACGACCGATCGCGCCTTGAGCTTCATCATACAATGCACGGCCATAACGAATTTGAGCCGCGGTATTAATCGCGTCGGAGAGATTTCCTTTGGACGCGAGTTCATTCGCTTGGGCGAGAATGGGTTTATCTTGAGTCATTTGTAATTGTGTCACCCATTCAGTGCTTTTGGCTTGGGCTTCTTTATAGAGCGCTCGACCGTTTTTAATCTTAGAAGCTTTATCAATGGCTGCATTGAGATTACCTTGTTGCGCGAACGCGATCGCCTCATTTAACAGGGGTTGATCTTCGACAATTTCGATTTGTTTTCGCCATTGCGCGATATAACTTTGGGCTTCAATACGAAGGGGACGGCCTGGCCGAATTAAACTAGCTTGCTGTATCGCCTTTTGGAAATCGACAACGGTTTGCTTTTGGGCCAATTGACGAGCCGATAATAAATAGGGTTGATCTTCTAAACGCAGAATTTCCTTACGCCAGATCGCGACCATTGTTTGCGCGTGAATGCGTCGGGGAGCCTTGGGAGTGACCATTTGGGCTTGGTCGATCGCCAATTGGAAAGCCAAAGGTTGACCAATATTGGCGATCGCGTTGGCCATTTGTAAACGCAATAAGTCTGGATACTGAGTTTGTAAATTTTGAATTTGAGTTTGGGCCTGTTGATAGAGAGGACGGCCGGGGACAATTTTACCCGCGGCGGCTTGCCCTTCTAATAAATTAAAAATATGTTCGTAAATCGGGGTAGTAATGGACTGATTCCATGTTACTGCCTGGGCGCGACCCAATTGCATTAAATCTTGAGCTTCCGCGTACAGTAGAGAATAACTAGGGATATAATTGGCGGCATCAATCGCGCCTCCGAGATCCTTACTATTTAAGCGTTGTGTCGCGATTTTGATTAAAGTGCGACTCCAAGTCAACATTTCGGCATCAGCTTCCTTGCGCGCATAAAGATTTTTCTTAATTTGATTGGCTAACGCGATCGCTTCTCCCAGTTTATCCGGGCGGCCTGACTTAGCTAATAGCTTCGCCTCATTGAGACGTTGCCAACCTTGTTTTTCTAAAGCAATTTGTTCTACCAGTTCATTAAAACGCTTCCTCCCCCAAAAAACATTATTCAGTTGGAAAAGGGCTTGCACATACTCAGAAGCCTTTCTTAAATTTTGGTCCTTTAAAGCCGCGATCGCCTTATCATAAATCTTTTGGCCCTCATCCCAATTATTACGCCACCCCGCGACGGTAGGTTCCACTTCCCCCTTATAAAAGGGAATATCTTTCGGAATTTTCGCGACAATTTGCAGAGCGCCTTGTAAATCCCCTTGTTCAATCTTATTACTCGCCAAGTGCAGAAGGCTCTTGGACCATTCTTCCTTCAATTGTTGAGCTTGATTATAAAGAGGATTTTCAGCGGACCAACTTTGGACGAACGCGAGGGCTTGTAAGATTTTGTCTAATTTCCCAGAGTTGGCTGCCTGTTGGAGACAATAAAGCTTTTCACCATCGGAGACTAAGGGAGTCTCCTGCTGACAATTCGGGGGCGGGGGAGTTTTCAATAACCACATCATGGCAAAACTACCCGTCACACCAAACCCAACGATCACGATAAACCACAGAAAGGGCAAACCCCAGGGCAACCACGGGGGGATTGCCCCTACGCGTGGTTTTACTGGTGTTTGTGGTGATGGGGGAGACTCCTCTACCAAGTTTTCGGGCGGGAACTCTGGCACCGCCCCTACTGGTACTTTTACTTCCGTGGAGGCTTGCTCAGATACGGTGGTTGTTTGGGACTTGTCAAATTGCGTCGTCATCTTTCTTCCTGTCTGGGGACTCTCCCAGGGCGTTTAAGGACTGGGATGTTTGATTTTCCAACCTAAAAGTTTCGGGCTATGTTGTCGGACTCATGCAGAAACATTCAAGGGAAATGTTTCTAGGTTAATTATTTTTACCTAATTTAAGCACGGTTTTTCGCGATCGCGCCCAGAAATACCCCCACTTCACCCTTTTTTTTGCCTTCCGACACCCCCTTCACCCTGAAAGTCCTCTCTACCAAAATAGTTAAGACGTTTCCTTGGTATCGCGATCTAGGTCGCGATACCCATAAAAGTCAATGCGATAATCAACAATGCGAACCCCTGTTTGTTTTTCTATTTGCTTGATTAACTCTGGCGGTAATTCGACATGAACATCCACAATCTGAGCCGTATCTAAACAGTTAACATGAGAGTGAGAATCACTGATATTACCATATAAACGACCCTCGGAGTGTTCGATACATTCGATGATTCCTTCTCTGGATAAGGCTTCTAGGTTTTGATAGACAGAGGTATGTCCGATCTCTTTGCCGCTTTGGTTGAGGCGATCGTAAATGTCTCGCGCGCAAAGGTGTTCCTGCACCTCCCAAAGGAGTTCGAGGATCAAGCGACGCTGACGACTCAGACGCATTCCCATTGCTTGACAGCGATTTAAAGCATCTTCTAATGAGCGAATTGGTTTCACAATTCCAGCCTCTTTGGATGACATCTATATTTTCTTTAATCTAATTGATTGGCAAACAAGACCTTTCTGTTTTTAATTATATCTTAGTTCCGTTGAACTTGCTCGGGGTGAATCAGACAGTGGGGACACGCGAAACCGTGTCCTCTGTCTTTTCTGATCAAACCTGTTAACGTTGGGGTTCTCGTCCTACCGTAGGGGGCATTTTACCATTGATCGCGACTTCTTTGATCAGTTGTAAATGTTGGGGTAATAGTTTCGCTAAACTATATTTTTCTAAGACGGTTTCACGGGCTTTCACTCGCAATTCTGCCATCCGGGTTGGATGATCTAATACTTCACAAACTCTATCGGCAATGTCTTTGGGTGAGAAGAAATCTGCTAATAACCCATTTTCTCCATGTTTGATTACTTCTCGCACCGGCGCCGTATCGGAACCTACTACTAAACAACCCGTTGATAGGGATTCTATCATTGACCAAGATAACACAAAGGGACGCGTTAAATATATATGAACATCGGACGCTTGAATCACTTTTAAATATAAACCGTAGGGCAGGGAACCCACAAAGTGAACTCGCGATAAATCTAGGGGGATTTTCTTGAGCATATAATCTTTATAATTCTGTCCATCCGGTAAGGCTTTTCCATAACACACGCGATCGGATGCTACTACTACTACATGACAATTTGGCCGTTTTTCTTGCAAATAAGCTAAGGATTCTATAAATTCTGGGAAACCTCGATAGGGTTCCATTCCCCGTGATACATAGGTTACTAATTCTTCCACCCCTGATAAGTCCAGATTCGGTAATACTAATTTTGCCCCTGGATTGGGTTTAAAATAATCTGTATCAACCCCATCATGCAAAACTGAAATTTTGGTTTGTAATTCCGGCGGAAATTGCGATCTTTGCCAATAAGTAGGTGATAATCCCCAATCGCTGGTATATAAATCCATTAAAATCGGCGTATTTTTGACACGAATCCTTGCCATGTCATCAACGGTTAAGGGTTCGGCCGGATCAAAATCGGAATCGGCGCCTTTGGTCTGATAAAACCATTCAAAGTAACATAAAAGAGGCACATTGGGAAAAGCTTCTTTCACGAATAATGTTGGTCCCCATCCTGAATGCCCGCAGATTACATCAGGGACAAAACCTTGATTTTTTAGTTCTTCTGCCATTCTAAATACGGCTTGTCCATACAACACCGCACTTTCTAATACTCTCGTATAATGATGGGTGTGCGGACTGGGATCTCTACTAGGGTTAAATACGGCTTTTTTTACCCCCGGAATATTCCATTCTGGCCGTTCATTTTTGGTTCCAAATACTACTTGATTATTCGGATCTGCTCCTAACGCGGTGATAATATGACGATATTGAGCCGGAAAGTTGGGATGCAAAAATAATGCTTTCATAATTTAAGAAGGAAGGAAGAAGGAAGAAGGAAGAAGGAAGAAGGAAGAAGGAAGAAGGAAGAGGGAAGAAGGAAGAGGGAAGAAGTAGTAGCTGCCTCTTTTTTTGCTTCGCGATCACCTATCACCTATCACCTATCACCTATCACCTATCACCTATCACCTATTACCTATCACCTAT
>JBEDKD010000370.1:0-8069 GCA_041172365.1 Cyanobacteriota bacterium | reverse complement strand
TCCTCCCCCTCTTCCTTCTTCCTTCTTCCTTCTTCCTTCTTCCTTCTTCCTTACTTCCCATGTTAGAACTGTTTAGCTCAGGGGTAGTATCCCTGTGGCTGCAAATGAGCGGCGTGAATAGAGTTATCAACAATGGAGCCCAACGCGCCTCATGGCAGGTGGGACTCCCCAGTTTTGTGATATCTAATGATTCCGACTCACACGCAGTCCAAACTATGCAACAATATATTAAGGATTTATCTGCGAAAGGATTAGCCCAAGGCGCTCAGGGTATTTGGCTATCTTCTAATGGACGAGTCCTGGCGACTCGTCAAGAAAAATTATTAATGCCTGGGGCATCCTTAACTAAAATTGCTACTTCTTTAACCGCGTTACAGATGTTAGGTCCCAATTATCAATGGGAAACCCGTTTGCGGACAACTGGTTTGATCAAAAATGGGGTTTTACAGGGTGATTTAATTATTGAGGGATTCGGTGATCCTTTATTTGTCTGGGAAGAGGCGATCGCGCTGGGCAATAATCTTAATCAATTAGGTATTACTGGGGTAACAGGTAATTTAATCGTCACAGGGAATTTTTTCATGAATTACGAAAAAAATCCCTTAGTCGCCGGAGAATTATTCCGTCTGGCTTTAGATTCCCCTCGCTGGGCACCGGAAATCATTAGTTGGTATTCTAAAATGCCCCCAGGGACAAAAAAACCTCAAGTTACGATTTCAGGCCTTGTCACTTCTCAAAAATCCCCTGTCGGAGGACGTTTATTATTAAGAAGGCGATCGCTTCGCCTTGTTGAAATCCTTAAACAAATGAATGTTCATAGTGATAATGACTTAGCCCAACTACTCGCGGATCAATTAGGAGGAGCCAAAGTTGTGCAAAAACACGCGATCGCGCTCACGGGAATCCCTGAAAAAGAACTTAACTTAATCAATGGTTCAGGATTAGGAGAAGAGAATCAAATGACAGCAAAAACAGCCTGTTCTCTATTTGAAACCTTTCAACGTTATCTCCAAAACAGCCCTTTAACCATCGCGGATTTTTTTCCGATGGCTGGACGCGATAAAGGCACAATCGAACATCGTCATATTCCTAAAAATGCCGTTGTCAAAACCGGAACCTTAGATAATATTATCGCGTTAGCTGGGATACTCCCAACCCAAAAACAAGGATTAGTCTGTTTTGCTATTATTAATCGTGGTAATGACTGGGATGGACTCAGAAGTGAACAAGATGTCTTTTTGCAGAATTTAGTTAAACTTTGGGGAACTTCTCCTACCCTTTCCCCGTCTCTTAAACCCCATATTAATGGCAATCTCCCCGGCTATGGAAAACGCGATCGTACCATTTTTCCCTCCAGCTATTAAACCCTATCATGCTCACGGTTCCGCACAAGTCTCTATTCCCGGTTAAAAGTGCAGAAATATCAGAAAAATTACTGATATTTTTCTAAGGATGATGTAGTAATTACTAGGTTAAATCCAGCAATGATTTTTCCTCACCTACTCCTTATGAACATCAAAACATGGCAATCCCTAGAAACTATTGAGTTTCTCGAACCTGTGGATACTAAAAAATTCAACACCATTGTAGTTTCCCCCGGAATTGAAAAAATTATTGGTGTTTCTGGTGTTGATGCGTATATCATCGGAACTAATCTTCCCGTTTGGGCACTGGTTGACTTTCGTCGCCTCGGACTTAGCGAAGAAGAAATTTTAATCGGGTTTCCTTATTTAAGCATTACTGACTTGCATAATGCTTGGTTCTATGCCGAAAAAGCTCCTGAAGAAATTGCCAAAGCTATTGACAAAAATAATGGACTTGATGAGAAGAAAGACACAGACAATAGCCGGAATACTTCCTATTGCTTAATCCCTTTAATGATGACAGGGAATCCCATTAAAAACCCCATCGTGTCCATGTTTTAATTCTCCCTTTTTTAATTCTCACCTTTAACTTCTTTCTTCATCGAATCAGCATCAATTTCTGTGACAACTTGACCACCACGACCATCCCCTGTTACCAGAACAGTCTGGTCTTTTAACTGTCCTGACGCTTTCGGTCCCGTTAAATTAAAAGCCGGATCAAGTTGTTGGTAAAAAATATTACCCTCCGCGTCAAAAGTCTGATTTTTCACGTACCACGTTACCTTATCAGAATTTAATTGGGAATTTCTTTTTTCTCCAATTCCGATCACATTACCCGTTAAATAAAAAATATTATTAGCCATATCTCCGCGACCTTGATTTCCCATCATCGTCACTTTCTCTTGCCGTTGCAAAACCGTCACCTTTTCCGGTGCTAAAATTAATTGAGAAGGTAAACTCCAACTCAGGATTTTACTCTCTATTTGCAGAGGAGGATCTGTCATCAAAATTTGGGCATTTCTGGAAAGAGTCGCAATTTTGGTTTTAAGTTCCACATCCCCTTGATCAGCAAAACCACTATCACTGACTTTATTATCTTTATATCGTTCAATTTTCACGGGACTTAAAAGGGAACTGATTTTTTGTTGTTCGATCATCCAAATTACATATTGAGTCTGTAATTTAGTCACAGGTTCTTTTAAATTAACCACAACATCACCAATTAAATCCATTCGCTTTTGACGACTAAACACCCGTGCTTCCTTCGCGATCGCGTTTAATTGTTTATGTTCACCTCGCAAATTCTTACGCACAATTAAAAGGTCTTCTTTCGGCCGCCATTCTAACTCTTCTCCATGCAAAACGATACCATTTTGGGGATCTGTCGCGACAATATCATCCTTTAAAAAAATCTTATTTCCCTCTTGATCCACATAGCCAGTTTTGGCTTGAACTTGATAAAGTGCTTTGCCATCTTGATAGAGGAAACCCGTGGGTTTTTTGATATCCACTTTATTTTTGTCTTTACTGTAATAAGTTTCTTGAGATTTCACCACCCAAACTTTTTGTCCCTTTTCGTTAAGCTGTTCTAAAGTAACAGTATCTAAAGTTAATTTACTATCAGAATCTTGGGCTTTATTCATGTCTTTCGTCCCTTGATTCGCCAGGGGAGTTTTCGGGGCACTTCCGCAACTTGTGAGGCTCCCCATTAAGGTTAATAAACTCAAGAAAATCAAGATAAATTTTAAGGGAAATCTACCATTAAGAAGAAACATAAAAAATAATAGTTGAGATTCAACTCACCCGTAAAGATAACACGATATCACATCCGACATTATTGCTCCCCCCAACCCCTCCGGCTCACAAGGGTAGGTTTTTCGGGTAGAAAAATCCTGAATTCCAGACTGGGTAAATATTTAGGCGATTCGCTTCCCCATAAGGCAAAACGGTTACTGCATCAGGGTTTCAGAAAAAAACCTACCCTTGTAAGAACCCCTCCGGGGGTTTTGAAGGAGTCTCTCCCCTGAAAAAGGTGGGTTTTCCACAAGCATTCCCCCTGAAAAAGGTGGGCTTTGAAAGAATACCACCCCTTCTTAAGCAGGGCGGTTTCATTCTAAAAATTATTGACGGCTCCAAGCCTTAGCCACCTGAGTTTCAGACAAGAATTGCTACTAAAAAGGCAGAAAGAAGGAAAAACTCCTGGGATACTAAGAGAGGCTTTGGAAAGACAATGAATGGAAAATTGAACCGCCCTGCTCTCCTCCCTTTCCTCCCTTTCCTCCCTCTCCTCCCTCTCCTCCCTCTCCTCCCTCTCCTCCCTTATTGCAAACATTTGAGAATGAAACAGCCCTGCCCTTCTTAAGGGGGCGAGGGGGATCGTCTCGTGACTACTTTTATCACTAGCAGTTTAGGTTAAAAATAAACTTTCACTCGTTTTTATGTGTGTTTATTTTGAGCATACAGTGGGAAACAGATATAGAGGGGAGCACAATTTTTCTTCATAATAAAAAAAAAGATAATAGTCCCGCAAAAACTGATTATCTTTTCTTCATTATGAATGGCTCACAGAAGATTAGCGATCATCATGTTCATCGATCAAGCTAATACCCGATAGAGGACGATAGACATAATTAGGGCGCATCGTTTTTTGAATATCATCCTTGATGATTTCTAAATCAATGTAGCGATCGGCAACATTAATTAAACTATCGCTAGTCATGGAGCGCAAACTGACAACTTCCACACGGACACCGCGATAACTAACAGCATCCACCGCGTAAGCCAAATCACCATCACCACTGACTAAAACCGCGGTATCATAGGAACCCACTAAAGCCATCATATCCACCGCGATTTCTACATCCAAATTAGCTTTTTTAGAACCATCAGGAAGCTGTACTAAATCCTTAGAAATTACACGATAGCCATTGCGACGCATCCACAATAAAAAACCTTGTTGTTTTTCATTGGTGCGATCTACACCCGTATAGAAAAAAGAGCGTAATAAGCGAGAACCCGCGGTTAAACGACACAGTAGTTTCGTATAGTCAATTTCTATGCCCAGTTGTAAAGCTGCATAGAAAAGGTTAGAGCCATCAATAAAAATCGCCACCCGTCCACGATTTTCTAAAACCTGTTCAGGTGTAAAGAAATCGCCATTTTCTATTTTATTCAACATGATGTTTTATGCCTCTATTTTTTTATGAGATGGCTATCAGCAATCAGTCGGAAGCTGATAGCATTAAACTAAATATCATCAGGTAGTTCTAAACGCCGAAAAACGGGTTTAGGTTCTCCTAGAACCTGATTTGGGGGTAAAGTCCCCCAGCGAGAATGAGTGACAAAGTTTGCTAAAGTGTGAACCGCAGTTTTGTCATTAAAGTCAATTGAATAGCCCAACTGCTGATAGATCGCATTGCTAATATTAGGAATAATTGGAGATAATAGATAAGCCCCCAGTCTCACCGATTCTAGTACAGAATAGAGGACTTGTTCAAGCGCGGCAATTTTTCCTTGTTTATAGAGGGTCCAAGGTGCTTGTTCATCTATAAACTTATTACCTGATCTAATCAATGCCAATATCGCATCGGCCGCGGAGCTAAACTCCAAAGACTCATAAGCTTGAGTCACTTGCTCACCCAAGGGAAGTCCTATTTGTTTCAGGGTATTTTCTGAAGAAATATCATCTCCTTGGAGGTTGGGAACTTTTGTACCACAGTATTTGCGTACCATATTCAAAGTACGATTGAGCAAGTTACCCAAATCATTTGCCAAATCTGCATTGAGGATATTTATAAAACGTGTTTCGTTAAAATCACCGTCCTGTCCAAATTCAATTTCTTTGAGGAAATAATAACGGATAGCATCGGAGCCATAGCGATTAACGAGAGCGACGGGATCAAGGGTATTACCAAGAGTTTTCCCCATTTTCTTACCATCTTTCGTTAAAAATCCGTGTCCAAATACACAACCGGAAATGGGAACCCCTGCTGACATGAGCATCGCAGGCCAATAGACGGCATGGAAACGTAAGATATCTTTACCAATCAGATGTATATTAATGGGCGACCATTTGGAGATGGCATTTTCGAGGGTGGCTTCACTATCGGGGTCTAGTAACGCGGTGATATAGCCTAAGAGAGCATCAAACCAGACATATATGGTATGACTGGGATCTACGGGAACTGGAAATCCCCACTTCAAGTTTACCCTAGAAATGGAAAAATCTTGTAAACCTTGACTCACAAAACTGAGAACTTCATTACGACGAGTCTCTGGTTGAATAAACTTTGGCCGTTCTTGATATAGTGCCAAAAGCTTATCTTGGTACTTGGAGAGACGGAAGAAGTAGTTTTGTTCATCTCGCCATTCCGCTTCTTTATTGGGATGGAGAGGACAGGTGTGATCAGGGTGCAATTCCCGTTCTTCTTTAAACTCTTCACAGGATACGCAATACCAACCTTGTTGACGACCTAGATAGATGTCCCCAGAATCCCAAACCCGCTGGAAAAATTCATTTACTATTTTTTCATGACGCGGTGCCGTTGTGCGACTCAAGCGATCATATTGAATATTTAGTTTTTCCCAAAGGGATTCAAACTCCGCGACAATTAAATCGCAGTGAGTTTGGGGATCTCTTCCTAAACCCTGGGCTGTCCGTTCAATTTTTTGACCATGTTCATCGGTTCCCGTGATCATTAAAACGGATTTACCACGCAGTCGCTCAAAACGGGCGATCGCGTCGGCGGCCATAGTGGTATAAGCACTACCGACATGGGGGACATCGTTGACATAATAAAGGGGAGTTGTGATAGCAAAGGTATCTTTTGTTGTCTGATTAGATTTCATCTATCGCTCAAAGGCTATTTCCTAAAAAAAGACAGTTTATACTATAACTCAGACCCGACACTTATAAACCATCGTGACATTTTTATTTCTCCTGATTTGGTCAGATATCATGCTCTGGGGAGACGATTGAAAATAAACATCCCTTATACCAATGATAATTCTTTTAAGTTCTTTTTGACATTTTCGCATTAATTTTTTAAGATTTTACCCAGTTGATGTGCCATTTGACACACAGTATGTGAGAAGTTGTCCCCCAAGGGGATAAGGTTAGAGGGTTGGCGGATAAGATATGATACCTTTATGGGATAAGGGTTGTGGGGGATAAGGTTTGACGGGGTTGGCAACGGCTCGACTCTCAAGAGTGTTACTCTCGCAGGTATCAGAGGAAACCATTAACCTTCGATAAGGCACGATAAATCATAGTTTATTTTTGTGTTAAATTGAGACGGGGAGATTTCGCCTTTTTTTTCCAGACGATATCTGTTCTAATAAAGTCTTATTCGTTCTTACTAATTTTTTTTCGAGCCAGGTGGCTGTTTGGGATTTAGTTTTGATGAAGAAGGAAGAAGGAAGAAGGAAGAAGGAAGAAAATCAAGGGTTGTGGCCATTAACCAAGTCCTAACCGTGGAGATTGTTATATATGGTTCGCGTGTCAGTGCTGTCAATATTCTTTTTTTCTACAATCTAGTTTTGCCGAAATAGAGTCAGGTTTTCAGGTAATCTCTGGAATTATGGAGATTTTCCGGGGCAATGCTCTCCTTTAAATAAAGATAAAACAGAGCAATAATATCAAAAACCACTTGCCATTTCTCAAATCATGGAACCTACTCCGAACAATCTGCGTTTTCTGACTCCGAAACTGTGTAAACCTGAGATTCCTTTGTTTGTTTATTTACCGGGGATGGATGGAACGGGGGGGTTATTGCGATCGCAAATTCCCTATTTATCATCCCCATCTGTTCTGTCAATTTCTGACGATTCATCATATCCACACCTGCCAACTTTGGAGAGAAATTTGACAGGTATGCACCGACAAAAAACTTCCCCGTGGGATACCATCGGACCTATGGAAGGGTTTGATATTCGTTGTTTGTCCATTCCCGTCGACGATCGCTCTAACTGGGATGAAATGGTGAATCAAACTGTGTCTTTCTTACAAAGGGAACTGGAGAGGGGACAAAAACGACCCATTTATTTATGTGGTGAATCCTTTGGCGCGTGTTTAGCCATGCAAGTCGCGATGAAGGCCCCAGAATTAATCGATCGCGTTATTTTAGTAAATCCCGCGTCCTCGATGAGACATCAACCATTAATTCACTGGGGTTCATCTTTGACTCAATGGGTCCCAACGCCTTTATATTCCATGTCGGTGTATGGACTCTTACCTTTTTTAGGCGCGTTGGAGCGAATGGACTCTCTCCACAGGAGGGCTTTACTAGACGCGATGCGATCGGTGCCTCATGGGACAACGGTTTGGCGGTTAAATTTGGTCCGAGATTTTGCCTTAAGCCTGAATGAATCTCTATTAAGTCGGCTGAAAATGCCTGTATTAATGATCGCGAGTGGGCGCGATCGGCTCCTTCCCTCCATAACAGAAGCGGAAAATTTAGTGAAATGCTTACCGAATGCCCAAATGGTAATTCTACCCGATAGTGGTCATGCTTGCTTACTGGAAACAGAGGTTAACTTATGGGAAATCTTGCAAAAAGTTTGGTGACTGGGGAAGGAAGAAGGAAGAGGGAAGAAGGAAGAAGGAAGAAGGAAGAAGGAAGAAGGAAGAAGGAAGAAGGAAGAAGGAAGAAGGAAGAAGGAAGAAGGAAGAAGGAAGAAGGAAGAAGGAAGAAGGAAGAAGGAAGA
>JBEDKD010000369.1:0-5696 GCA_041172365.1 Cyanobacteriota bacterium | reverse complement strand
ATCCTAGCTTGGGCTATTGTCCCTCCTCACCCCCCTCCAGTTTCTCTACACCCGCCCCTTGTAACCGCTCCTTGTTACGCTGTGGGGCATTTGTGTCAAGTTTTCCCGACAAACTTATCTGAAAAACATAAATTTGTGACTCCCCAAATTTTATAAAAATTTAATCCTCAAATTTTCTAACGATATGCTATCTTTGAAAAAAATTAACCCAAGATCGATTAATAAAGGAGTATCTTATGGGAATCTATTTATTATTAGCTTCCTTAAACATTGATTTAGCAACAGTGAATATCGAAACAGTCAGAACTCACCCAAGAACCCCACCCATTTTCATCGCTCAAACCCAAAATTTAGAAGGAACAACTTGGAAATTAGTTCGTTGGGGAAATCCTGATAACCTAAAATCGCCTCTCGCGGGTGGAGATATTACCGCACAATTTTCTCAGGGGCGAATGGGGGGATCAAGTGGATGTAATCGTTATAGTGGAAGCTATACCACGAAAGGAAATCAACTCAAATTGGGTGCTGTTGCAGCTACCAAAATGGCTTGTTTGGATGAACTTATGAATCAAGAATCAAAATTTTTTGTGGCTTTAGACGGTGCTAAATACTATAAAATTAATGATCAAGGACAGTTAGAAATTGAATATGAAACCGATCAAGGTTCAGGAATAATGGTGTTTAGTTCTCAATCAGTCAGAGGATTATGGTAAATTTTGGGGAGCATCTCCTAAACGTAAATTGGCAGTGGGTTGGCGTAGCCTGTGCGGAGCATCGGACGTCTCGCTCCCTATTAGATCCCTAGGGAGCATCTCAGTTTTGCAAAAACACTCAAATAGGATGCTGAAACCCTTTTTTTTCGTTATCTGAGTGATCGATTTGCAAATATGAGATGCACCCGATCCCTAGGGAGCGAGACGCTCCCACTACAGTTTTTTTTGCTTCTTTGAGATGCTCCCCTAAACAACCTCAATCTCCCCAATTAATCGATCAAATTGCAAGGATTATGGAAAATGAAAATGTGGGTTTGACTGATTTATTGATGGGTTTAGACGCGGAGCAAGAGGCGATTTTGCAGGAGAAAAAGTCTTGATGCGTAGAATATTTGCAGACTCCAGCCTATTAATTGCCGGATGTTGATCGCGATCATCGGGAGCCGATCATCGGGAGCTAGTCGTGCTGTGTTGACAAGGGCAGAAATAGGTCTTTTTAAGTAAGTTTGTTAGAGTAATTCGAGAGATTGTAGAAAAAGGTTTCTTGTCAACGTGATGCGATAATGATGAGAAAGAAAGAAAGAACGCGATCGCGCTTGTTTTTTCTGATGAGGCGCGATCGGGCCATACAATCTATTCTGGTTTTATCCAACCTTTGATGATCGCTTTCCCTACGTTGACATAGGGATTGTCTAAAAACTCTTCGAGGGCCGCTTCACCGCCAGCCTGCAATGCACCAGCAGCACGACGCTTAAAACTGGGGGTAGTTTCATCATTAACGTGAGCAATCTTTTCCGCATCAGTAGCGGTAGGATTAGTTATCTCTAACTGTTTAAGCAGTTGTTGAATTTCTTTTGCTGAATCAACAAGAGTTTGTTTCTGTTCTGATTGTTGCACAAAAGTGTTATTATCAGCTCTTGCACTACTGCCCATAGCCCCAGCCTGACCATAGTTATTATAAGTTTCTGGCATAGATTTACTCTCTGATAGATGTTTATACTCTACATTTCCATTCACGTTTTCTTGAACCAAATTGCCATTAAAACTACTATTATTCATTGCTACAGATTTCCGTTCCATAACTTATGCCATCCTCAATTTCTCATGTTTACTTTTAGTGTATTTTCGCTTATTTTCCAGAAATATACGAAGTGTTTCCCCCGACATTTCCCTGAATAAAATTACCACTCACCTGACTATTACTAATGGATATTTCGTAAGTTGCCTCCTTTTCGCTTTCAATTAATTCATAGATGACTCCAATAACTCGCTTGAGACTTTCCTTTTGAGTTGTAGTAAATAGCGTCTTATCACCAGAATTGAGCGTTAGTAATAAACCATAGTGTTTTGGCTTAACAATGTTCCAAACTATACCTCCAATCGCGACTAAACCTAACAAGGAACCTAGTCCGCTGTTAGATGTACCGGCTATCAATGATATCAACAAAAAAAATATAATAATCACCCAAGTAATTGTTCCAATATCGACCTCGCCTTCACTAAAACTTGTGATATTGTGAGTTTGGTAAACATTGTGCGAAAAACGAACTGTTCTTTTAGTTATTGTAATAACTCTATTATGTTCTAAAGTAATGTTCTGATTACTTCCCAGGGGGTTTGGTGTTGCCATTGGTTATACCTATAAAATTGATGCTTGATGTTATGTGATGACACCCTTTTCATATCTAAGGCGTAACCACCCACCTGTCAATAAACACTGTATGAAGATGCTTATTTCAGATTTATTCATACTAGACCGATCGCGCCAACCCTGTAAAGCCAAAAAAGTTGGAAAAAGTTGGATCTTTCCCAAATCGCGATCGCAGGCGCGAAAAGTTGGAAAAAGTTGGAAAAAGTTTGCTATAGTAACCACATCTATATCACAGAGCTACCTATGGAAACTCCTCAAATCTTGCAATTTGTCGATGAAGTTGTCTGCGCCAAGACGGGCAAACATCTAAATAACTTGCAGCGGAGGATTATCGCGGGAATACTGAATCGTCAAAAATATGCTGGCGTTGCAGAAACTTATGGTTATAGTGCCAAACACATTAAGAAAGCCAGTCACGAACTTTTACAAATCTTATCTGAAGTCTGGGGCGAACCAGTTAGGAAAAGTAATCTTGAATCCGTTCTAGAACGACAAATCAATCAGAATATAAATTTGGGTAATAATAATACTTTTAAAAGCAACAAAATTAGCTACATTAACAATTGTCCTAATTCATCTACTCCTACAGCAGATACAAGTCAGCCAGATACTTCAGAATTGCCGCAGGAAAGCCAAATTAAAACTCAGTTTGAAACAATTGATAAATTACGGCATTTTGGTCTGAATAATGAGCAAATAGCAGAAGCGTTAGGTCTGCCATTAAATGTTGTTAATCAGGGGGATTAAAAAGGTAGAATATGCTATATTTAATGGGAGCATCTCAAGGTAAAAAAAAACTGATAGGGGCACGGCAGTGCCGTGCCCGTACTTGAGGTAGCCTGTGCGTAGCACAAACGTCTCGAATCGGCGGGATCGGGCTAGGGAGCGAGACGCTCCCACTACCAATTTACAACCTTGAGATGCTCCTATTTAATTCTATTTTTGGTGTAAAATTAACTGTTCTGACTCAGAAAAAATTGGTTGACTTATTTGAGAATCAGAAAAATGAGAACACAACGCGATCGCGCCTCTTTTTTGTTGTCACCCAAAGACCATAATTGTCCTATTGATGATATAATTTTCTGGTAAAAATCCCTCGATGACATATTATTAAAAGCCTTGAAATCATCTAATGATCCCACCCAACCCGATCCCGCGGCTCTCATTGCCGAACTGCAACAAGCCGGAATCAAACACACCCCAGAAAATATCATTGCCATTGCCAAAACTCCCGATGCGAAAATTGTCTTTCTGGAAACGGGAAACTCCACTTCCGGTATGCAACACATTTTACGGAATCATACTTTGGAGTTTGCTGATCAGAAAATTTCACCCGCAGAAATTCCAGATGCTATAATGACAGCTATAACTCACGGAGAAATCATTGGTTATCAGGGAGTTAAGCATCCAACCCCTCGCGCCATTTATCAATTCACTTTCAAAGGTGAAACTAAACAAATGGCAGTGCAAGTATCGAAGAATGGATACATTGTCAGTGCTAATCCTAGTAGTTATCCCTAATTTAAGGAGAAAAAAATGCCACAAAATATTAAGCTTATGTGTGATTATTATTGCTACCCTTTATGGTGGACTGTGGGTTCAGGTAAAGCAGGTGATATTGATCCGGAAACTTTACCTTTAAAACCTCAAACTATCCAACGCTTGCAAGTTTGGGCTGATAAATTTAATAGCATTTTAAATGAAGAAGATCCCGCGTCATCGGGTTTTGCCCGTGAAGCTGATAGACAGGCTTTCGATCGCGAAGGAATTAGTTTATGGCATCAAGTCATATCTGAACTTGAACCGGAATATGAAGTCCATTATTTCAGTCAATGTCTCGGCAAACATTTTTCCAATCCCCGTGAATTAGAAATTGAGCAAGCCTTAATTGTCGCCTAATACTTCTCAAAATACTTCTCCTACAAACCAATGAATTTAGGACAAATTGATCAATTATTATCAGATTGGAAAAAGAAAATTGACCTCGTAAGTCAAAATCTTATTGATTTACAATCCCTTCCCTCTTATCAACGTCTTTCGGGCACCTATGGCTTTCCTAAAGTAAAATTGACGGGAATTACGGAAAAAAAAGTCACTCCGGCGATTAATGCAATGAATGAGCTTTTTCAATACTTAGAATTACTTATTTTAACCATTAATCAAGCTTCAGAAATTCGTAAGGATATTAATCCATTTTTAGGCTCAGACAAGAAAATTCAAGAAATTGAAGATATCCTTTTCAAGGCTTCTATTCAATTACCAACTGTGCCAAATCCTTTGGCGCAACGGGGTTTATTAAGTGCCGCGGAAGTTACTCATCGCATTACGCCTAATCAATTACTTGCCGCGATGACAAGTGCTTTTGAAATTGCCAAAGATGCTGTCTTAGAAGTTGATGGGGCTTGGTTGAATTTAGAGCAGACTTTGGGTGATGCTGATATGGAGATTAGAAAATTAGAAAGTTTGGCGCAATCTTTGGGACAAAATTCCTTAAGTGATTTATTATTGGCTCGTCAAAAAATTTCTTTATTGCGTAATCTTATTGAAACTGATCCTCTCGGTGTTAGTAATAATTTTGGACAGGAAATTTCACCTCTTATTACTCGCTCAAAAATTGCCCTTGAGGGTTTATTACAACAACATCAGACTATTAAGGAAAAGTTCGCGATCGCGTCTTCACTTCTGCAAAAATTAATCGCCGTACATGAAGATACGAAAAAAGCTTTTGTCGACTGTCAAGAAAAAGTGTTAGAACATTCTTATTTACAACCTCCTGTACCGGACGCGGAAATAGAAGCTTTGAGTCAATGGTTAAAACGATTAGAAAGTAAATTATCGGAAGGACTTTTGATGCCAATCGGTGTCGGATTAGATAAATTAATCGCGAATGCTAACGCGTATCTTACCAAAGAACAAAATAATTATACCGCGAATAAAGCACCCTTGGATTTGAGACAGGAATTACGGGGAAGATTAGATGTTTTACAAGCGAAAGCGTTAGGGCGGGGCATGGCAGAAAATGTGACGTTATCGGAATTAGCTGAAAAGGCGAAAAAGCTGTTATATTCTCGTCCGACTCCCTTAAATGAAGCGACTGATTTAATCTCTCAATATGAGAAATACTTAAATCGTAAATAAGTGAGCTAACCACAGGATGATATCCCCCGATTTTGAGGGTGCGTGAGGAAGGGAAATTAAATAATTTGACTATGGGGTTGGTAGTTTCGCCCTTATGTGCCCGAAGGCAGGCAAGATGCCTGCACTACTTTATTAATTTTTCATTACTAAGTCCTGATTAAGAAATATTAAAGTTTTCTTCTACTGGGATAAAT
>JBEDKD010000368.1:0-15704 GCA_041172365.1 Cyanobacteriota bacterium | reverse complement strand
TATGGTCATTAATTTCTGCCTGTTGACAATCTTCTTCACCTCTACTTAACTTTACTCCTACAAGTTCTTGCCAACTCACCGGCTCCTCAGCAGGATTCTGACAAATAACCGGCAACCAAGTGGCACAGGGAAATTCACGTTGCACACTTTCCAACCTTTCCCGCGCCTCCCGCACCGCCAAATACAAAGATTCACCGCGAGCAAACGCCTCAAGAAAATACTTCAAAAACTCTTGAGCCACCATATCCGGTACCGGCTCTCGCATCACAATTGTTTGTGGCATATTCAAATCAGCTAACTGCTTGGCAATACCCAACCCATCACAAGAGTTAAAAATTGCTAACTTTAACCCCCTCGCTATTGCCTTTCTCAGAGCTAATTTGAAATCGGCAATTTCTAAACTTTTACCATCTTTAATAAAAAGCTTTCCCGTAGTAGCATCAGGTTCACTGATACTGTGACCGGCAAAAAACAAAATATCCCATCCCTGTCCCTGTACATCCCGAATTGCCTCAGAAACCTCTTTTGCTTCCGGTTCCCTGACAAAAACAACTTCTGCCTGTGTTAACTTTTCTTCTAACTCACGCTGATCCCTCTCTAATTTAATTCCCGTGCTATCACCGATAATTGCCAAAATTCTCACCTTATTTCTAGTTGTAGGTGAGTTTATTCGCTGACCAACAAAAGAACTTAAAGCTACTTCTGCATTCAAGTGATAATCAAAAAAATCCCACAAATGCCAAGGTAATCGTCGCAAGTGGGAGTCCTCAGTTTGAATAATGACCCGCACTTCTTCATCTTCGCTAACTTTACTCTGTAAAGGATCCCTTACAGGGCAAAACTCTGGTGATTTAAGCCAATCATTAAGCTTCTGTTTTAAAGCATCGCTGTCTGCATCTAAATCGTGACTAGAAAAATTCGTTACCTGTCCTGATGGCGGGTCAAGTCGAAGCCTCGACCCCATTAGACGATATCTGGATTGCCAGGTAGTATATAACTCTGGAATGTGCGGTGCCGGTGGCAATTTGCCAATATATGATCCTAACAAATGCTGGTTATCATGCCGAATTTCCAGCCGAACTTGCTGAAAACCCTGCTGGCAATCACCCGTTGAAAAACTCAATACAACTATCTTACCCATTAGCATCCCCTATAAATTTTGAGTGGAAATTAGATCGCAAAATCTTCAGTAAATTCGGCCTCTTCCCGCGCGACTTTAATGCTAAACCGCTCCCCAGGCACTCCCTCAAACTCCAGTTGTATCCAATTGTCTGCTTGGCGCGATCGCGCTTCCAAAAAAACCTCTCCCGATTCATCAAAAATAATCAATTCTGCGGCGGGTGGTAAATAATTTTGTTCTTCATTACGGGGATACAATCTTACCAAAATGTCCCGTTTTCCATCACTTTTTTGCTGAGAATTGACAATCAATGCCACAGGATAATCTCCTAATGTTATTTTCCTTACTTTACTCACACTCAAATTTTGATGTTCTGCGTCAGCACTGCGGGAACGGGGTACACTGGCAAATCTAAAAATTAGATTTCCCTGGATTTCACTTAAAAATGATTCAAAAGTCTGCCAATTTTCTTGCAAAGCACTGTCAATATTCTGCAACCATTCACTTATATTTATTACCTTGTTTGAGGGTTGTGAGCCGGGAACAATAACAGATTTTTCAGGGGGCTGTATTGAACTTTTTTCATTAATTGGAGACTCGATATCAACGCATTCATCTGAATTCTCATCACCCCAAATTTCATCTAACTTGTCTAGCAATTCTTCAGCTAAATCTTGCAGTTCCGTTTGTTGTGAATCATCAGCATCTTCTTTATCTACAACAGGTATGCCACCTCGAAAAGCCACATCTCTAACTGTTGGCAAATAATTCGCTAAAAACTCACCACCTGCATACCGTCGATCGTATTTGTTATATGTGCGATATATCCGTTCCAGTTGAGTGACAATCTCTGAACGCGGTTCATCATTTAATCTCTCTCTAACTTTAACAGCTACGGGATCATCACTCTGAAAAAAATCCAGTGCGGATTCTATTCGCTCAAGATAATCTATCAGTGTTTCTAGTGGCTGAAAACTATCAATAGAAATGTCTTCCATCATTTCTAAAGCATTGATTGGCGGATAAAATCCTAACAGCGTTGCTTCTCTCGATGATTCATCTATTTCTACAGCAACATAACCGATCCGATTTTCCCAAGTGTCAACAGGAATGTAGCAGTTTTCTTCTTCTGGTAACACTGGACGACATTCTATTTTGCCAATTCCTTCTATTTCTAAATCCGCGATATTCATTAAAGGCTGCATAACGGGATTTAGACTGTCAGAAGCTTCTAAGTCTGTCTCTATTCCCAAACACTCACAATAGGTTTCTACGGCATAAACCGCAAGGGTATTGAGATAAACTTGTTGCGCTTTAGCCGGATTTTCATATTGGCTTTGAAAGGATTTAGCTAGTTTATAAGCTTTTGATGTTAGGGGGACTGTAAACATTGAACGACTGGTGTATGTCATGGCTTTTATCTCCTGATTATTCATCAATAGGTGGGTTATTTTTTTTGTTGTTACGGGTTCTTGTCTTGGGTTTTGTCATCAGTTTAAAATAACTGATCCCATCTAGGTAAAAATAAATTAAATCCTTGACATTTACCTGTAATTGTCCGGCGAGAATTGTCCAAGAGGGAACTCCGCCTAATCGCGCCTCTATTATTCCTTTGAAAGTGATTTGAGAATGTTCGGGCATTCTTCTTTTATTATACCTCCCTTCTGCATCGTTGACAATTTCGTTGAGAAGCGATCGCGCTAAGGCTATTTCAGCTTCTAAATACTCTTCGAGAATCGGTTTAAAATAAGAACAGCAACGAGTGTAAAAAGGACTGATGGTTGTCTGCGCGTTGACTTGATTTCCAAAGTGTTGATTAATTTCTGCTAAACTAGATTCTTGAAACTTTAAAAGCGCAATTTCTCGAAAATTCACATGAGGATAATTTCTAATATGCTTGCCTCTGAAAATTCCATCAGGATCTTCGTAGATCAGTTTGATCGCCTGTGGAGACATCATTGAATCAGCTTTTGCCTTAATTTTATCTAATCGTGTTTGAGTTGTCGTATCCCCCTCTTTTCTGGCTGTAGGTGTATCCGCTGAAACTTGTTTGAGTCGATCGCGGATCATATCAATAAAACGGAATTTTACCCGACTGGCAAACCAGTTCCAAAACTTGAGAGGTCGATAAAGCTGCTGCACTTCATCGCCAAAAGTATTCCAAGCTTGTTGTAAATCTATTTCACCACTTTTCAGGTTTTCGCAGAATTTTGTATAAGTTTGCTCTAACTGTTGAGTTTTTTCGGGCGGATAGGTTTTAGTTTCTTTTTTTGTTCGTCTTTGTAGAAAACGATTACGAAATTTTTCGACTTGTTTTTCCAACTCTGAATAAACTTCGGGAGTTCGCTGTGATGGTGATGTTTGGCAAAACTTTAGCCATGCTTTGTATAACTCAAAATCAACTCCTCTCTTATAAATATCAATTTTTGTCAAAATTTCTGTTTGAGCTTCTTGTAAAACATCAAGCCAATCTTGATGAAAATCTCCTTCTACTTTCGATCCATATATGCCGCGACACCCATTTTTGAGACCGCTTAATCTGCGCCTTGCCTCATCATCAGTGGGTTTTGGTGGTCGGTGTTTTGAGTTCGATGCTATCATAATATCCGATAACTCCTGTAGAATTTTTTGCCTTCTTGTACTGGCGCGTGGATATTTTTGCGCTTGCAATACGAGATTTTCAAGCTGTTGATCGATTTCGTGCATGGGTGAAATGTCAAGCAAAAAAGGGGATGCCCGGATTATACCCGGAAAGCACCCCCCCACCAATACCTGAAACCGGATTTCTCTGAAAAATAGTCGGCTGGAAACTATAGCATTTTTAAATGAGATGTAAATGCTGGGCATCTTGCCCGTCACAGGCAAGATGCCTGTGCCACAAGTTTTACTTCTGAAATGGAAACACTATAGATATCTAGGCAGAAACCCGGTTTCTTTCACCTTAAGCCGCATCGCCGAAGTCGCCCCCAGAATCCTCATGGTCGCCTTTCCAATTGCGATAAGCCTCCTCATACCGCTGCTGCCCGGCCGCAATGTCCTCCTCACATTGTGTAATTTGGGTTTCATAGCGGTGAGCAATCATCTTTAAGTCTTGATCTAGGAGATCCTTTAATTCAATATATTTCTCCTCTACCCACTGTTTCCGCATCCGTTCAATTTTTTGCTGCTTTTCTTTAATTTCGTGAGGTGCTCCTGTCATCTCTATCTCTGGCGCTGGAAATTTATTCGGCAATTCTGCTAAGTCTTGTCGGTGTTGAAATAGGCGTTTTTCCACAGTTTCATCACGCTCTAATTCGCATTGTTTCTTCCGATCGCGCCCCATCTCGATATCATAGTCGGCCACTGCCATCGTCATATTTTTGAACCGCCCACTGGTATCACCTTCAGCAACGTATTTCATTAAATGATCTAAACGTGTTTCTTGACTTTCTTTATCGGCAAGGAGTTTTTCAACTTCAGTTTCAGGCATTCCTTCAGGGGGCAACAAATAGGGCTGGTATTTGTTAATTAAATCGGCATAATATTCCGGTAATTCAAAGCGATCGCTCTGAAAAGCCGCGGCTAACCAAACAATAGTAACGGGCAAAATCGCCGCGATTATTTCAATTAAAATCCCCCCCGGTAATCCCATTTGTACCACAATCCATAAAGCCGTTGAAAATTCACCTGCACTAAGTATTCCAGCTAAAATGGCATCGACAGCAAGCTGTTTCTCCAGATTTTTCCCTTCGATTTGTTGAACCAATGCCTTTTGACTGTTGTAAAATAATTGGTCTAAGTCATTGATGGGAGATTGCCCTCGCCCGATCGCGTTGATTTCCTGTTTTGTGCCGTGAACAATTCGCATTTTTGTCAGCACTTTAGTAGCGCGATCATCGACTAAAAAACTAGCTAATGCACCGCCAGCCATTGCTGCTGGTAACGCCGCCGCACCTAAACGCGATGTTAACACTTGTGTTCCCGCACTAAAAGTTAGCGCCCCCACAATAATAACTACAATTTTAGTAGCTTGTTTGGTAGCAGGTGAAGATTGTCTGGACGCGATCGGATTGATATCAGCAATACGGGTTTCGGCAATACGGGATTCTGACGATTTTTTCACTCTTTCGCTGACATTTGCTCGTAATCCTCTGGGTAAGCGTTTAATGACTTCTGGGAACAGTTGCCGCCAACGATCGACAGTTTGCCAGATATGAAGTTGATGATGGTTATTATTTTGCGGTTGGTTAGTATTCATTTTCTCTTTCCTTTCTTTTATGTTGCTTATAATCTTTAATCGTTGAAGTTGTGAGGTGTTATGCAAATTTGGGGAATCTCAGAAACCGGGTTTTTTAGCGAATCTGCGGGCCGCAACGAAGTATTTTCGTAAAAACCCGGTTTCTTTGGTTGTTTCGCGAAAAACCCGGTTTCTTGGCTCTATTGAGATGTTGGTTTCCGAGCGTTTTCAAAGGCAAAATTGACACAGTTAGAAATCTCTTTAAATTCGCAAATATTCACCTTTCCTTCGGAAGTTAAATTAGTCTCTAGCTGATTCTTTAAAGTTTCGTCTTCCACCATGAACGCGATCGCGCCTTTGTCTTGGGTAATATGATGGACAAGGGTTTTCACGCGCTCCATGTCTTGAGGATTGGGTTGGTTTGGGCCAGGCTCGTCATCTTGAATCGCGATCGTTACTGCCACGGGATTAAGATTTTTCCGGGCTCGTTCTTGTTTAACAGTTTTTTCTACGCGTTCGAGGAGTAAAATTAGAGAAGTTCCCGCGACTCTATTGTGGATCGCGCGCGTGGTATCTTGACACTGGCCTAGCAAAGATAAACTGTTTAAAATAGAGATGTGTTGCTTGGTGACAGCGCGATCGGCAAAGGGCATATAAATTGCCACATCACCTGGTTTATAATGTTGAATACTAGCTTGACAATGTTGCTGTCTTTGGGTAGTATAATTCTTAGCAGAATCGGAATTGTCATCAGCCCGAATATGAATAACTCGCGGAGTGGTAAATTCGATGATTAAAGTAGTGCCAACTACGCCCAAGCCGAGGAGAATTGCTAATAGAATAACCGGCGACTTAAACCAAGGTTTATGAGTCTGGGAGGGAGTGCCTTGTCGGTTGTGATTGGTGTCGCGTGTGGGATAGTAATATCGGCTCATGGCTGTTGCTCTCCAAAGGGTGTTACTGCTATATCGGAAGGAGTAGCCATTGTTATGCAGAGTTGCCGAAAATGATCAAAATGCCCGCAGGTTTTAGAATGATCTAATTTTAGGCAGTTAAAAAGAGGTAATATCGTGAATATTCGTCAAGAATTTCTCAACGCGATCGCAGAACTTCCAGATGATAAGTTAAAGCTACTTTTGGATATAACCCTTTCGTGGAAAAGTCAGAAAGACTTTTCTCAGCAGATACCTATATCTCAAGCTTATGAAGATTGGCTAAGTGCAGAAAATGACATTTATGACGAACTATTTGCCGATGAACTTACCGCACAATCATATCATTTCTGTTTGATTCAGAATTGTATTTAATGAAGTTCTGTAGGGGCGGGTTCACCGAGATATTTGCCACCAACCAACCAACTATCAAAACCCGCCCCCACCCACGAAAAATGGGAAAATAAATAAATTGAATTTAAGCGTGACGTGGGGATGTTGGTTTGGGGCGATCGGTTGGGTGGGGGCGGGTTTATTAAGATTATTCGTGGGTGACAAGTATCTTGGTGAACCCGCCCCTACAGGCCATATAATACAGGTGAGAAACAGGGTTTCCGCGTAGATATCTATTGATAAACCAAAGATTTTGCCGAGAAACCCGGTTTCTTTTCGTAAGTCCTAATTAACGCAAACCGGAACAGATAAAACCAGCCCAATAATAAGGCTCTGCAAAGGGTAATTCTTTACGACAGAGGGTTTTCAGGCTTTCTTTTACTTTGAAAATACGTTGTAAAACCGCGTCCCACTGTTTATATTCTTCATCCCATTGCTGATACTCTCGCGTTCCTTCAAATAACCGTTTGCGATTTTTCTTTGCTTTTTCCCACTTCTCTATTGCTTGTTGATTTTGCTCTTGAAAGTGGGTTTCTAGTTCACTTTTGTAATCAGTTTCTAGGGTTTTTCCGGGTAAAGTTCTGAGTGTTATTTGCGCTTTTCTCAGGGCTTCAGGACGATTTAACCCTTGTTTGCGATACTGATAATAAAAAACAGAAAATAACGCGGTCGCTAAATCATCAACGGACCACAATGTACTGACAACACTACGCGCTCCCGCACATAAAAATCCGGTGGATAATGATAAAATATCATCACTAACACCCGCAATACCCAGGTTAGTTTCGCAACAGGAAAGGAACACATCAGAGAGGTTAGGCAGTCGAAAACCGGGGGTCATTATTTGACCTAAAGTAATGTTGCCATCAGCAAGAATTAGGACTGATTCTAAGGGACTATCGAGCCGTGATGAGGCGTGATGGCTAGAGTGTAATACTTGCACTTGTTTGGCAAGTTCGCGATAATTGTTTACCGTCGCGTTTTCTCGACCTTTTAAGCGTTGGTTAGCAGGAATATTGTAGAATTGGGCGATTTTTTCGCATTCAAATTCTACACTGGGTAGGCTACCATCGGGGTTTTCTACAGTGCCGTAATTAATTTGAGAAAGGGGCGGACGTTGTTGGCAATATTGCAATATTTGGCTACTGGGAACATAGCGAAGGCGGAATTTATCGCCTAAGTATTGGGTTGAGATTATTTCACTGTCAGGACGAATACCTGTCATATTAGTAGTAGTCTTCTTTTTCTCCAAGCGAGTAAATATTTCGATAGCTTGGCGGATCATTCCTGATGACTGATTTTCCTGTGGCTGAGAATTGACTGGTGTGGGGACGGCTAAAGGTAAGGCGGCAAAGGGGATTTGATGCCAAAATAAATGGGGGATGATAATCAGTTCCTCAATGCCATTGAGATAGGTTTGCACTAAGGTTTTGATTTGCAGTTTTTCGGCTATTTGCTGCAAGAATTGCGAGATTTTTCCATACCAAATGCCGTCTTGTTTCTTGTTAAAATAGGGAATTAACCACTCGTCAACGACTAACTCGCGTAAAGTTTGAGAGCCAAAGCCTGTGCAGGTATGCAGTTGGGGCTTTTTGTCTTTGTAGATGATAAAAATGTGGGTGTCGTTGTCAGTGGTAAAGAAATTGAGAATAGCAGTATGGGGTTTTTCGATGAGTTGCTGAATGGTGGCAAAATCTAGGGGCGTAACTTGAATTTCTCCGGCTAAAACGGGGTCTAATCGGCGCATTTGTTCCCAGACTTTTTGTTTTTCTGCTTCCAATTTTTCGATATCTTCGGTAGCAGCTTCTAAGGCGGCGCGAGTCAGGGCAACAGTGCTTTTATCTGTCTGTTGTTTGCTAGAGTCGGAGTCACTTTGCAGGCGTTTTCTTTCGGCATCAATTTGGGCTTGGATTTCGTCGTATTGTTGCAAATATTTCTGAACTTCGGGAGGAATTTCACCGCCCGCGTAGAGATCGTTACTTGCCATTAAGTCTACCAGACGTTTAGAGCGCGATCGATCTACATACGCTATGGCTTTTTCGAGATTGCCGTTATTGATGTAGGCTTGAATGATGTTTTCGTAAACGTCTATTGAATCGGCGATAATCTGTTGACGACTGGCATCGGTAGTTGACCAACTACGGCTTTTTTCGACGGCATTAATCGCGGTTTCGTAGCCCTCAATGGCAATTTCCCACAAACCTTCTTTGAAGGCAAGATTACCGAGATTTCTGCCAGTTCTTAGGCAATCTAATGGTAAAGTGGTGGAAGTATAAATTTCTAAGGCTAACCGGAAACAACGAATCGCCCTATCTATATTCTCGGCCCGGTTGCCCGTGATTTTGTCCTTGTAGGCAAGTCCCAGATTATTTTGAGTTGCTGCCCAATCTTGGGGAAAATCGGCACGGTTTCTGACTTCTAAAGCCTGTTGAAAACAACGAATTGCCTCATCTAGATTCTCGGCTCGGTTGCCGGTTATTTTGTCCTTGTAGGCATTTCCCAGATTATGTTGAGTCCCTGCCCATTTTTCAGGAAAATCGGCACGGGTGTAGACTTCTAAAGCCTGTTGAAAACAACGAATTGCCACATCTATATTCTCGGCTTTGTTGCCGGTGATTTTGTTGGAGTAGGCAGTTCCCAGATTATTTTGAGTCCCTGCCCATTTTTCAGGAAAATCAGCACGGGTTCTGACTTCTAAAGCCAGTTGATAACAACGAATCGCCCCATCAATATTCTCTGCTCGGTTGCCTGTGATTTTGTCGGAGTAGGAATTTCCCAGATTATTTTGAGTCGTTGCCCATTGTTCAGGAAAATCCTTACGGGTGTAAACTTCTAAAGCCAATTGATAACAACGAATCGCCGCATCAATATTCTCTGCCCGGTTGCCTGTGATTTTTTTATTGTAGGCAAGTCCCAGATTATTTTGAGTCATTGCCCAATCTTGGGGAAAATCCTTACGGGTGTAAACTTCTAAAGCCAATTGATAACAAGCGATCGCAGTATCTATATTCTCTGCCCGGTTGCCCGTGATTTTGTTGGAGTAGGCAGTTGCCAGATTATTTTGAGTTTCTGCCCAATCTTGGGGAAAATCCTCACGGGTGTAAACTTCTAAAGCCAATTGATAACAAGCGATCGCAGTATCTATATTCTCTGCCCGGTTGCCCGTGATTTTGTCGGAGTAGGCATTTGCCAGATTATTTTGAGTCGTTGCCCATTTTTCAGGAAAATCCTTACGGGTTCTAACTTCTAATGCTAGTTGATAACAACGAATCGCCGCATCAATATTCTGGGCCCGGTTGCCCGTGATTTTGTCGGAGTAGGCAAGTCCCAGATTATTTTGAGTCATTGCCCATTGTTCAGGAAAATCGGCACGGGTTCTGACTTCTAAAGCCAATTGATAACAACGAATCGCCACATCAATATTCTGGGCCCGGTTGCCGGTGATTTTGTTGGAGTAGGCAATTGCCAGATTATTTTGAGTCTCTGCCAATTGTTCAGGAAAATCCTCACGGGTGAAGATGTTTAAAGCTAATTCGTAACCAATAATCGCGATGTCTAGGTTACTCCCCCTGTTGCCTTGAGGGAACTGTTCAATTAAATTGCTGAAAGTTACAAAAGCTGCTGCAAAGTTTGGGGCTTGTTCGGGTGCAACTTGCGAGAGAATATTGTTAGCCCAATTTGGGTACAATTTAACTAAAGTCTGATTGAGTTTATCTTGGTTAGCAGCCAGGATGGGATAGACGACTTGTGGATTTCCTTGACTTTCTAAAACTGCTTGTAACACTTCCATTAAAAAACTATGATAATCCCGATCATAATGGGGGCTACCCGGAATCAATAATTGTTGGGATAAATTGATTAAAAATTCGGCTTCCTGTATTCTTCCTACTTGTAGTAAATATTGGGATTCTTCTAATAAAACCTGTGAGAAATCTCGATCAAGTAATTCTTGATTCTCTTGTAAAATTTGCGGTCTATCTTCACTGGGACAGGAGAGGAGTTGTTGGATTAAATCGAGATAGGCGTTGAGGCGTTGTTCATTCATGGTTGTATTCCTTCGTTTTCATTCAGAGAAACCGGGTTTCTTCAAAAATCTCCACTTAGTGATTAGCCTCTCGATAGAAACCCGGTTTCTGATCCATCGGTACACAGCTATATCGGGGGAACCTGTTATAATTATGCAAATAACAGAAAAACCGATAAAAATTGTTACAAAAGTTTACCTTCACCAAACCCTGTTTCTTGTGAAAAATTAAACCCAAATAACCTGTGCTAATATTATCTCTTGGTGTCTTGGTGTCTTGGTGTTATCCTCATTTATCACGATTCGGCTTATTCCATAATATCTGTGTTTATCCCATCTGCGTTTATCTGCGTTTATCTGCGGTAAAAAAAACCAGATTACATAGATTATTGGTGGGGTGGGGGCGGGTTTATTCCGGTTATTTGTTGTTAGGAAAATTGGTCGGTGAACCCGCCCCTACAGGTTTTTGACAATGGCGCAATATCGCGGGGTGGGGGCGGGTTTATTCCGGTTATTTGTTGTTAGGAAAATTGGTCGGTGAACCCGCCCCTACAGGCAAAGAAACCCGGTTTCTGAGAGCGACGATCGCGGGAAACGAAAGAATCGCAAAGAAACCCGGTTTCTGAGATCCAGAATTTAGAGGCCAGAATTTCTCTTTTTACCCCGTAGTTTTTGACGGATTTTCGCTCGCACCGCGGCATGATCGATCGGTGCTCCCGCGATGGGAATTATCTGATCCTGACGCTCTTCTTCTAATCGTTTTAATTCGGTATAATCAACCCAGTGAATGCAATCGACAGGACAGGTTTCGATCGCTTCTTGAATTAATTCCTCGGAATCTCCATCCTGACGCACAACCCGCGATCGACCGTAATCTGGTTCAATATAAAAAGTATTACGGGCAACATGAGCGCAATGTTTACAACCAATACAGGTGACTTCATCAACATAAACGCCTTTTTCGCGTAAAATTCCCCCTAATTCCGGTTCAAATCCCGTGCGTTGGGGTGTATCGCGCAAAAAACCCCCTAATTCGGGTTCTAATCCCGATCGCGCTTCGATGTTAGAGTCAAAGGCAAAAGCCGAAATATCAGACATAGCCACCTCTCGCAGCAGTCCTAAAATAACAAATAAGTCCGCGATCGCGGACTTATAATAAAGTATTTCCAGTATCTACCAATGGATAAAAAACCATCGGTTTTCACCCAATATTACGCACACCAGCGTTGCACAACTAGACGGATCGAACCATCCGAATTTTGTTGTTGCTCGGCCACTTGAAAACCTTGTTTAGAGGTTTCATTAACCACAGTATGATAAGCATAACGCTGAGTAACTTTATTGAGGAAACGCTCCACAGACAAAGATTGATTCCAGAATTGAAAATCCGAGATTAATTCATACTCATTGCCATTCCAGGCAAAGCCGATGTCATAACCATTATCCTGCTCAATCACGATCTCCGCAGAAGCAGTTTGACTACGATAACCCCGCACTTCTTTAGGGCCTTGTTTCCAGTCAATACCGAGATCAGTTAAAGCACTTTGCAAAGAAGACAAATTGCGAATTTGGGTTTTGATTTGGCTAAAGTGTGACATGGCAATTTGGTAGAAAATTAAAGAGGACTAAACAAGACAATTTAGAAAAAATCGCCCGAAAATGCGAGCGAAGACAACAGCGAAACCGGGTGTTTTTGCCCTAGAATTTTGGCCAGTTTGACAAATTAATAGAGAAAAACCCGGTTTCTGCGTAAGCCCGAAAAAATCTCTCAAAAGCGCGAAAGGGGAAACCCTTTAGACATCTCCAACAACTATTGTGGCGCAGGCATCCTGCCTGCGATTGAGACATTAGCCTGCGATTGAGACATTAGCCTGCGATTGACATAATTTTGGAGAGATGTCTTTTACAACAAACCCAATGCCAAAGGACATTGGGAGTGTTAGTAATCACTGAAAGCAACTTGAGTTGTCGCCGACACTGATTGATTCAGGGTTGACGCAAAATATTCGGAGGTGGGCTCTTGATGAAGTACCAAACCCAGTTGGGCTTCGAGAAGGGCTGTCACCTCAGCGCAGGATGCACCGACAATACCAGTGACTTTTTGTCGGGTAAGGTTTGGAGATTGCTCTCCTCCCCTCCCCTAAGAACCGGACTTGACAGTTTCCCATCATCCGGCTCAAGCCTTACTTCAAGCGATTATTCTTGGATTTTGATGAATGTACCTGTTTATGACACGCTTTATGTAGGTGTCGTAGGTTTTCAATGTCATTTTGTCCACCTTTAAAAACAGGCACTATGTGATGGGTTTCGATTTCCTCACCGTTAAATAAGGACTCGCCACAAACCGGACATTTCCAGTGTTGATTCTGAGCGATTTTATAATTGCGAGAATTTTTCTCCCAATAGCTCTTCCCATACTTTTGATGGCGTTTTTCCCAATATTCCTTTAGGCTCGGATCGTCTGGCGACGCTTCTCCTTTAACCTTAACATGACGCTCAATGGACGTGTAATCGATAGGGTAGAGCACCAATAAAGTTTCCTTTCCACGGCGTTCACTTTCGCAAGCAAACGTCCATTTAATGCCGTTTACGGTCTTGAAGTAACGCTTCCGTACCCATTTTGTGTTTTTGTTGGGATGCCGACGTTTTGCCCAACTCCAGAGGTAATACCAGACTCGTGACGAGATGTAGCCAAAGGTTTCTTTACTAACTACTCCTCTGTAGTAGTTAGCAAAACCACGGAGAATAGGATTGAGTTTTTTGATGACCTCACTTTGTTCACAACCATTCATAGCTCTTATTTCTTTTCCGATTCTCTTACAAAAGTCTAGGACTTTTTTCTTAGACGGTTTGATTAACAGCTTGCCGTTATAATGGCGATGGTTGAAACCTAGGAAGTCAAAGCCATCTTCCATCGGTGTGATTACCGTCTTCTGAGAACTGAGATTAAGTCCTTTCTCTGATAACCATTGCTGTATCTGGGACTGGGCTTTTTCAAGACTTCCTTTATCTCTAGCAGTAACGATAAAGTCATCCGCATATCGCACTACTCCTAGTTTGGGATTGGTGGTTTTTATGAATTGTTCTAAACCATGCAAGCCGATGTTAGCTAGTAGTGGAGATATCACTCCGCCTTGCGGCGTTCCCTTCTCTGTTGGATTAAATTTTCCTTCAAAGATAAACCCAGCTTTTAACCATCCATTAATTAGGTCTCTTCTGGGAAAGCTACCTAATTGATTGAGGATAGATTCATGGGCAATGTTATCAAAGAATCCCTTGATATCAGCTTCTAAAACCCAGGTGTCCATACCATTGCGTAGTCTTATATAACTCTGTCCGATGGCATCTTGACAACCTCTACCCGGTCTGAATCCAAATGAATTGGGTTCAAACACCGCTTCCCATTCTGGTTCTAGTGCGTTCGTTACTATTGCCTGTTTGACTCTGTCGCGCACGGTTGGGATACCGAGCGGTCGTTTCTTACCGTTAGGTTTGGGAATCATTACCCGTTTTGTAGGGCTTTGTCCACCACCTTTCCAGTTGTTTACCAGATTCACCCGTTGCTCTGGGGTATTGACTATTTCTTTGTCAATTCCTGCCGTTGCTTTACCTTTATTGGTCTGAGTGATTTTCCTCACAGCTAATAGTAAATTGGCTCGGCTTCGTAACATTAACTTTTGGAGACTTCTCAGCTTCCGCCAGTTACCAAGTTTTCTCGCAAGAAAGATTCTTTGACGCAGATTCCTAACCGCCTTGTGGATTTTTCGCCAATTAATATGGCTCCAGTCCTCAAGTGGCTTCTTTAGTCCGTTTGTTGCATTTAATTGCGACATCTAACTTATCCTCAGATTCAGTCTCTTTGTTTGGTCTCTTTCTTATAAGACCCAAGGCAAGTCTGCTATTCCTTTCGGTCAGGGGCATAATTCCCTATCCCCTCCATTACAGAAGGGCATTCGCTTTTTGCCTCATCCTCTACCCCCCAGAGGGTTCTGCTTTCCTTGCGGTCGGCTTACTATGGGTTTCGACTTTCCCATAGACTCTGTGGGGCTTACCCTGTTGTATCGCTTAGTTTTTCTGTCCTCTTTAGGATGCCACCTATCCTGCGGTGGGAGTTTTGTTCACACGGATTGATGATGCAGGACCATCAGTCCCACCCACTTACCTTTTGGTTCGAGCCTGTCAGCCTTATTTGGCTCGTTGGCAGATTACGCAGTTTAAACGGTGGTTCACTTTCGTTCACCTTGGAGAACTTTCCCTCTTGCTCCTAACTGGCTTAGGCTGCCAGCTTAGGCTACTTTCGGGGTCTGCATTCCGCCTTTTTCGTTTCCTACTAGGGCGTGACCATACCGCAATACGGTACTTTCCGCGAGGGTAGGGGGTGTGAATCCCCTAGGACAGTCGGCTGTCCATACTAAACGACCAGTTCAGGTCGCGCCCTGCACTCTGCCATCAGGATAAATGACAAATTCTAGTGTTTCCATAATTTTGCTGACAGAATGGGGACTATAAAACTGGATTAGGCATCTGGATAGCCCAGAGAATGCCTCATCAAGTCGCTTCTTTTGTTGGGCATCGGGAATATCCCTACATCAATTGTGATGAATTGATACAAGATGGGACATAACTTTACAAAAGTTATCATTTCCCGCAGGCTACCAATCAGTTATGTTAAGTTTCTCGTAGTTCGTGACGTCAGTCAAGGGGATTTTAAATTTTCTCTAATTTTATTTTCTTTTTTTATTTTTAAAATAAATTTTGTGGTGTCGGATTATGGCTACCCACCCGACAAAACATCTGCGTTTATCCCCATTTGCGTTTATCCCTATCTGCGTTTAGGAGCGTTTATCTGCGGTTACAAAAAAACCAAAAAACATGGTAGGGATCTTTCACCAACATCATTGACAAACACCAATAAATGATAAAAACCCGCCCCCAGTGGTGAGTGGGGGCGGGTTTATTAAGGTTATTTGTTATTGGGATAAATTCCGGTGAACCCGCCCCGACAAAATGTACCGCGAT
>JBEDKD010000367.1:0-4579 GCA_041172365.1 Cyanobacteriota bacterium | reverse complement strand
CGTTATCACTGTACTTCACTAAACAGAATCGTGATTCCTGTGATCAATTCTATCAATCTTATTGACTGTTTGTCAATAAGATTAGGATTATTTCCCTTAAGGGAGCTAACAAGGGGAGAGTTTTCTGGCTTCGTTTTGCTCCTATCTCTCGCCACTCAATCGCACCGTTATCGCCGACGATCGCGCTTCTTCCCTTTCTCACCTTCGAGTACCCGATCAGTCGCCCTTACCACAGATCCCCAAAAAGCGCGATCGCGCTTTTTATTCAGGGTTTATTCAAGGACGCGATCGAGTCAATCAAATCTCTCCTATTCAGATTATGATCAAAGATGCCCTAATTCCCATGCCTGATTCAGGCAGTATTGCCAATGGTTGACGACAATAATAAGAAAACCTATACAGCCCGTGGTGTTGTCCAACATTATGCACAATTGAGAACACTACAGCCCGCAGAAGCGACAATTCTTGAACTTCTAAAAAATCAATTAGTCAGTATGAAAATGCTTGACATTGGCGTGGGAGGGGGACGCACAACCCAACATTTTTCTCAATTAGTAGGAGAATATATAGGAATAGACTACTCTACTAATATGATTGCCGCGTGCCAAAAAAGATTTTCCAGAGCATCTCATCCTCCCGTTTTTGAAGTTTGTGATGCCAGAGATATGAGTAAGTTTAGTGACAATTCCTTCGATTTTATTTTGTTCAGCTTTAATGGTATTGATTATATTTCTCACTCGGAGCGATTGAACGTTTTTCAAGAAATTCGCAGGGTAGGCAAGTCAGGAGGATATTTTTTCTTCTCAACCCATAATCTCATCGGTTTAGAACGAGCTTTTAATTGGAAAAAACAGATAAGTTTTAACCCTCTTAGCTCCTATGTTAATTTAGTGATGTTAGCTTTCATGCACGCCTTTAATTTTCCGATTAATCTTAAATATTTACAAGCTTCTGAATATGCAATCATTAAAGACGAATCACACAATTTTCGTTTAAATACCTATTATGTTAGACCCAGAGAACAGCTCAAACAATTAGAATCTAATTTTAGGGATATTAAGATATATTCATGGAAAACTGGCAGAGAAATGACCAGTGAAAGTGAGATCAATTCTAATTTAGATATGTGGCTTTACTACCTGTGTATCATCAAATAATAGGTAACAATTTATCATAAACAACAAAAATAAGCTGATTTAATTGACAATAAATATGATAAAAATAGCCTTGATTTTGACTGTTTTGGGAAGTTCACTTTTTTTGAATTTCCTTCTCTATAATCGAGCGAAACAGTATTATATCGAACTTAATGATACCCGTTTAGATCCAGTCGGATTGGGCAATTATCCCCTAGAAACAAACCCGCGTAATAAAACGAATACCAATCAAACGCGTGTAGTTTTATTGGGTGACTCCAGAGCCTTTAGTTGGCCATCACCCGATGTCAATGGGTATGAGTTCATTAATCGTGGTATCGGCTCACAAACATCAGTACAAACAATTCAACGGTTTAGATATCACGTCAGCCCCCTTCGCCCTGATATCATTGTTCTCCAAGTAGGTATCAACGATTTGAAAACTATTGCATTGTTTCCCAAACGACGGGAATCAATTATTGCGAATTGTCGGGCGAATATAGAGCGAATAGTAAAGGAATCAAGAGACTTGGGTGCAATAGTGATAATAAGCACTATTTTTCCGGCTGGGGAAGTTCCCCTTGAGCGCAAACTTTTTTGGTCCGATGAGGTGAATCAGGCAGTTAAAGAAGTTAATTCTGATATTGCCACCTTAGCAGGAGAGAAAATTATCGTGTTTGATGCCTTCTCTCTTCTTGCCGATGAGCAGGGCTTGATGAGGCGAGAATATCGAAGTGATGAATTGCATCTCAATGAGCACGGATATAAGATAATTAATAAAGAGTTTGTGCAGTTACTCAACTATTTACCGCGCCCAATAGCACGATAATAGGTTATCAGAGAAACTCAATGAGGAAAATTTGTCGGGGACTTTTGTCACTTCCATTCCATTTAAGGCAAAATAAAGAGAAGTCAACACGATCGCGGCTATGTCTAAACCCAAAAAACATAATCTCAAATGGATCAAGGAAACCCTAGAGCTCAAAGAAGATCATAACTGGAAATCAAACCCCGGAAATCGGATCTTCGTGGCTGGGCGAGGCGCGTTGCGCTTCGATGTCCCCGAAACTTGGCATTTTGAACCGGATGAGAAGTCATTCCGGTTTCTCGATAACAAGCCACCAAAGGATGATGCTCGATTAGAAGCTTCTTTTAATTTACTGCCCCCTGGCAACTGGCCTGATTTTCCCCTAGTTCCCCTATTAAGGCAAGTGGTTAGAGATGATCAGCGCAACCCCATTGAGAAAGGGGAAATTATTCAATTTAAGCGCCAAACGGCTCGCGTTGTTTGGACTCAAATCAAGTTTATTGATCCTCAAGAAAACCGCGAAGCTTATTCCCGAATCGCGATTGGGTTGGGCTCTGGAGTTCAATGTCTGATTACTTTTGAATACTGGGTTGATGATGCTGATCGCATGATTCCTGTATGGGATACGGTTATGGATTCCTTAGTGCTCGGCTTGTATATCCGCGATCCACGGACGGGATTTGCGTTTCCCGACTAAAGTTGACACTCTCGAATTTTACGCGATCGCGTCTTCTCAAATTCCGTCCCCATCTCCCCCTAGACATAAGAATTGATGCTCTCATCATCAATCGCTGAATTTGTCAAACTTTATCATATCAGAAAAAGAAATAAATTAGAGATTGGGGCGCGATCGTGTTTTTTTTACCGCTCCTGAAGGCAGATGAAGACAGATGGATGAAGCCGTATCGTGAGGAAATCAATCTAACTTTAAGTGGAGTTTGAGAGCCGCATCTACTAATTGCATCACTTCCGGGCTCAAGTTTCCCACAGCATCCCCACCGAGGCGCTGTTTAGAAATCGTTCGTACTTGCTGCGCTTGCACTTTGGAAGGTTTGGGTAAACCACTATCCTCTGGATTGATTAAAACCTCGAAAGGGTAAACGCGAGTGACATTAGAAGTGATTGGTAAAATTGTAACTGTATCGGCGGCGCGGTTATTTGCATCGTTGCTTACTACTAGCACGGGACGGCGTTTATCCATTTCAGAGCCAACCACGGGGCTAACATTCCCATAGTAAATTTCACCACGTTTCATCGGTTAATCCATCGGCAACTGTTATATCCCAGGCAGAGTCAATTTCACTAGAAGCTTGTCGGTAAGCGGATTCTAGTTCTTGATTCCGCAATAATTCTAAAGCTAATTCAACTACTTGGGAGGGCGATTGACATCCTTTGGCAATTTTATAGCTCTCCATAAATTGGACTAACGATGTAGGTAAGGAAATTGAGATTTCTTGAGCTTGCGCCATCTGAGTAATTGTTAATAATAAATATTATTGGCCTATTATAGCACTAGGACAACCCAGAGTAAATTCTACTATGGATAGAGCGATCGCGCTTTCCTTCCATGCCAAGCGTGATCGAGTTTTTGGGTGAAAGAGCGATCGCGCTTTCCTTTCACATAAAACCGTATCGCGCTTTCTTTCCCCATCCGGGCGCGATCGTGCTTTTTTTAACCGCTCCTAAACGCAGATGTAGGCGAAGCCTTCCCGTAGGGTACGCTGATGGATGCTGATGGATGAAGCCGTATCGCGTCAAATATACCTGTAGGGGCAATCCCCCCTTGCCCCTAGACGAGGGCGGGCACTCTGGCACCGCCCCTACAGTAAAATTGAATTGACATCACAAGGGATCAAGCGCGATCGCGTCCAATATACCTGTAGGGGCAATCCCCCCGTGGTTGCCCCTGAACTAGACGAGGGCGGGCACTCTGGCACCGCCCCTACAGTAAAATCGAATTGACATCACAACTGAATTATCATGAAGTACGACCCTGCTAAACATCATCGGCGTTCTATTCGCCTCAAGGGATATGATTATTCTCAAGCCGGAGCTTATTTTGTCACTATCTGCATTAATGGTGGTTTACATAAATTAGGAGAAATCCGCAACAGCCAAATATATCTGAGCGAACCAGGATTGATGGTGCAAACTGTGTGGAATGAATTGCCATTGCATTATTCAGGTGTAGAAGTGGATGCTTTCGTATTAATGCCAGATCACTTTCACGGAATTATTATTTTGACACCAGACAATATTTCAGGAGATCGCCCTGATCAAGCCATGACACTAGCAGAGGTGGTTCACCGCTTCAAATCACTGACAACTGCTAAATACCGACATGGTGTTGCCAACTTAGGTTGGACACCTTTTCCCCAAAAATTTTGGCAGCGAAATTATCACGAACACATTATTCGGGATGAGGAATCTTGGGAAAAAATTCGTCAATATATCCTTAACAATCCCATCGCGTGGGAAGAAGAGCCTTTACATCTAAAAAAATACCACCCCCAACCGGATTTGTAGGGGCGGTGCCCGCCCAGTGCCGATGTAGGGGCGGTGCCCCCGTGCCCGCCCAGTGCCGATGTAGGGGCAGTACCCCCGTGCCCGCCCAGTGCCGATGTAGGGGCAGTAC
>JBEDKD010000366.1:0-12352 GCA_041172365.1 Cyanobacteriota bacterium | reverse complement strand
ACACAATCCTTTCCCCGTACATCCTGATATATAACCAGAGGTTGCATCTTGATTGATTACTTTGGGTATCGACCACCCAAAGAAATATACGGGGGTAACATCGTTCCTAACAACAATTGGTTGAGTCCTTAGCTGTGATACTTTCCACCGGGTTTATAGGTAGTGCTTAATGGTCAAAGTTCAAGTTGCCATTACCTTATCCTTTTGCCTTTTTGGCTCCAGCTTATCAGCCTTTTAGCTGGTTTCCTGTCACGATGGTTCAGACGTATCTTCAACGCCCTTGCGGGCTCATTTACGCATAGACTCTTACTGGATACATAACCGATTTAGGCTATCAGCCATGTATTCTTTTAACCCCGCTTTACGGATTGAGGATCAGTCGCTACCGTAGGGGTTATGTTTTCACCACTGCACCTGTGGGGCAAGACTTGGGCTTTGATAGGAACTTGGTTTTACCCTGTTCCCAACCCTCACTTACATTGTTGCCAAGTTGTTAAGGCTCGAAAGCCTTACTCTGCCTACGTTACTGACTTTTCATGCCAGAACTTTCGCAGAAACGAATCGCACTAAACACTCAGGAGTATATCAATGGAAATCGGTGTTCCCAAAGAAATTAAAGATCAGGAATTTCGCGTGGGATTAAGTCCCTCCAGTGTCCGGGTATGTCGCGAAAAAGGCCATCGTGTCTTTGTGGAAACAGGCGCGGGTGTTGGTTCGGGTTTTACTGATGATGATTATATACACGCGGGGGCTGAAATTGTCCCAACATCTGAAGAGGCTTGGCATCGCGAATTAGTCATTAAAGTAAAAGAACCCCTTCTGGCGGAATATCCCCTCATGGAAAAAGGGCAATTACTTTTTACTTATTTGCACTTGGCCGCTAATCGCACCCTGACGGAACATTTAATCCAATGCGGAATTACCGCGATCGCGTATGAAACGGTAGAACTTCCCGATAAACGTTTACCATTACTAATTCCCATGAGCATTATTGCCGGACGTTTATCCGTACAATTTGGCGCGAGATTTCTCGAACGTCAACAAGGGGGAAGAGGCGTTTTATTAGGAGGAGTTCCGGGGGTACAAGCGGGCAAAGTTGTCATTTTAGGCGGTGGTATTGTCGGCACAGAAGCCGCGAAAATTGCCGTCGGAATGGGTGCTAAAGTGACAATTTTAGACGTTAATGTAGAGCGTTTAAGTTATTTGGAAACACTTTTTGGTTCCAGAGTGGAATTACTCTATAGTAGTAGCACACAAATTGAGGCCGTTATTCCTGATGCCAATTTAGTCATTGGTGCGGTATTAGTACCGGGCAAACGAGCTCCGATTTTAGTATCTCGTGATTTTGTCAAAAAAATGCACCCGGGTGCTGTGATTATTGATGTCGCGGTAGATCAAGGAGGATGTATTGAAACTTTAAGGCCAACTTCTCATACTAATCCCATTTATATTGAGGAAGGTGTCGTACATTATGGAGTTCCCAATATGCCTGGGGCTGTACCTTGGACGGCAACACAGGCCTTGAATAATAGTACCTTACCCTATGTTTTACAATTAGCCAATAAGGGAGTTAAGGCGTTGGAAAATAATCCAGCTTTAGCATCGGGTTTGAATGTGCAGAATCATCAGTTAGTTCATCCCGCGGTTAAAGAAGTTTTTCCTGATTTAGGGGATTAATTTTCCGGTAATACACCCTTAATTGCTTTGGAGCCAAAAAGCGCGATCGGGTTCCCCAAAAAACACCTTTTCTTAAACAATAGCTTCCCCAAATTCGGGGAGGTGACAAGCAAATAGTCATGGGTGGAGACAACCCAAGGGGGATATCCTTTGAAAAATCAGAGATCATAAAAGTGGCTCTGGTTTTTCCCATCCCTTTGTCAAAATCTCACCCTTTAGGGGCGAATTTTGGGTAGATTCCCTAGGGATTAAAATCCCTTACCCAAAACCCCGACAGGGTTTGATGGAGGTAGTTATTAATCGCCTCTAAGAGTGAAATTCAAAGGGTATCAAGAAGAAAAATTTGACGAGGGGATTGTTAAAGAAACTCGTTTTTTGTTGGTTTAATAAGTAGGGGAAATAAAATAAACCACAAAGACACAAAGGCACAAAGGAGATAAAGAAGTACAGAGAAAGGAGTTTACCTCTCTGTCGCATCACTTTTTTAGCTGGGCAGAAAAACCCTGTTTCTTCAATAATACTTTCGCAATTTTTTTCCGATCGCGAGTCGATGTCATCCTTACAGGCTAATTAGGGTAAGTAATTTTTCAATTATTTTTACGGGGTTTTCACTTTCTGTAAATACCAAACATCCATTTCGCCTTTCCCTTTCACCATAATTTTTCCCTGATATTCACATTCAAATTTATCTTTAATTAATTCATAAGTTTCTTTAGTAATTTGTATTTTGCCAATGGGACTATGGGACTCCATGCGACTAGCTGTATTGACGGTATCTCCCCATAAATCATAAACAAATTTCTTCCGTCCAATCACTCCCGCGACGACGGGGCCGGAGTTAATTCCAATGCGTAAATTTAACCGTTTTTCACCATAAAATGTTGAATTATTAATATAATTCATCATTTCTAAAGCCATCATTGCTAAGGCTTCCGCGTGCTCCTCACGGGGTGTAGGAACTCCCGATGCTACCATATAACAATCTCCGATGGTTTTGATTTTCTCTAGCTCATATTTATCAACTAATGTATCAAAATTGCAAAAAAGTTCATCTAATAATTCTACTAATTGCCAAGGGGTTAAGGTTTCTGATAAAGGTGTAAATCCGACAATATCGGCAAATAAAATACTGGTATTGGTAAATTCTGTCGCGATGGTTTGACGTTTATTTTTTAAGATTAGCGCGATCTCTTTCGGTAAAATATTGAGTAATAACATTTCGGATTTGTTTTTTTCAAATTCGATCGCGCGTCGCTGTAAAAAGTCAATTCTCGCGGATAATTCAATCCAATAAGAGCCAAACATTCCCAGAAAGTTAAAAAATGCTAGAAAAAAGACGGTATTAATCAAAATGATAATTCCATTGGGCACACTCAATACACCTTCATGAATTATTAATTTCAGAGCATAAACACCTGAAAGTATCCAGCCTACTATGGTGGAATAAGCCACTTTTATTCTGGTAAAATAAGACGCGGTAATCATCAATGCCATACCCGGAAAATAAAAATTATAACCGACTTTCATTGGTGGAAAGATTACCGCCATTGCCACAATACCTAGGCCGGCTAATAAACAAGTTAAACTCACCAACAAGTGTGTAATTTTTTTAAATACTGGAAAAAAACTGAGAATGAATGCGATCAAAATGAAAGGGCAGACAATCCCGTATCTAATCAGAAAAATATAATTTCTTATACTCGGCTCAATCGAGAGGTCTAACAGTCCAAAAAGAGCATAAGAAATGAACAATAAAGATAAAGCCCATCGGATAATAATGATGGATGGTTTAAATAAAAACTCCTGAAATTCTTCTTCTAAATTTTCTTGAGAAAATTTGAGAAAATAGACTTGTTTTTTCAGGGTTTGTAATTCGTCCGAGTGATCGCCTAGTGTTTCAGTATAAGAAACACTAATTGGCTTTTGGTTTGGTAATACCTTTGGGGATTTGGCGGAAGGTTGTTGAGGCATCATATTTTTCAATCATTGCACATTGAATTGGGACTAATTCGGCAGTTTTAACGTTTTTCATCTCAAACACGATCGCGCCCTGTGTGCCATCACTGTCTGCCATAGAGATAAAATTTCCCGATTTTCCCCTGAAAAAGGAGAGGAGACGCGATCGTGTATATCCGGCAGATACTACCACAAATAATATATTAATGCAATGATCCCAAGTAGTGCCAAGTTCAGCAAAACTTGAAAAAGGCGATCGCGTTATGTCAAAATAAAAAAGCATATTGCATGATTAAAGTCATTAAGGAGAAACGCGTGGAGTCCAAATATAATCCCATATCCCTTGAAGAAAAGTGGCAAAAAACTTGGATTGAACAAGGTTTAGACAAAACCCCCGATACCCCAGAAAAACCCAAATTTTATGCCTTGTCCATGTTTCCCTATCCATCGGGAAATCTACACATGGGCCATGTCCGTAACTATACCATCACTGATGTCATTGCCCGACTGAAACGGATGCAAGGATATCGTGTGCTTCACCCGATGGGCTGGGATGCCTTTGGCCTTCCCGCGGAAAATGCCGCGATCGATCGCGGTATTCCTCCAGCAACATGGACTTATCAAAATATCGCGCAAATGCGCGAACAATTACAACGTCTCGGTTTTTCCATTGATTGGGAAAAAGAAGTAACAACTTGCTCTCCTGATTATTATCGCTGGACCCAGTGGATTTTCTTACAATTTTATCAAGCAGGTTTGGCCTATCAAAAAGAATCCGCGGTGAATTGGGACCCCATAGATCAAACCGTACTGGCAAATGAACAAGTTGATAATGAAGGTAAATCTTGGCGCTCAGGTGCTAAAGTAGAACGAAAATTATTACGGCAATGGTTTCTCAAAATAACTGATTATGCCGAACAGTTATTAAATGATTTAGATAAGTTAAAGGGATGGCCCGATCGCGTGAAATTAATGCAAGCGAATTGGATCGGTAAATCCGTGGGAGCTTATTTAGAATTTCCGATTGTGGGAAGAGAAGACACCCTCATCGGTGTTTTTACTACTCGTCCTGATACCGTTTATGGTGTCACTTACGTCGTTTTAGCACCGGAACATCCCTTAACAAAAGAGGTGACAACCCAGGCACAAAAAACCGCGGTAGAAGCCTTTGTAAAAGAAGTTTCTCTACAAAGTGAATTAGATCGCACCGCGGAAGATAAACCGAAACGAGGTATTCCTACTGGAGGTAAAGCCATTAATCCTTTTACGGGTGAAGAAATCCCAATTTGGATCGCGGATTATGTGCTTTATGAATATGGAACCGGAGCCGTTATGGGAGTTCCCGCCCATGATGTGCGTGACTTCAAATTTGCCCAAGAAAATCAATTACCCATCAAACGAGTTATCGTTCAAGATGATGCGGATAATGCCGATGCTCCTTTAAAAGAGGCATATATTGATCCGGGGATTATGGTTAATTCTGGTAACTTTAATGGTCGGATTTCTACTGATGCTAAAGACGCGATTATTAAGTTTGCAGAAAGTGAAGGATTCGGGAAAAAACGCATCCAATATCGTTTAAGAGATTGGTTAATTTCTCGCCAACGCTATTGGGGCGCACCGATTCCCATTATTCATTGTCCTAAGTGTGGTTCTCTTCCCGTTCCTGACAAAGATTTACCTGTATTATTACCCGAAAATGTAGCTTTTTCGGGGCGAGGCCCCTCACCTTTAGCGAAGATTGAAGACTGGGTAAATGTATCTTGTCCTACTTGCGGAACTCCAGCAAAACGGGAAACCGATACAATGGATACTTTTATTGATTCATCTTGGTATTTCTTGCGTTATCCTGATGCGAAAAATAGTGAACTTGCCTTTGATTCTGCTCTGACAAATGATTGGATGCCCGTGGATCAATATGTCGGGGGAATTGAACACGCGATTTTACATTTATTGTATTCTCGTTTCTTTACTAAAGTGTTACGCGATCGGGGTTTATTAAATTTTGATGAACCCTTCCAACGCTTATTAACACAAGGCATGGTGCAGGGGATGACTTATAAAAATCCCATCACCGGAAAATATATTCCCTCCTCAGAAATCAATCCTAATAATCCCCAAGATCCCCACACAGGAGACCCCTTAGAAGTCTTCTATGAGAAGATGTCTAAATCTAAATATAATGGGGTTGATCCCTTAGATGTGATGAGTAAATATGGCGCAGACACAGCGCGTATGTTTATTTTATTTAAAGCCCCTCCAGAGAAGGATTTAGAATGGGATGACGCGGATGTAGAAGGGCAATTTCGCTTCTTAAATCGTGTTTGGCGGTTAGTGACAGATTTTGTTAATTCTGATAGTTTCCATCGGGTAAAAGCGAAAGGAGTCACCCAAGGTAATTTAAAAGAGTTAGGATGGACAAAATATCTAATTCAACAGATTACCAAAGATTTACCCTCAACCAAGCATAAAAACGAGAAATTTTATGCAGTTTCCGATGTAAAATCGGCCATTAAAGCCAAACTTACTAATCCTGAAACTCAACAAGAAAGTAAGGCTGATTTAGAAAAAGGATTGACTTGGATCGGGGAAACTTTATTTGCCAATTTCACAAAAGCCGAGAAAGAATTACGACGAGCAATTCATATCGCGATCAAAGAAGTTACTGAGGACTTAGAAGGAGAATATCAATTTAATACCGCGGTTTCTGAGATGATGAAACTCAGTAACGCGCTTTCCGATGCCACTTGTAAAGATTCCCCTATTTATTTAGAGGGAGTTCAAACCTTAATTCGCTTATTAGCTCCTTTTGCGCCGCACATTTCCGAGGAATTATGGTTAATGATTAACTATAATGAATCGGTGCATAAACAAATCTGGCCGATCGCGGATCATGACGCGTTAGTAGTGGATGAAATTACCTTAGTTATTCAATTTATGGGTAAGACTCGTGGCACGATTCAAGTACCTGTTACTAATGATAAAGAGGTATTAGAGAAATATGCACGGGAGTCGGATTTAGCCCAGCGTTATCTGGAGGGTAAAGAGATTAAAAAGGTGATTGTTGTTCCGGGTAAATTGGTCAATTTTGTGATCGCGTAACCTGGGACAATACCTTCGCCAAAATCCTACTTTTTGCGGTATAATTTTGCCATTAGACAGAGTAGGGAAACGGCAGTGCCGTGTCCCTACAAGAAATGGTATTATGGGGGTAGTTTCACACATCGCGATCTGACTTCTCTGGGTGCTATTGCCACAAATTTTTTATCAAAATGGTATAACCACAAAGACACAAAGGCACGAAAAAAGAGTAAGGGAGCTTTCACCCTGAGATGATGTTTTCTACCGGGAAACCATCTTTTGAAGATACTAAATAATCACAAATTACTCCTTAGTGCCTTAGTGTCTTTGTGGTTCATTTTATTTCCCCTACTCAGGAGGGAAAATCATCTATCTATCTGCTATTGCCACAAATTTTTGGTCAAATATAACCACAAAGTCACAAAGACACAAAGAGACGAAAAAATAGTAAGGGCTCTTTCACCGCGATTTAGATGATGTTTTCTACCAATGAAGGGGAAGCACCTTTGATAATCACAAATTACTCCTTAGTGCCTTAGTGTCTTTGTGGTTCATTTTATTTCCCCTACTCAGGAGGGAAATCTGCTATTACCACAAATTTTTGGTCAAATATAACCACAAAGACACAAAGACACAAAGGCACGAAAAAAGAGTAAGGTAACTTTCAGCAGGAGATGATGTTTTCTACCGGGCAACCGTCTTTTCAAAACACTAAATAATCACAAATTACTCCTTAGTGCCTTAGTGTCTTTGTGTTTCATTTTCTTTCCCCTACCCAGGAGGGCAATCTACTATTGCCACAAATTTTTGGTCAAATATAACCACAAAGACACAAAGGGACGAAAAAAGTAGGGAAACGGCACTGCCCTGTCCCTACTACCGGGCAACCGTCTTTTGAAAACCTTAAATAATCACCAATTACTCCTTAGTGCCTTAGTGTCTTTGTGGTTCATTTTATTTCCTCTATTTCTCATTAAATTAGAGGAAAATGTGCTATAATTACCAGGATATTACTATAGGTTAATATCTAACTTAGAACGAAAATAAAATTTAGGTAAAAAGAGCAAGGATTTATTTATATTTATAACAATACGAGGCGGCGGATTATCATTTTTAGTAACAGTGGTAATAGAGAAGAAGCATTAGGACTTGTCGAAATTGTCGAACAAGATATAATAGATCATAATATTCAAGTAGGGAGTAACTTTCTCTGGACGGGTAGTGGATCTGAACCTCAGTGGGATAATCCTAAATCAACTAAAGCTTATGATCATATATGGAGTTATCATGGTCCTAAACGTCCCCCTCTTCGATTTCAGGGGAGAGCCGCGGGTACTAATGACAGTCAGGGACAGTGGCTTAATGCAGAAGATTGGGTAAAAGCTGAGAAACTCACCCCTCAACATCCGGGTCGGTATATATTGAAGTTTAATCGTCCTATTGGGATAGTTTATCACCCAGATGGCACTATCACTGAAAATGTTATTTGTGCCTTGATTCAAAGAAATACTGATGGCACTCTCAACTGTGGTTATCCTGTTGTCGATACCTATACTCTACGACTATTAAATAGGAGTCCAAGTAGTGAATAATATTGAACATTTTCAGATTCAATTAGCTGAAATAAATTTTGAAGTTTACACGGAACCTCCAGAAGATCCTTTAGGAGAACTATCTGATTTAGAAATGAATCTTCGCCGATTTTGTTATGAATACAATCAACAAGTTTTTTTCACAATTTTTGATGAAAAAGTACGGGTGTTTTTAGAACCTGATATTTGCTTGATTTTAGATAAACTTCCCCAAAAAATAGCAAACTTAGCCCTGGGTAAATCTATAGAAATATGTTTTACTGAAAGTGCTTGTCGTGTGATAAAATTTATCCCTTTTGGTGAAAAATTGATCTGTCATTTCCGCTCTTTTGGCTCCTTTTGCGAAGAGAAGACTTTTGAACTCGACAAACCTATCGTTTTATCTGAGTTTTCTAATTTTCTGGAGCAACTTATGGATTTAGCTGTGGAAAAAAGTTACATAAGTATTGCCGAAAAAAAACTATTGCTTCTTCCCATCCAACCCCAGGAAATTTTGGCGATTCCTAGGGGTTCGTAAGTTTTCCTTTCCTGTTGAAAAAATAGGATAAATTTTCATGGCTAATTAAGACGATGAGACGGGAATGAAACCCGACGATCGCGCTCTGGCTTCTCCGAGTCTTGAGAATATGGGGTGTCATGGAGATGCCCTCTCCAAAGTCATTAATTAATTGGTAACAATTAATCGTACAATAGTGTATTGACAGTCTAAATGGTAGGAAACTCCCACAGTGAAATTATTTGTCTATCATACCCCTGAACTTGTACCTAGTAACGGTGTCCCTGATTGCGCGATCGCGATTGATATTCTCCGTGCTACTTCGACAATGGTAACAGCCCTCAATAATGGCGCGGAAGCGGTACAAGTCTTTAGTGATATTAATCAACTCATGGCGGAGAGTGAAAAATGGCCCGCAGATAAACGTATTCGTGCTGGAGAAAGAGGGGGCGCGAAAATGGAAGGTTGTGATATGGGTAATTCTCCCCTTGATTGTACCCCTGATACGGTCTTGGGTAAACGTCTTTTTATTACTACCACCAACGGTACTCGCGCATTTTTGCGGGTTAAGGATGCACCTGTTGTCTTAGGCGGTGCTTTTATTAATCGTAAAGCTGTTGTGGAATATTTGCTCACCCAAAAACCCCAAACGATTTGGATTATTGGCTCTGGGTGGGAAGGGAGTTATTCTTTAGAAGATACTGCCTGTGCAGGCGCGATCGCGAATAGTTTACTCCGAGAAAGTGGTATTCCCCTCGATGATTTTGCCGGAAATGATGAAACCGTAGCCAGCATCGCGCTATATTTACAATGGCAGGATCAGTTATATGAATTGATGAATCACGCGAGTCATGGCAAACGTCTTCTCGGTTTAGAATGCAATGAAGATTTGAAATATTGTGCCAAAAAAGATATTGTGGATACTATACCTATGCAAAAAGAACCGGGTGTTTTAGTCAAATCAAATGTCCAGGTTAAATCTTTGTCATCATGGAATTCTTAATAATTTTAATCTCTGTTATTAGAGAAAGAAAAAATTATTTGGGCCTACCATTTTGAACAGATGCTCTCATGGAAAACCATCGAGGGTAGGGAGGGGTTCACCAGTCGCTTCAAAACATAGGAATATTGGTGAACCCGCCCTGACAATACATGAGATGATATCATTAAAGACGCGATATTACCTTGACATTACTTTTTTAACGGGGTATAATATTTAGGACGATTAAATCTGTATGAATTTCCCCAAATGGTATGAAAAAGGAGGTTGTTTTGATTAAGATTCAACCGCGTCTAAAAGTCTGAGAATTTTATCCACATCATCCAATGCACCGACAATCCGCCGCACAGGTTTTGGCCAAACTTTAATCAGAGTAGGAGTGGCAGAAATTTGATCTGCCTCCGCTTCTTCGGGATGTTTAAACACATCAACCACCTTTAAAGTATAGGGATGCCCTAAAGACTTTTCTAATAATTGATGAAGGGTTTGTAAAGTCCGCTCCGTTAATGCACTATTACCTGATACAAATAATCGCAAAACATAACCATGAGTATCAGGTTGTTGGACTATAGACGATCGCGAGACAGGTAAACCAATGGTGGGAGTACCAAGAGATTCTAAAGCCAGAGAGTCATCAAAAGAACTTCCCAAACCCAAGGCGGATAAATTACCCTTTTTCACAGGAATTGTTTGGGAGTCTTGCTGGGGAACCTGTACGACTAAATCGTGATTTTCCCACAGTTGAGGAAACTGCTCATAATAACTCCCCAACACCATAGGATTACATAAATCATGGACGCGTACCGGCCAAACTAAATCCCCACATTGAAAAACCGCATTCAATAAATGTTGATATCGTACCACTGGGGGATAAGTTTCCGCCTCTAACTTCACCTGTTGCGTCTGAGGATCAAACCATCGATCAATAGTCGCGGTGTAGCAAGGTATGAGAAAATGGGGAGGCTCTGATAAACCTAAGATTTCTTGGAGAATTACACAGAGATGGAGATGCCATCGACTTTGTTTACTGGGATCGATACAATAAATTAAATCTCCCCCGGGTGTAAACAGGGCGATGCCTTTAAAAAATTTGGGAAATGTAGATTGATCTGACATTAAGGAAAAATACCTAATCCCTGTATGAAAAAGTTAAAAATGAACAAGTTCTGTCGTCCTTTTTATTATTAACTAATTTAGGGAAGTTAGCGGAAACTTCTCAAAAGTCAGAACTTATGCACCGGGTTTCTTAACTAAAAATCCACCTTTTCGCCAACAGAAAACTAACATAAACCCTGTTTTTTTGTTGGGAGTGAGTGAGGGCGGGTTTAATCAGGTGTTTGATCGGTATCAAATCTTTCGGTAAACCCGCCCTTAGAGGTTTTTTTCTGTATAATTTTTAGATACGACCTCGAAGCATTTGGGCCATCTCGTTGGGACTTGGTGAATTGTCCTTCGCGATTTCCTCTGTAATTTTCCCGGCTTGATAGAGTTCATAGAGGGATTTATTCATTGTCATCATCCCTTCAAAAGTATCTTTGAGCATGATTTGTTGAATTTCCTCATTGAGCCCCTTAAGAATGTATTCCCTGACAACATCTGTATTAATGAGAATGTCATGGAAAGCTGCCCGTTTGCCATCGGTGGTTTTACATAACAATTGGGCAATGATCGCGACTAAAGATTCCGCGATCGACACCCGGATCGCGGGTTGTTCCGCGGCTCCAAACATATCCAAAATCCGGTTCAGAGTTTTCACCGCGTTATTCGTGTGCAGTGTTCCCGCGACTAAGTGGCCTGTTTGCGCCGCTTTCAGTGCAATTTCTACGGTTTCGCGATCGCGAATTTCCCCCACCAACATCATATCGGGATCTTGACGCAGAGCACCCTTAAGCGCGTTGATAAACTTAAGAGTATGACGGCCGACTTCCCGGTGTTTAATCAAAGACTTACGACTTTGATGAACAAATTCCACCGGATCTTCAATCGTAATAATGTGGTGAGCACTATTCTTATTGATATAGTCAATCATCGCGGCCATCGTCGTGGACTTCCCTGAACCCGTGGGCCCCGTCACCAAAATCAGTCCCTTATGAGCTTGACAAATTTTGATAAAAACAGGGGGTAAATTCAGTTGCTCCATCGTCAGAATCGTCGCGGGAATCAGTCGCATGACTGCCGAAGGACCAGATAAGGAGTCAAAGGCACTAATCCGAATACGGACAAAACCAAAGTCAAAGGCACCGTCAAAGTCTAGGTTTTTTTGGAAAAATTCAATTTCTTCATCCGTCATACACTCCTGCATCCAGCTAAAGAAGGTATCTAAGTCCGTCGTGGGATACCCCGCGTCAGAAATATCACCTCGTTTGCGGAAGCGGGGAACTTCATTAACTCCTAAGTGAATATCAGAAATGCCCTCTTCTTTCGCTCGCATGACTATTTCGCGTAAGGTAGGGTGTCCCTCCGTGGGACCTTTACCTCTTTGAGGGGTCGCGGGTTTGGCTCCGGGTACGGGAGGGGCACTCGCCGCGGGTGCTGGTGGTGCTCCTGGGG
>JBEDKD010000365.1:0-3541 GCA_041172365.1 Cyanobacteriota bacterium | reverse complement strand
GGAGAGGGAAGAGAGGGAAGAGGGGGAGGCGAGGGAAGAGGGAAGATGCCATAAATAATACCTTCGCCATTTTTGGCTCTGTTGAGGGAACCACAAAGGCACGAAGACACCAAGGAAATGCCCTTTTTAGGGGTGGGAGTGTCAAAAAAGCCAGATGTCCTCTGACGCGTTAGATACTCACAGGGGGCTTTCCCAAGGAAGCCAAAATGCTCTAAAGTGAGACATAAGGTTATAAATGTTTAAGGCTAAGGAGATTCAACGTGGTTGAACCGTTACTTTCTGGTATTGTGCTGGGTTTGATCTTTGTTACCCTCGCGGGGTTATTTTTTGCTGCTTATCAGCAATACAAGCGTGGTGATCAGTTGGGTTTAGGCGATTAATCACGGTTTTGATGATGGGTAAATGGAATTGGCTCAAGGGCAATTTTTTGTCTATTGTGCTTTTTCCATTTTCTTCGATCGCGCTTATCCTTTGAAAACTTTTCTCCAGATTAATCCTGCAATAATTAAGCCTAATCCGATTAACCAGATTTTTAATTCTACCCAAAAGGCTAAAAATAAACACGCGCTTAAACCAAACCATCCTAACCATTTGGGGTATATTCTTTCCGATGGAGATAATCTTAAGGATGCCAGATTGGCGATCGCGTAATATATCAGGATACTAAAGGCACTAAAGGACCATGTGGTTTTGATGTTTCCGATTAAGACTAAAAGCGCGATCGCGCTTCCAATGACGGCTATGGCTATATCGGGATTAGTTTGATTAGCATTTAATCTCGCGAAGATTTTGGGCATATCGTTTCGTCTGCCCATTGCTAATAAAACACGCGATAAACCTAAAATTAAATTCAGTAATACCCCTAACATCGCTGTCATGGCCGCGATCGCGATTATTTGAGAAATCCCTGGAATGGCAAAATAATGAGAAATGGTTTCTAAGGGTGCTGTTGATAAGGTTTCTGATAATTGTGGCAGGAAATTAACCAGGACGATCGCGACTCCTAAATACAGAAACATGGTGATCAGAATACAGACAATTATGACTTGAGGAATAGTGCGTCGAGGTTCCTTTATTTCTTCTCCCATAGTTGTTATGCGAGCGTATCCACTATAGGCGACAAATATTAACGCAGTGGCACTAAAAATCGGTATTATACCCCCTATTTCTGGGTAGCCAAGGGGGGAGACCAACCCTATCTCTGGAGCATCCAAAAGGGGGAAATATATCTGTAGGGGCGAAGCATTCCCGTAATCAATCTTGGCTTCTAACCAATAACTTATCGGCAGGAATGCTTCGCCCTTGTTAAGGGGGGAAAATGAGTGATTGAGGGGAGGAAAAGTTAAATATAAAGTATGGGATAAACCCGCGAGGATAAAAATAATTAATCCCAAAAGGGTGATAGTGACGATGAGGAGATTTGCCAGATTCGTGCGACGTACTCCACCAAGAGTAATTAGGGTAAAAATAATTACTGTAATTAACGCGATGGGAATGAGTAATTTTTCGTTAAATCCAGTTAGTTTGAGGAAATAACCAGAAAATCCTAACGCGGCGGTGGCGGCAGAGGCAATTTTGGCTAATAAAAACATCCATCCCGCGGTAAATCCTAACCAAGGTTTTAAATATTTATAACCGTATTCATAGGTGCCCCCACTGACGGGATGATTCGCGGCTAATTGGGCACTATTTAAGCCATTACACATCGCGATAACCGCGGCAAGCACGATCGCGATTATCACACCATAACCCGCGATATTCACGGCAATACCAATACTGACAAATACTCCTGTACCAATAATAGAACCTAATCCGATCAGGATGGCATCAAAAATCCCTATTTGTCGCTTCAGTTGTGCAGATGACATTTTTTTTGACACTTATGGTTATATAGCAATCCTATTTCAATCGTAATATTTTGTAGGGGCAATCCCCCCGTGGTTGCCCCGATTGATGAGGGTAGGCACGAGAGCGCTAACCCTACAAATCTTTATCAATGATTTAGACTTGCTATAGAGTAATTTACCTCACCGGAGCGCGATAGCTTCCTTGAGCCCTTCGGGCATCGCGCTTCCGATGCCTGCTATCGCGATATTGGGATTAATTTGATTCGTGTTTAATCTCGCGAGGATTTTGGGCATCTCGTTTCGTCTCTGCCTTAGATTGCAACTTGTTAACTTTTCATGTATGATAGAGATGAAAATGATTTGATTGATCATGGGGCTTAGGCCCCTTTTTTTTTAGATAGATTCAAACCCAGGTAGAGAAACGGCACTGCCGTGTCTCTAGGATGTCACCATTAACCTCAATCCCATCCCCAAGCACCACCCCCAGGAGTTTCAATCATAAAAATATCTCCGGCTTCCATTTCCACTGTAGCCGTACTTCCTAATAACTCAATTTCACCATTAGCGCGTTGCACCGAATTTTGACCTAATTTGCCATTTTCTCCCCCTTTTAAGCCTAATGGGGGAATTACGCGTCGTCCTGATAAGATTCCCGCGATCATTCCTTCCCGAAATTTGATTTTCCGAAGGACTCCATTGCCCCCATCATATTTACCTTTGCCACCACTATTAGCGCGAATTTCAAAACTTTCTAATAACACCGGAAAACGCCATTCTAATACCTCTGGATCAGTTAAACGGGAATTAGTCATATTGGTTTGTACCGCGTCAGTCCCCGGAAAATTTGCACCCGCACCAGAGCCGCCACAAATTGTCTCATAATATTGATAATTCGCATTCCCAAAAGTAAAATTATTCATCGTACCCTGAGACGCGGCCATAATTCCTAATGCCCCATATAAAGCATCGGTAATATTTTGGGAAGTTTCCACATTTCCGGCTACTACTGCCGCGGGATAATTAGGGTTTAACATACATCCTTCGGGGATGATAATTTCTAACGGTTTTAAACATCCAGCATTTAAGGGAATATCATCATCAACGAGGGTGCGAAATACATACAAAACCGCGGCTTTACACACGGCGGAGGGAGCATTAAAATTGTTATTTTGTTGGGGTGATGTCCCGGTAAAATCTATTTTGGCACTGCGAGAGTCTGGCTCAATGGTAATTTTGACTTGAATTTGGCCGCCCCCATCCATCGGATAAAGATATTCCCCATCTTTTAACACTTCAATCACTCGTCTGACGGATTCTTCCGCGTTATCTTGCACATATTTCATATAGACTTTTACGGTTTCTAATCCATAATGCTCTACCATTTGCAAAAGTTCTTTTACCCCGCATTCATTCGCGGCAATTTGCGCTTGTAAGTCGGCTAAATTTTGAGGGATATTGCGGGCAGGATATTCACTAGAATTGAGGATCTCTAATAATTCCGGTTCCCGTAGTTTCCCTTGACTTAGCAGTTGAAAATTATCGAATAAAATGCCCTCCTCTGTGACACTTTTACTATGAGGTGGCATGGAGCCTGGGGTAATTCCACCAATATCCGCATGGTGTCCCCTTGATGCTACATAAAACAGAGGTTTAAGGGAGATTAATGTATTGGCAAAAACAGGGGTAATGACTGT
>JBEDKD010000364.1:0-9634 GCA_041172365.1 Cyanobacteriota bacterium | reverse complement strand
TCCTCGCACACGCGAGACAAGCCCAGAGGCTTCGCCAACGCCCTCCCCAAAAAAGGCTTTTTACACCATCGGGATGCTCCCTTAACCCAGTTTCAGAGATATAAACTTTATACAGATGTTAAAGGATAATTATAAAGCCAATCTTCGTATTCATTATTACTCATTTGTGCCTCTCTCATTACTCCTTGTAAATATTTATCACTATCGGGATCATAGGCGCGAATTCCCTCTAATGCACTGCGAGATTGAATAACTTGTATACGATGTACCCGTTTTTCCTCATAAAGCCCGATCGCGTCCTCAATACTAGAACTATGACACAAACATTGTGCCAAAATATAACCATCTTCAAACGCGGTATTTGCACCCTGTCCTAAAGAGGGTACCATTGGATGAGCCGCGTCTCCTAAAAGTGTCACTCGATTTTCACTCCAACGCGAAACAGGTGCGCGATCGAAAATCGGACGTTCGACAATATCTTCAGGATCGGTCGCGTCTATAATATCAGAAATAGGCTCACACCAATCTGCGAACTCTCTTGAAACCCTATTTTTGATATCAATCCCGTTTTCCGAGAGAGAAATCTCAGGAGAAAGAGCCCCCGCGCTCGCAAAAATATAACCTCCACCCACATCAATTAACATAACATTTTTACCATCCGATGAAGTCATCAAAGATACCTCATTTGGTAATAACAATTCATGTTGATAAGGAATCACCCATCGCCAAGACATTCTCCCCCCATACCGCAGTTTATCATCCGGCAAAAGTTTACTTCTGATACTAGAATTTAAACCATCTGCACCAATCAATAAATCCGCATTAATCCTCTTATTATTATCAAAATAAACCTCAACATTTTCATCATTTTGGTGAAAGTCTATCAAACGATAATTGAGATGAATAATATCCTTTGGTAAGGCACTCACCAAAATACTCTGTAGAAGAGACCAACGAATATTTAACATGGGAAAACCATAACGAGATTTTAAAGAAATCTCATTTTTCCCTAATAATTGTCCGGTTTTCGTTTTTAAATTTACCCCTTGAGTTTCACTTCCTGACAAAATCAGAGAATCAACTAAATCCGGTTGAATTTTTGCCAGAGTTTTTAACCCATTGGGAAAAAGAGTAATACCCGCACCAATGGGTAATAATTCTTTGGCTTCTTCATAAATTTCGACGTTAATTCCTTGGGCACGAAGCGCGATCGCGGTGGCTAGTCCCCCCATTCCCGCGCCAATAATTACGACATTTTTAACAACAGCTCTTTCAGAAGTCATACTAATTTAGGCAAGAAGGAAGAGGGAATAAGGAAGAAGGAAGAAGGAAGAAGGAAGAAGGAAGAGGGTTAACAATTGATAATTGACAATTAACAATTAATAATTATCAACTGTCAATTGTTAATTATTAATTACCCATTCCCCATTACCCATTACCCATTCCCCATTACCCTCAAGACAATTGTTTTTTTAATGAGGCTAAAGAAGCCCAACGACTATCAATAATAGTATTACCATCAGAATTAGTCGCGGAGTCTTCAATTTTAATCCCCGGACAACTTTGATCACATAACTGTCTTAAGGGCAATTCCAGACAAAGTTGTTGATAAATCCACTCACTCGGATTAAAATCAGCATTAGGGGCAAGACGCTCCACTAAATCCTCCATCTCCAATTCTTCCTCATCCACTACATCAACTTTATCCGCATTTTCATCTAACCAAATAAATTCCGAATTTTTCAGCGTCACCCGATGATTATATTGCTGTAAACAGCGATCGCAAGTTAAAGTAATAATAGCTTCAGCCTTCGCGCTGACTTCTAAAAAAGTCGTTTGGTGCGTAATTTTAATCGTTCCGCGGACAGGAGTGAGGGTTTCCAAATCCGGTAAAAACTCCTCAAATTGAATCACCTCTCTGTTATTAGGCTTATTCAAGAGGTTAGGAATAAAAATCTTGTCCATTTTTTGATTACCCCCATTAAATTTGAGTTCAAAAAGAAAAAATGAAACCCGATCAGGTTTCATTTTTCCCAGTCAACTGTTAAATTTTAACTTTGACAACTAAACGGCGATCGGGTTCTTCTCCGCGACTGTAAGTTTCGATATCATCATATTCACTTAAAAAACTATGAACTTGACGACGTTCGGGAGAAGATAAAGATTTAAGTTCAAAATCAACCCCCGTCAAACGCACTTGCGCGGCCGCGTATTCCGCCATTAAACGTAATTCCTTATGACGACGATCGCGATAACCATTTAACTCAATGGTATAAGCCGTTTGTTCACCATGTTCGAGATGAATATTCAGCATCGTATTACAAAGATACTGAAGCGCGTCAATAACATCACCCTCTTGACCAATTAAAGCTGAAATTTGTTCAGGAGTGAGTTGACTATGATCAATCGTCAACCAATAAGAATCACCTTCATCACGCGCCACTACCGATGCCGGAAGACCCGATAAACTCAGAAATTCTTCTAACCATTCTGTTCCGCGTTGTATAATATCATCACTCATCTAACTTAAGCCTTTTTCTTGGAACTACCAGGCTCAAAAGGAAGGGTATTACGTCCCTTTTCTTTATTGGCTTTCGCCTCAGCCTCATCAACAATTTTTTGGAGATTATCTGGCAACGGTTCTCTGGAGAGGATAAATGCCTGAACAGTTTGGAATATGTTGGCAATCAACATATACATTAAAACACCCGCGGGTAAGGGGAAAAACAAAAACATTCCAGAGAAAATAATCGGAGTGAGTTTGTTAATCGTATCCTGTTGAGGATTCCCACTGGGCGAGGCATTTGGGCCTTGCCCTGAGATCGATTGGTTAATGTACAAACTCACACCAAAACCAACGATCATAAACAGAATATCCCAATGAATCTTACCATCAGGATCGATCGCGCCTACGCGACCCAAAGCATCAATAAACAAAAATCCTGTATCTACAGCAATACCAGGGATAGTTCCTTGAACGGTTGCTTCACCCGCCTGTAACGCGATAATATTACCCTGTTCATCCACTTGAACACGATCTTCCCCTTTGATAACTTTCCAACGGGGTTGAAGTTTCTTCTCTTGCTTATATTGAGAAGCTAAATCTTGTAAGGGTTTACCTTCAACAGTTTGAAACTCAATTTTGCCTTTTTCACCAACAACTAATTGGGAACCCCCAGGCATAATTCCCACAATGGGAGAGTGGGTACTATCAGCAATGAAAATATTTTGGGGGGGAGTCGTAAAAGCTTGAGGTTGAATGCGCTCAATTTGTCCTTGGGGGAGAATTTGGACGTTAACACTATAATTAACATCCGAAAAGGGCGAACCCCGCAATGTGGCAAAGAGAGCAAACAAAATCGGCATTTGTAATAACAGGGGGAAACATCCCGCTAAGGGGTTGCCAAATTCCTGATAAACTTTGCTCATTTCCTCCTGCTGTTTGGCAGGATTATCTTTATAGAGCTTTTGCACTTGCTCGACACGCTCTTTCATCAAAGGCTGCGCGACTTTCATGCGACGCATATTTCGCAATGAACCCGCGTTAAGGGGGAACAGTGCAAAACGAACCACTAACGTAAGAGCAACAATTGCTAAACCATAACTAGGCACGATCCCATAGAAAAAATCTAAGATCGGCAACATCAGGTTATTGGAAAGAAACGAGATACCAAAATCCATTCGCTTTGATTTAACTGAGATTCTTTGAGTTGTTCTACTTTAGACTATTTGGCGATGGGGGTATATTTTTCTCCCATCGGACTTACAGAAAGTGTGTGATGCAGTTATTCTGTTTTGTCTATGAGACTGAATCAGGAATAACTGCGCGGTGATGTAAGTCCATTAATTAACGTCTTATCGACTACTGCCTGTTTTTTGGGCTGCCAGAGACATTTTTTCGTTTATGTAATCATAGATTTCGCGGAAGCGGGGGATTGCCCTGAGTTCTAAGCGGTTGCCATTTCTCAAGGTAATTACCATATCTCCCCATATTCCCAGACCTCTTGGTACTGTGACAATGTTTACTATTTCAGAATAAACAATATCGGTACGATCGCGTCCCATCCATCCCCCTGTCACGGAGACACGGCGATTAGTGATACGATAACGTAACCATAGTGCGCGGACAATAGCTCCCACTGTCAGGGGTAAGCCAATAACAGTTAGCCCGATCAAGATATTAAGGATTAAGTCTCCGATATGGGGGCCGCCATCATAAAAGACATCTTCTCGAATTCCCATCTAGCACCTCGGCTTCTACCAACAACTGCTCTAATTCTCGCAGAAATTCCGCATAATTGCACTCTACCGCGTCAGGACGAACTACAACCACCAGATGCCACCCCGGTGCCAGTCGGGGTAACATCTGTCGCAAAGCCGCCCGAATTTGGCGCTTAATCCGGTTGCGAACTACGGAACGCTTACTTACCTTTAGACTAATGGATATGCCGATCCGCGTAGGCGGTACGCGTTGAGGGTTTAACTCCTCGACATTAACTGCTTTGGTCGTAATCCGTAATGCTCTTAGGGTAAGGTGAGAGGAATGGCGACGCATTCCTCGACGATAGACTTGGCTAAAGTCTTGGGGAGCGCGGAGGCGGTTTTCTTGGGGCAACATGGTTTCTGGGGATCGAATTCCCCATCTACCCTGGGGGTGTAATGTTAAACCGCGAGACGTTGCCGCCCTTTCCGGCGACGCGCGGCAATGACTTCTTGACCATTTTTGGTTTTCATTCTGGCACGAAAGCCCGATACTCTTTTTCTTTTCCGGCTGGTGCCGTGTAGGGTCTGCTGACTCATCCCATTTTCTCCAGGGTTATTAAGCTACAAAGTGTTTTTAAAGTCACAATCCTTTATTTTATCATCCTCTGTCTTTTTTCTCAAGTCCCTTCTCAATTTTTTTGGGCTGACTGGGGCAATGGGGCGCGATCGGGTTTAGGTGGGAGATTGACGGAAACCGCAGATGTAGGCGAAGCCTTCCCGTAGGGTACGCAGATGTAGGCGAAGCCTTCCCGTAGGGTACGCAGATGGGATGGATACAGATAGGACTTGTGTCAAGTTTCACCATATCAGAAATGAACCACAAAGGCCGACTAGAACACAGAGAAGAGAAATAGAGAACCGCGACTTTTTTCATCTCAAAAATATCTGTGTTTATCCTTATCTGCGTTTATCTGCGTACCCTACGGGAAGGCTTCGCCTATATCTGCGGTTTCCCTATCACAATTTTCTCTCCTTTTAGCCGCGTTGCTCTCAGGCCTCTACAAGTTATTCCCCACCAGATACAATTGAGTTACAATAAATATCACAGTAACCATTGATGGAAAATTATGGTTCAACAAATAGATGCACCCCCAACAATAATCCCCCCACATCCTTTAGACAGTGTGTTTGAGGATTTAGCTTATTTGGTGAAAAGTTTAGAGACTGAATTGGATGTCGCTCCACATGATTATAGAGCCCATCAAGATTTATTACGTCGGATTCAAAAAATCGCAGAAACCGCGTTAACTATTCCTGATGAAGTTTGGCCAAAGAGTGTGAATTTGCCTGAAGGAGTCTCACCGGAAATAACGCCGGAAGAAAAGGCTTTTATTGATGGTATCGAATGGGTAACAGTGGGTGAAATCGGGAAAGAATTTGACGTAGAGGCAATTAATAAGAGATTAAAAGAACGTGGTTATGAAATCCAAATACCTTTTCCAGAAACATCCGAAACTTGATGCGGAAGACTTACCCAGTCTACCTCTTGAGTTAAGGGAAGATTTGGGGGAACTTTATCAACCTATTCTGAGTGCCGATCCTTATGATTGTAAGGGTTTTCCTCATCATCTTTTGCAAGGGAAACTTAAGGATTGTCGTACTTTAGAAATAGATTGGAATGGGATTACTTATCGTTTGGTTTATCAAATTTATGAATCCCCCGCACCTAAACGGGTATTTGTGATTAGTTTCGATGAACATAATCCCGCCTATGAAAAGGCTAAAGCACGATTGGGGAGAGTGAAATAAGATTAAGGGTAGGTTATTTAATTGGGGGATCTATAGCAATCCTAAATAGGTTGTGAGAGTTTTCGCAGTGTCAGTATCTTGCTGGTTGGCTCCGAAACTATTCGCTCCCGATACCTTCGCACTCCTATTCTTAACATTAAATTTGTTACGACTCATTGGGATTGCTTAGGCTTCTTTGAGATGCTGCCCAACCTAACATATCGGAAACCCAACAGATTCGTTGGGTTTCGCTACGCTCAACCCAACCTACAAAAAATTACTGAAATAAGATTAAGGGTAGGTTATTTAATTGGGGGAGCTCGTTTCCCTTCCAGAAACCGCGTTTCTTCACAATTTCTTTTCTCACAATCTCCAGAGGGGAACCCTGTTTTTTCTCTCCGAATTTTTCCCGCAAAAATCTCAACTTATAAATGGTATAACCTACCATTAAATATTAGATGAAATCCTAAAGTCAAGCGGTTTCTATTGGGGCCATTGTTAAACCCGCACGACTTAACTGTTCGTGATAAAATTCCGCTTGTTCTTGTGGTCCCACCCACACGATCGCGAGCCCTTCAAAATGTACTTGGTTGGTTAATTCCCAAGCGCGATCGCTTGTCATTTGTGGAATATACTTCATCAGACAGTCGTGAACGTGCTGAAACGTATTAAAATCATCATCAAGGACGATTACCTTGTAATTGGGATAAGGTTTGCGAGTGACAACGGTCGACCGTTCAGGTGTTATTGTAGGTGCAGAACTCATAATAAACATAGTGGCTCAAATCCTAAAAGTCATAAAACCCTGACAAAACATGGAAAGACGCGAACCAACAGTATCAATGATGTCTAGGCTTGTTGCTGGTCAAACCTTCCTCTCTAAGTAAAAATACTGTCTTGTCAGAGGAGAAGGAAGTTTTCGTGAGTCTGATTATAGCAGAAGGAGAAAGGAAGAAGGAAGAAGCAAGAAGGGAGAAGGAAGAAGGAAGAAGCAAGAAGGGAGAAGGAAGAAAATTAAGGGTTTGTGCAATTAATATCGTCCTAACCGCCAACAGGGTTGCGAGATAGTTATTAAGGCTCTGAAATATCTATTTATTTTTCTAATTCCCCCTCTCCGAGGAGAGAGGGTAGGGGTGAGGTGTCGCGGAGGCTATTTCCACTTTTGCCAGGTGGTACTATTGAAAATTGATGTCCCTGGAAACGCGATCGGATTATAATTTTCTTGTAGCTGCATTTGTAACGCTTCTAACTGTGGTTCATAAGAGGGTAATTCATCCACTAATTGATAGGGCAAAATACCATTTTTTAAGGCAAAATCTGCGGTAATTCCTGCCGCGGCTCCTGCGGACCATTCAAAGGAATGAACTCGATAAGCGGCCGCCGCGGTGTGACTCGTCGCGATACTTTTTCCGGCTACTAACATATTATCAATTTTTTGGGGAATCATGGCTCGTAAAGGTATTTGGAAAGGATAGGCCTGGCCACCACCTCGACGCGTTCCTTCTCGTTCCTTATTTCCTGGGGTTTCTGGGGGACTTTTTGCCATACAAGGATGAAAGTCGATCGCGTAATGTCCGATTCCTACGGTATCAGGATAAACGGTTGCCCGCGATCGGGGTTTCACATCTTTTAAGCTAATTTCATCTAAGGCTAAAGGACCCGCATCTAAGCCCGCGATAATTAACCAAATATTACGATAAACCTCTTTCGAGAGATTATTTTGATAATAATCGTCTCGATAATTGTGGCGACTCATATCAACTTCCCAGACGGTAAAACCTTCAGGTTGTGTATAAGTAGGACGGCCAATAATACGACGGCCTTCTCGCATATAGGGATATTTAGATAAACCGTGAACGGTTCCCATTGGCGATTTTAATCCGGTCAAGAAACGATGATTAGGATAAGGTTTTTTGATGTTTTCTCCTAATTGAGAGTCCGTTGTTCCTGTCACTAACCAATAAAAATATCCTAACGCGTTTTCTTCGCCTTTCCGTAATGTCTCTGTGCGTAGTCCACCCATCCAACCACCGGGTTTGAATTGTCCAGTGGCTTCTAATTGTTCTCGCGTATAAATTAAATTATCCTGGGAAGAACCCGGACGATAATCATTGCCCCAAGTCCAGTTTTGCATGGAAATATCCCCAGGATAAATCGGCCATTTTGCCAAATCACCCGGACGGGGTTCATCGGGGCGTGTTGTATGAATTTGTCGATAAGAAAAAACTAGGTTAAAACTAGCTAATCGATCCAATTCATAACTATAATAAGGTGCATATTGGGAATAAAAAGAAGGAAGTTTATGTGGTTGGGGTTCCTTCGTTGCTTCCATTGCAAAGGTATAGGTAAAACCTTGGGTACAATAGGGGTCGCCTGTGGGAGTAGAGGAAGAGGGTTCTCGATAGGAAAGGGGGTCTATTCCTAACCGATAAGGGACATCGGCAAGTCCGATTAATTCTCCGGTTTCTGTGGCTTCGATGATATACCAAGGTGTCGGACTTTTGGCGGATGATTTGGGATTTGGGGCTGGGGGTATAAAGTGGATAATTGTTTTGTGAAACCGAGATGAATTTTGGTACTGATAGTTATCTTCTATGGTTTGGGAAAGGGTTTCTGTATTGATGGGGGGAGCTCCTGGGGCGGGTTGAGATTGTATCGCGATCGCGCTTTTGATTTGAGTTCCCGAAATGTCTAATTCTTTGATAACTGTATTAGGAAACCATTTGAGTTTACCGTTACCAATTTTAGCAACAGTTTTTAACATTTGGAAGAGAATTTTATGACCATCATAGGGCATAAAACAGGAATAACTAACCCAACATCCCCCCGGATTTAATCTACCATAATGTTCTTCAATGCGACGGCGTAAATCGAGATAACCACGGGGATAAAATAAAAGCTCTCGTTGAGTGTCTCTTTCGTCTAACGCGGAAGTACCCTGAGAGGAAATTTGACCTCCTACCCAGTCTGTAATATCAGTTAAACAAACAGTCCGACCTAATAATAATGCTTCATAGGCGGCCGCGGAGCCGGAGAGTCCTCCACCGACAATGAGAATGTCGCAAATTTCTTCTTTATCGGGTGTGCGTGGTGGTGTCGCGAATACGGGAGAAACGGTAGAGGAGAGAGAAATTAAGCTTAATATTAAGCTAATGAGGGATTTTTTCGCGTGTGTCGCTTGCATGGTATCGCAGAAAAAGCCAAAGTGGTTGATTTTTTTATCTTAAGGCTTTTGGGAGCATTGAGTAAAGAGTCCCCCCTTGATCTTGATTTATGGTGTCAATAATGAATGGTTGTTATGAAGGAATTAGGAATTGGTTTGGTGTTAAGTGACGCTCGTTTTCATCAAGTTGGTATGGGATTTATTGAAGTTCATCAACACGCGATCGTAATTAACAAACTACATAATTGTAGGTTGGGTTGAACCCTAGTGAAACCCAACAAAAACGCAATGTTGCTTTTCGTGATCTCAACCCAACCTACTTAATTACTGATGCAATTTTCTTAGAATTTGGTAATTTTTTATCCAGTAATTATTATAAAAATCAAACAGTATAAATGCCTCAAATATTTCGATAAACACTAGATAATTAATATTATTTTTCAGTAATAATACCGAATGCTTACTAAATATCTATAAAGC
>JBEDKD010000363.1:0-21269 GCA_041172365.1 Cyanobacteriota bacterium | reverse complement strand
ACTCAAGATAAAATTTAGTAAGATGGGTGAGTCTAACAACGTTGGTTATACTACCCTCAAATATTGAGTAAAATAACTTACTTATCTGACATCTTTCAATTAATTAATGCTTCTCTATTTTTAATTTTGCTCATATTATGCTATAATCTGGCAGATTTATCATTTAAGTCAGTCAAGTATTTAGGGTTAATTATCTTTTGTGTCTGAATCGAAAAAGTCAAGTCGTTCCCTCGTGGGAATTGCCGGAATTGTCGCGGTTGCCACTTTAATTAGTAAAGTCTTTGGGTTAGTGCGTCAAGTCGCGATCGCGGCTGCCTTTGGCGTTGGTCCCGCGGTTGATGCTTATAACTATGCTTATGTAATCCCCGGATTTTTATTAATTTTATTAGGGGGAATTAACGGCCCCTTTCATAGTGCCATTGTCAGTGTTTTAGCGAAACGAGAGAAAGAAGAAGCAGCTCCTTTAGTCGAAACAATTACCACTTTAGTCGGTGGTGTTTTATTAATTGTAACAGTATTTCTGATCTTTTTTGCTGATCCCATGATTGATTTAGTCGCACCGGGTTTAATGAAAACTTCGGAGGGATTATACATTAAATCGATCGCGGTGCAGCAATTTAAAATCATGGCACCAATGGCATTACTCGCGGGTTTAATTGGCATTGGTTTCGGCACATTAAACGCGGCGGATATGTATTGGCTACCCTCGATTAGTCCCCTCTTTTCCAGTGTGGCATTAATTGGCGGTTTAGGCATTTTTGCCCTACAAGTAGGCGATAAAATTACTGAACCCAAATATGCTTTTTTGGGTGGTTTAGTCTTAGCCTGGGGAACCCTGATCGGTGCGATTTTACAATGGTTAGTGCAAGTTTGGACGCAATGGCGAGCAGGTTTAGGGAAACTGCGTTTAAGATTTAATTTTAAAGATCCAAGCGTCAAAGAAGTTACGAAAATCATGTTACCCGCAACCCTATCATCAGGAATGTTGCAAATTAATGTCTATACGGACTTATTCTTTGCTTCCTATATTCCCCAAGCGGCCGCCGCGATGGGTTATGCTGGGTTATTAGTTCAAACCCCTTTAGGCATTATTTCTAATGTGATTTTAGTGCCTTTTTTACCCATCTTTTCTCGACTTACCGATCCGGAAAATTGGGGAGAATTAAAAGACAAAATTCGTCAGGCTTTGATTTTTACAGCTTTAACGATGTTACCTTTTAGTGCTTTAATGGTGACATTAGCTTTACCCATTGTCAGAGTCGTGTATGAAAGGGTAGCCTTTAATCAACAAGCTTCTCAATTTGTCACACCTGTTTTAATGGCTTACGCGATCGGAATGTTTGTCTATTTAGGGCGAGATGTTTTAGTCAGAGTTTTTTACGCGTTAGGAGATGGGGAAACGCCTTTTCGGATTAGTATTATCAATATCTTTCTGAACGCGGTATTTGATTATTTGTTAGTGAATGTTTTAGGGGCTCCGGGTTTAGTTTTAGCGACGGTTGCCGTTAATCTCATCTCAATGGTTTGGCTAATTGTTTTGTTAGATAAACGCTTAAATGGCCTACCTTGGGCAGAATTGGGATTACCTTTTATTGGGTTAACTCTGGCGAGTATTTTCACAGGGGTTGTCTCTTGGGGAACCCTCAAGTTAACTCAACACTTTTTAGGTAGTAATGGGTTAATCCTTTTGTTAATTGAATTAGGGATTGCTAGTTTAGCAGGATTAGGAATATTTGCTTTATTAGTGATTAAATTAAAATTACCAGAAGTCGATATGTTTGTGGAGAGAATTAGTCAACGTTTTCGGAAAAAGGGGTGAGAGTAGCATTTCCCCGGTAGGGGCGGGTTCACCGATATCTTTAGATACCCACCGAAAAATGATAAAAACCCGCCCCATTCTTATCCCAAAACTGGGGCGGGTTTAACGATATCTTTGATACCCACTGAAAAATGATAAAAAACCGCCCCATTCCCATCCAGAAACTAATGATTCATTTAATTCAAAAACCGAGTGGGACGGGTTTATTTAGGACACGGCAGTGCCGTGTCCCTACTAGGGATATAATAGGGAGCGAGACGCTCCCACTACCAATTTACAAAAAGGGGCGGGTTGACTAATATCTGTACCACTAAACAGAGAGCATGGAAAACCACCTTCAATTGTTGGGTAAGATTTCTGAAGCCAAAAGGACGCGTGATTTTTCCTGATTATAACTGACTGAAGAAAAAGTTTTTTTATCTCTTATTTCGTTAAGGATTTGACTGGGCAATAACGATTATTTAAAATTACACACATAAGAGTTCTTGCTGTTTTAATTGGGCATAAATTTGGGGTAATAAATCAGTGGGTATTGACGATTTTTCTAAATAGTCATTTGCTCCCATTCTCAGGTAAAAATAACCCATAATAGAGTCATCGATCAGTAAAATAATAGGTATGTGACTCGTCTTCAAATTATGACGTAAAGCCTTAATGACTTCTGCACCCGTGAACATAGGGATATTAGATTCACATAAAATTAAATCTGGTCTCATTTCATGGGCGATTCTTAACCCATTAAAACTATCTTCAGTTGCCACAACATCAAAATTGTGAACTTCTAAGAAATCGACAAGAGATTCTCGCAGAAAATCATTATCTTCAATCACTAATATCTTTTTCATAACCTTTCTCCTGATCATAAGTTAAAATAGTTAATACAGTTTCGCTTAATCCCTGAAGTGGATACTTTCCCTGGAGTCTGGGGAAGATCACGACTTCTCCCCAGGGAGGACTAAGTTGGGCCTTTCCTCTGGCAGGTTAGTTAGAGGATAAAACATAAATCTGAGGAAATTATGAGGAATCTACATTTTTTTGTAAAGAAATGTTTATGATCGGATAGAGCAAATTATTTCATCCTAGTTGGCGCATGGGCACAACCCATAGCAGATTCCCCTTGAGAATGCTTCGATAAGGGGCTACCAATTCTCACTTTTAGCAATAATTTATTAACCGGATGCTTCACCCTACTTTTGAATTTGGGATAATTCCGATTTAGGTTAGTCTTTTTCCCAGTTTTTTCCTCAGTTGACTACGCTCTAAACGATTGAGGATACGAGCAATGAGTTCGGGTCCGATAATGGGTTTATTGACATAATCATCGGCTCCCACACTAAAGACTTGATAAATGGTTTCGGGATCGGAATGAAAAGAGAGAAATAAAATAGGTAAATTTGTCCAACGCACATCATTTCTCACAATTTGACAAAGTTCTATTCCATTAAAAGATGGCATTTCAATGTCTAAAATAAGGAGGTCTGGATTGGTGATTTCTAGGATTTCCCAAAATCGCTGAGTATTGTCTAATGTGGTAATTTGAAATCCCCAGGGTTCCAGTAATACTCTGATAAGGCTTAACTGATGGGGATCATCGTCAACGACTAAAATTTTCGCGTTTTCCGTAGTTTGATTTAGGGTTTGAGTGATAATTTTTAGTATTTCTTTGATGGGAATGGATTTGTTTAAAAAAGCTCTGGCTCCTAGACGTGCCACTTCTAACCGCTCACTTAATTCATTATTGGAACTCAAGACAAAAATGGGGATTTCCGGTTTGGTTTGATGTACTTCTTTTAATAAGATTATCCCGTTTTCGTGAGTTTCGGTAAAGGAAAGATCAAGTAAAATAATATCAGGTGGATTTTGCTCGATCGCGTGTCTTCCTGCCTCAATATCTGGGGTCATCTCTACCTGATATCCCCAAGAAATCGCTTCTCGTTGGATGCTTATTCGTAAAATGGGATCATCATCAATAATAAGTAAACGAGGTGAGACAACAAAACGATTAACTTCTAAGGGTTCTGGAATGGTAATACTTTGAGATAAACTGGATGGTGATTGATCAATAATTTTCTTTAGCTCTTCCATGAATTCCTGAAATCGCTTGATTTGGGATTCTTGTAAATTGGGATTATGTTTAAAAATATATTCTATCTCTTTGGCAAATTTTGAGGCATCACTAAAACCAAAAGAACCCAAAGATCCCGCTAATTGATGAATATTTATTTCGGTTTTTTTTCGCAAATTTTCCTCTAAGCTTCCCGATTGTAACTGCCTAAGAGTCTGAGCAAAAATAGTCGCTTTTTCTTGCAAAGATTCTTGGTATTTTTGCCGGATATTTTTGAGGTTTTCGATACATTGGGCTTGCCGAATAGAGTCTTGATTTTGAGACAAAGGGGGATTTTCCGCGATCATCGCCGGAATTTCCTTGTTTTGTAGTGGTTTGAGACGATATCCTAATCCATAGATGGTTTCAATTAAATCCGTAGTCATTCCCGAGGATTTTAATTTTTGTCTTAAACCTTTAATATGAGTTGTGACGGCTTCTTCTCCGGGGGAGTCATCCATTAACCACAAACGATCTAGGATGATACTACGACTAAAAATGCGCCCCGGATTTCGCAAAAATAGCTCTAATAACTGATACTCTTTGGGGGTGAGGTGTAAAAGATTTTCTTGATAAAAAACTTCCCCTGTATCGGGATTAAATTTAATATTTTCCCATGTTAATATTTCCGGGTTTAATGTCACTTGTCCTCGCCGTAATAAGGCTTTTATTCGTGCCAGTAATTCCGGCATATTAAAGGGTTTAATCACATAATCATCGGCTCCGGCTTCTAAACCGTTCACGCGATCGCAGCTACTATCAAGGGCCGTTAATAGTAAAATGGGCATTTGATAGCCAGAGAAACGTAATTGACGACAAAGAGTTACTCCATCAAGTTTGGGAATAATTACATCTAACAAAATTAAATCATATTGATATCTTGTTACCATTTCCCACGCGATTTGACCATCGGCGGCCTGATCTACTGTATAATGATAGTTAGTGAGAACCTGGGCTAGAGTCATCGCGATCATTTCATCATCTTCTACTAACAGGAGTTTCATAGATGTCCTTTCCTGGTTATAATTAAGGTAAACTAATCTTAGTTATTTTGGTTTGAGAAACCGGGTTTCCGGTGATACTCTGGAGGAAGCCATAATTATTTTAGGTGGAGAAACCCTGTTTCTGCATAAGTCCTATTAATCAGAACTTATGCTCAACTTAGTTGAGTAATTAGCCAATTTTTACTCATCCTTCGGAGAGGGAATGTCATACACTTGTTACACTGATTATCCTCATCATATAAATATGTATTGTAGCATAAAATAGTAAAATGGTTATGGGATTTGAGAGGTGGTATAATGAGTTATATTGAGGGGACTCCGGGTATTGATTTTCTCAAGGGAACTTTTAACGCCGATAGGATTAACGCGTTGTCAGGTAATGATCAGATTCAGGGACTCGCGGGTGATGACTTCCTTTTGGGAAATGGGGGCAATGATACTCTTTTTGGTGGTAAAGGTGATGATACTCTTTTGGGTGGTAAAGGTGATGATTTGCTCCTGGGAAATGAGGGGGCAAATTGGATGATGGGGGGCACGGGTAATGATCTTTTTGTCCTCTCTGATAATCATCCTAATCCGGGGGCTATTGATCATTTTCTGGATTTTACTAAAGGGCACGATCGCGTAGTTTTAGAAAATAATTTAAGTTTTGATAATCTCACTATTTCTCAAGGACCCGGAGCCACCGCGATCTCCGATAAAGTAACAGGAGACACGATCGCGCTATTATCAGGAAATATTGCCCTAGAGCCTTCGGATTTTATGAAAATCGGTCAAATTTTACCCATTACAGCCCAAGGAACTTTTGCTAATCAAAATATCAATTTAGAAGTCGCACAAACGGTGCAACAACAAACCATCGGTTTAATGTATCGTGATGACTTACCACGCGATCGGGGGATGTTATTTCCCATTAATCCCCCCCAAGTGATATCATTATGGATGAAAAATGTGACTATTCCCCTAGATATGATATTTTTAAGAAATGGAGAAATTCAGCAAATTTTAGTGAATGTCCCCCCTTGTTTAAGTGATTCTTGTCCGAGTTATTGGTCAAATGTTGAAGTGGATCAAGTGATAGAATTAAAAGGGGGAAGAGCGGCAGAATTAAATGTAAAAGTCGGCGATAAAATTCCTATTTCGATTATTAGTTAATTCGTAGTACCGTGTAAGACCTAATTTGCTGGGTTGGTATATAACCAATGCCTCTTTAATTCGTTACTTTTTGAGGTTTCAACCCAATATTTTAGGCCTTACGTGCTAGTAGGTTGGGTTGAGGTACGAAACCCAACACAGACAAAACCCAACACAGACAAAACCCAACACAGACAAAACTCAACAGTGATGTCTATTTGTTGGGTTTCGCTGTGCTCAACCCAACCTACCAAAAAATGAAGAGAAACCCGGTTTCTTTTCACCTTAAAGTTTACATTTTGCGTTGAAATTCCTCTAATAAATCCATTAATTGAACTTGACATTGCATCGGCAATAAATCAGCTAAGGGTAACTCCCGTTTCCCACCACCAATTTTAACAAGAATTGCTTGCAAAATAGATAACACTTGATTTTCTTCTAAGGGTCCGTTACTGAAGAGGGGATAAACTTGTTCCGCGATCGGGGTATGCAAATGGGCATCTCTTAAATAAAGATGCCATTTCGCGATATCAATGTAAATATTTTCCCCAATTTCCGCGGCTAATGCTTCAATATCTGAAGAATTTGCGGATTTTTTCATAGTGATCATCCTTGTTTATTTGTTAAAGGTGAATAATCGGCGAGAAGGAAGATATAAACAGCATGGGCAAATAAGATCAAAGCCCATCCACCAGTGATCCAAAGAGCCCAAGGCCAATTAGCTTTTTGAAGATTATGGAAAAACCATAAACCGGAATTAGAAGCAGCAAAAATGGCAACATGAAAAGCAAAATTCATGCGATCATCTAAACGACGATAGGCGGGATCATTGCGATCGGGTTGACGAGGCCAACGGGGGGGCATAGAAATCAATATTTGAGAAGGACTACTCTATTTTAAACCAAAAAACATAGGGAATTGCTAATTTGAGAACAAAAATTTTGTTTTTGATCAACAATTCCCTTCTTTTTTATGCGGGGATTTGGTGAATATGTTTAAGTCCCCATTCGTGCATTCCCTCAAGAATTGGTTTGAGACTTTCACCCAGAGGAGTGAGAGAATATTCCACTTTTGGAGGAACTTGTAAATAAATCTCCCGATGGACAATTCCATCAGCTTCCATTTCTCGTAGTTGTTGAGTTAACATCTTTTGTGTGATCCCATGTAAAGAACGTTGCAACTCATTAAAACGTCTCACGCCTTGAAATAATTCGCGGATAATTAAGACTTTCCATCGGCCGCCAATGACATCCAAGGTTCGTTCTACTGGACAACTGGGTTTCTCGGTTTCTACTTTAACTTGCATAGTATCCTTTTGGGTACTAGGTTCCAAAAAAGTGCATACTTCCCATTTTAACCCTATCTGGTTTAAAGTAGAAATATCCCAAACCAGATCAGAATTAATTAAGGAAAATCCCATGAGTCAACCCGTCATTGCTGATACAAAACCAGTTGTTCTCGAATTGGAAGCAGGTACTTATTATTGGTGTTCTTGCGGTCAATCAAAAAATCAACCCTTTTGTGATGGTGCTCATAAAGGGAGTGATTTTGCTCCCTTAGCCTTTGAAGTTGATGAGAAAAAAAAGGTAGCCCTTTGTAATTGTAAAGCGACGGGTAATTCTCCTTTCTGTGATGGTGCTCATACCAAGTTGTAAGACAATTTTTGAGGTATTTTCCTGAGTAGCTATGGAGAAACCCGGTTTCTTTAGGGGTGTCTTTTCCCGCAATTTTGATTTGAGCTAATTTTATCAGAGAAACCCGGTTTCTTTACCCGCCCTTTTCCTTTGAGCCAGAAACTCTCAGAAACCGGGTTTCTTTATCTCGCGATTCTTTAGGAGTTAAATAATGATTACCCTTCGGAAAAGTGCCGATCGCGGACACGCGAATCATGGTTGGTTAGATAGTTATCATACGTTTTCGTTTGCGAGTTATTATGACCCTAAATTTATGAATTTTCGGTCTTTAAGAGTGATTAATGAGGATCGTATCAGTCCTGGGGCTGGTTTTCCTACTCATAGTCATCAGGATATGGAAATTATTACTTATGTTTGGGAAGGGGCCTTAGAACATAAGGATAGTTTAGGTAATGGAGAAATTATTCATCCGGGGGAAGTACAGCGGATGACTGCGGGGACGGGGATTCAACATAGTGAGTTTAATCCTTCAAAAACGGAGGGAGTTCATTTATTTCAAATGTGGATTTTACCAGAAAAAAATGGCTTGACTCCTAGTTATGAGCAACGTAAATTTCAGGTAAAAGATACACCGAATCAATGGCATTTATTAGTGTCAAGAGATGGACGAGATGGAGCATTAAAAATTCATCAAGATGTGGATTTATATGGAGCTTTTTTAAGGGATAATTGTCAATTATCTCATTCATTTGGGCCTAATCGTCATGGTTGGCTACAAGTGGCACAGGGTAAAATTACCGCGAATGGAGTATCCCTCGACGCGGGGGATGCTGTCGCGATTAGTGATGAAGAAATACTGACGATCGCGGCGGATGAAAGCAGTCAATTCTTGTTGTTTGATCTGGCATAATTGATCGAAAAATTAAAAAAAACCGGGTTTCTTTAGGAAAGCCACCTTGAGAAGCCCGGTTTCTCTTTGATCCAAATCTAAAATTTCTATAAAGCAGGGGTGACAATTAAATTTAATTGTGGTAGAATCACCACGGCCATTAATTAAGGATAAAATATCAATGAGTAAATATGCAGCCGTTATCAATAGTGATGCTGAATACTCAGAAGAGTTAACACCCATAGAAGGCATTGTGGCACTAGCTACAATTCAAACTTATGTTGACGGTACGCCTTCGGTTGAAGAGTTTGAGTTAATTGCTGAATTTTTAAAGCTTGTCGAAATTTCTACTGAAGAGGAAGCTAAGGGAATTTTTGACAAAATCACACGCGTGATCGAACAGGATAAGCTGGATCTTGGTGCTTTGTTTAATGCCGCGATCGATACTATTCAAAATACCGATATTGAGGATGAGGATTCAGAGGATTTAGCTGAAGTCGCGATCGAATTATCGGTGTTGTTGGCGCAAGTGGATGGAGAAATTGCGGAAGAGGAATATGAATATATCTCAGCCATCGGTGAGTCTTTAGGATTTACCAATGAAGAAGTGGAAGAAATTGTCGCGGAAATTTTAGCTGATTTGTATGCTGAATCAGAAGATGATGAGGAAGAAGAGGAAGAGGAGTAATTCAACAAAATTTTAGGAGTTATGCCTAAACCCGGTTTCTTTACCAAAAATTGTCATTTTCGTCAATTTTTTACCCCCTGAAACCGGTTTTTTCAGAGTCAGTCAAATCGACAGCTATTTAGACTAAAGTCGTCCCTGATTATTATCCTAAAAGTAAGGCATCATCGGCAAGAATATCGTCGTTTAATTCTTCAAATAACTTGAGTAAATCTTCGACTTTTAATCCTTGTCGATCGCGTCCTGAGATATCAAAAATTACCCTTCCTTCGTGTAACATTAGGGTACGATCGCCTAATTCCAAAGCTTGACGCATACTATGTGTCACCATCAAAGTTGTTAAGCCTCTTTCCGCGACAATTTGACGAGTTAAATTAAGAATATAACTGGAGGTTTTGGGATCGAGAGCCGCGGTATGTTCATCCAAAAGTAAAATTTGATTAGGGGCTAAAGTTGACATTAATAAACTAATCGCTTGACGTTGCCCCCCAGACAATAAACCCATGCGATCGCGCAAACGTTTTTCTAAACCTAAATCTAAACTCGCGAGACGTTGTTGAAATTCCACCCTTAAGGACTTATTTAAAGCCGGATTTAAACCGCGTGTCATTCCCCGTCGATACGCGAGGGCTAAATTTTCCTCTACCGTCAGATTAGCACAGGAGCCAGCCAAGGGATTTTGAAAGACTCGTGCCACTAATTTTGCCCGTTGATGGGATGGCCAATTTGTCACATTTTGATCATTAATACAAACCCGTCCTTTTTGGGGAATAATATCACCACTGATGACATTAAGTAAAGTGGATTTACCCGCCCCATTACTGCCAATAACGGTAACAAATTCACCCGTAGGAATGGTGAGATTAATTCCTTTTAAGGCTTGGGTTTCTAGGGGAGTCCCTTGGTTAAAAGTTAGTTGGATATCTTCAATTTGAATCATTATTAATAAACCATCAAAAATCGGTTAATTTTCAATATTTTACTTATGATTTTATTGGTAATTTTTTCTCACTATTTTACCAAAAAATATTTATGTTTTGAGTATAACATACTCGTTAATTTTTGTCAATACTAGAGAAATTAAATAGGAATGAAACATGAATAAAGTAGTGCAGGCATCTTGCCTGCTTTCCGTGATGGGCGAAACCACCAACCCCATAGTCAAGTTAGGGAGCATCTCAAAGAAGCAAAAAAAACCGTAGTGGGTTGGCGTAGCTGCGGAGCATCAGAGCGTCTCGCGAAGGCGGGATCGGGCTAGGGAGCGAGACGTCCGATGCTCCGCACAGGCTGAGTCGCTCCGCACACGGGCTACGCCAACGCCAACCCACTACCAATTTATCTTTAGGAGATGCTCCCGTCAAGTTATTTTATTTCCATTCCATAGACTATGGGATTTTTACTTTTCCCCATGAGAGCGAAAGCAGGCTGGAAGCCTGCACTACCTTATTAATTTTTCCCTTTAAATCTTGTCTTAAGGCGATAATGATATTGGGGTAAAACCAGAGCAATTGCGACTAAAACTGAAGTAATTAAATTAAGATCCTGAGCTTGTAATCCTAAGAAATTAACATTGAGCGCGATCGTGACTGCCAGACGATAAATGACGGCTCCGATTATAGCACCAAGTGTCGCAATTTTTACAGTTTTTCCCGATAAAAAAGTTTCTCCAATAATCACAGAAGCCAGTCCAAAAACAATTGTTCCTACCCCCATTGTCACATCAGCAAAACCGTATATTTGGGCAAATAACGCGCCTCCTAATGCCACTAAGCCATTACTCAAAGCAATTCCTAATATGATCATGTTATCTGTCGGTATTCCTTGGGCTTTTGCCATGCCAAAATTCGCCCCTGTTGCCCGCAGTGCTAACCCTAATTCGGAGTTTAAAAAATAGTCTAATCCCAATTTTGTCACCATGATAATAATGAATAACCAAAGGGGATGCAGCAGGTAATCTGGAATGTTTTTTAATGCCGTTTCTATGGGTGTAATAATGGTGTTTTGTCCTAATAATGATAGATTGGGTGCGCCCATAATTCTTAAATTAATCGAATACAGCCCGATCATGGTTAAAATACTGGCTAAGAGATTTAATATTTTCAATTTGACATTGAGAAAGGCTGTCAAACATCCCGCGATCGTGCCTAGGAAAAAAGCCATTATTGTCGCGAGTAAAGGGTTAACTCCTTTAATAATAAGAGTCGCGGCAACTGCTCCTCCCAAGGGAAAACTACCATCAACGGTTAAGTCTGGAAATTCTAATATCCGAAAGGATAAATAGACTCCTAACGCGACTAACGCGTATAATAATCCGATTTCAATGGCATCAAAAAAAGCTACGGTTGTCATGGGAAGAAGGAAGAAGGAAGAAGGAAGAAGGAAGAAGGAAGAGGGAAGAAGGAAGAGGGAAGAGGGAAGAAGGAAGAAGGAAGAGGGAAGAAGGAAGAGGGAAGAAGGAAGAAGGAAGAGGGAAGAGGGAAGAGGGAAGAAGGAAGAAGGAAGATGCAATAAAAGGAATGGGTTTGTGCAGTTAAGAATATCCTAACATACAAAGCGTAGTAGAAGCTTTGGCCACGATCAGATGAAAATGATACCAGAAATGTATATTGGCCAATGCTTCGCCCTTTATTCAATTAATTTATTGGCTTTTGACTTGAGAGCATCGGTAAAAGTTACACCCATCGTTTTCGCTGATTTTAAATTGAGATACAATTCTATTTTTTGAGGATCTTCTACCGATAAATTACCCGGTTTTTCCCCTTTTAATACTTTTAACACCTGCTTACCCGTTTGTCTGCCTATATCATAATAATTATAACCTAAAGACGCGATCGCGCCTCTTTTTACCGAATCATTATCACCAGAGTAAACTGGCAATTTATTCTCATTTCCTACCTGAATAACCGACTCTAAAGCAGAGACAACTGTATTATCCGTAGGAATATAAATCACATCAGCTTTGCCTACCAAACTCCGAGCCGCCGTCGCGACATCACTTGAGCGCGAAACCGTTGTTTCCACGAGAGTCATACCCCGTTTTGGTATTTCTTGTTTCAGTAATTGCAGCACTTTTTGAGAATTAGCTTCACCCGCGTTATAAATAACTCCTATCCTTTTGGCATTAGGAGTTATTTCTTTAATTAAATCTAAATGTTTATCAATGGGAGTAAGGGCACTAACTCCCGTTACCATTCCCCCTGGTTTGGCCAAATTTGTGACTAATTTTGCTCCTAAAGGATCGGTAACGGTGGTAAAAATTACCGGAATTTTATCCCTCGACGCGGCAACAACCGCTTGGGCTGAAGGTGTGGAAATTGCTACGATCACATCAGGATTTGAACTGACAAATTTACTGGCTATTTGCACCGCGGTTGCCGGACTTCCTTGGGCACTTTGCCACTCTAATTTGAGATTTTTTCCTGCGGTAAAACCGGCTTCTGTTAATTCCGCTTTTACTCCTTCTCTGGTAGCATCTAGGGCAGGATGTTCCACAATTTGAGTGATCGCGACAAATTTAGTAGTTTGATTATTGGGAGAATTTGTCGTGGGAGATGATGAATTACAACCCCAGAGAGTCACGATAAGAGATGTCGTCAGAAAACTTTTTTGAAGTTGAGAATAAATCATGTTTTTGTCCTGAAATTGTGGGAAAAATATGACATAATCAAACAAGATGTCAGTATATTAGCACGTTAAATATGAATTTCCCCATCATTCCCCTGATTTTATTATTTAATCTCAAGACGATCGCGCTGTCTTTTCCTCTCCATTTCGTGACACCATCTTGTGAAAACAGACTCACGTCTTGTGCGGGTAGTGCCATAGCCCTTTCTCCCCCAGAAATTAACACGATCGCGGAACAAATAACCGTTCGCATTGAAGGCCCAAAAGGCGGATCGGGCGCGATCGTGGAAAAACAGGGAAATACTTACTATATCCTGACAAATTGGCACGTTGTCAATAAACCCGGAGATTATGAAGTGATCACGGCCGATGGTAAACGCCACACGGTTTATTATAGTTTGATTCGTCGTGTACCAGGCATTGATCTCGCGATCGCGCCCTTTAGTAGTAATGATAACTATCCTGTGGCAAAATTAGGCAATTCCGACCAAATTCAGCCCGAAAATCCCGTTTATGTTGCCGGATGGCCAACGGGCGGCGGATCTCTGCAAAAAACGGTGTTTATCTTCAGTGAAGGCAAAGTTACGAGTCGTCAATCCCCTTGGCAGGGTTACACTTTAATCTATAGTAACTTAGTGAGAGCGGGCATGAGTGGCGGTCCCGTATTGGGGGAAAACGGGCAAATTGTCGCGATTAATGGCATTGTCAAGTTAGAGGATAACTCCGATCGCATTGTCGCGGGGGGTATTGAGATCAATCGTTTTTGGCAATGGCGCGCCACGGTAACGCTTCCCATTGTTCCTAATGTCGCGACTCCTACCCCTTCTGGCAGTAAAAATGTTTCTTCTATCGCCCCTGGAAAGCCGCAGGAGGGCGTGAAAACCGGAAAAGAGGAAAAAATGACCTTTGCCTTAGCAGGGGAATTTCAGGGCCCTACGGGGGTGGTGACATCCGTCGCGGTGTCTTCTTCTCACATTGTTACCGCTCATAGTAGTGGCGCGATCGTTCTTTGGGATCGGAGCAAGGGTGAATTAGTGAAAACTTTACGCGCTCATCAAGATGCTGTCAATAGTATCGCGATCGCGTCCATCCCGAACCAGTCAAAGGGAGTTTTAGTCAGTGGAAGTGACGATCAAACTATCAAAATTTGGAACCTAGAAACGGGGGAAAATTTACGCACATTAAAAGGGCATACTGATGCCGTTGTATCGGTAGCAGTAAGTCCCGATGGGAAATTTATCACGAGTGGAAGTTGGGATAAAACGATCAAAATTTGGAACTTAGAAACAGGAGAGTTACTACATACATTAACAGGGAATAGCACCTTAGTCAATACCGTAAAATTTTCCCCCGATGGAAAGATATTAGCCAGTGGGAGTAAAGATGGTTCAATTAAATTATGGAATGCCAAAACGGGTCAATTAATTAAGACACTTAAGGGAAGTTCTTTAGCCGTTTTATCCGTAGTATTTACTCCCGATGGTAAAATGCTCGTCAGTGGCAATGCCGATGGAAGTATTAGTTTATGGAACCCAGAAAAAGGGCAATTAATCCGACCAATTAAGGGACATAATGATGGAGTTTGGTCTATAGTTATTAGTGGAGATGGAAAAACGTTAATTAGTGGTAGTTGGGATAAGACGATTAAACTTTGGAATCTGGCTTCTGGGGAGTTAAAAGGGACATTAAAAGCTCATAAAGGTTATATTAATTCCATCGCGTTGAGTCCCGATGATAAATTCATTATTAGTGGGGGATGGGACGGACAAATTAATATTTGGCAAAGAGGTAATTAAGGAATTACGTAGAAACCGGGTTTGTTCAGCAAAATACTTTTTTTAAACCCTCAATCTGGGTGAAAAACCCGGTTTCTTGACTTAAGAAGACTCCCACGCGATCGCCTTCTCCCCATAACAGAAGAAGTGAGAGAAAGCCCTAATACAGATAAAGTTTTACCCTTTCTTAGATAAAAAATTCTTGACTCTTTTGCGAATCTTATTCTTGTAAAGAAAAACATATCGCATCAAATCTTCCTTCTTGAGAGAAGCATCAGCCCCCCAACCCTTATAATCCCAAGCATCCCGCACAAACTGACGGCGATAGAAAGTCATAGGAGCCGCGTAAATATCTGGACGAAACAAACTCGGTTTAGGCCCGGACCAATGAATCACATTAGCCTCTACCTCCGTAAAAACAGGCCCATTTTCATCCACAGGAAAACGTTTTTCCAATTGCCCATAATTATAGTCAGGAATTAAGGACTGCATATCTTCCATTGCCACACGAGCTCTTCCTTCCTGAAGAGCGCGAAAAATCATAAAATTTAACAATCCCATCTCACCATATTTAAAGATACCCGGATGTGTTGACATAAATTTTAAGATGTCTTGATATTCCTCCAAAGTAAAGACATTACGTTTAGCAAAGAAAGTACCAGTACAGAAATAATTATCACGATATTTTCGCCAATCAAAATTAGGGAAATACTTTTCCACACCTTTAATATCAAAAAACCAATGAGAAACAGATTCATCCGAATAACTGTAAGGCGGTTTGTCGATAATTAGATCAAAATCTTGAAAATTGCCAAATTTTTCTAAGACATTTCCCCAAACAATAGTATCTGCATCTAAGAATAGGAAATTGGACCAAGGACTTTCCCAAAACGCGATCATCTTCGTCAAACCCCATCCAAAACTGTTCTTTCGGAGGAACTCATTAGAAACTCTCTGACGATCAAGCACTTCCACTCCATAAGTTTTCTGCATAGCCTTGACAGGAAAAGCAGAAGCACTACCATCAACCAACAGACAAATAGGCACATCTCCCAAACTATGACGCAGACTAGCACAAGTCCCCTGGGCTAACATAAAATCTTGGTCACAACAGCCAATAATCACGCCAAAGTCGTCCATAACTATTTCTCCGAATTACTATTTATTTTACTATTGATGAACAGGGCTGTTTCATTCTTGCATAACCCGTCAGAAACTCAAGTTAGAGTCTAATAGTAAAAGTCGGTAAAACCGACTGAAATACTAATATGTAGTCATAAGGGGTGAGGCTTTTCGCGATAAGACGGCAGTTTACCCCCCTGTCAGACGATAGCTTTATGAGAATGAAATAGCCCTGATTTATGGATTATGACACATTAACAAGGAGAGCGACAACTTAACTAGAAAATTATTTCCCCAAGATCAATTATGCTATAATGCTTACCCAAGTTCCATCTCAACCAGACTAAAAGCAATCAGGGCACGGATCATCTCTAGGTAATACGATTTAGGAAAAGTTATGCAGCCATAGCAACAATAGGTTTAGTCCCATGTGGCTCAACCCAAGAGAAGGACTGTCGCAATACTTTTTTTAATTTTTCGTATCACAAATAGAGGTTTATTTTGCCCAATCTGGGCAGAAAGAGGGGGTGAATGCCACTTTTTTTAGTTGAGGTTAGGAGCGTGGGTAAAAATTACAAATATTACGGGAAAGAGGTAGTCAATGATTGATAAAGGGAAAAAAAATATTCTGGGCATTTTGGTGAATGCTCTCGATTATGAAGCCGCGGTAAACAAAATTATTACAGCCGCAAAAGAAAAGAAACCTTTTTCAGTTTCCGCGTTAGCTGTGCATGGTGTAATGACGGGAGTTCAGGATCAAATTCATCGCTATCGTCTGAATCATTTTGATCTAGTATTGCCTGATGGACAACCGGTAAGATGGGCTTTAAATTTACTCCATAAAACTGCATTAACGGATCGGGTTTGTGGACCAACGACAATGTTATTAGTCTGTGAAAGAGCGGCTGAAGAAGGTCTCCCAATTTACTTATATGGTTCTCAAGTTTCGGTTCTTGATACTTTATCAGAAAATTTGCGTCGTAAGTTTCCTAAGTTAAAGATCGCGGGACTTCAGGCTTCTCGATTTCGACAAACTTCTGTGGAAGAAAAACAGGAAATTGTGCAACAAATTCGTAATAGTGGGGCGGCGATTACATTTGTCGGTTTAGGATGTCCTCGACAAGAAGTGTGGGCCTATGAATATCGAGATGAGTTATCTATGCCTCTGCTGGCTGTGGGTGCTGCCTATGATTTTCATGCGGGTAATTTAGCGAAATCTCCTGAGTTTTTATCGAAATTAGGTTTGGAATGGTTATTTCGTTTGGCAATGGAGCCAAAACGGTTATGGAAGCGATATGTTTTGTTGAATCCACTGTATCTTTGGCTGTTGACTTTACAGGCTTTAAAATTAAAGACTTTTGATCCTCAAGATGCCGATCAGCCTTTAGAAGAAATGCGGTATGGCTAAACTTTATTTTTTTGACTGGCATGAGCATCTATAAGTTATCTTGATTATTTTTGGTGAGATTCTTCCCTGATAAAATTTACCGATCGCGCTTTTTCTGTCTCACCTTTTTCCCGAATGAGAAACGCGATCAATTTTTTTCTCATGTCAGCCGTTTAAGTATTGAGTAAAACAATAGCAACACCAGCAAAAACAAGTCCGACTAATTGGGTTTTCGTTAAAACCTCTTGAAAATAAAATACCCCGACTAACACAGTGCCTATGACAATGATTAGATTAACTAAAGAGCCAACAATACCCAGATTCATTTTCTGATTCAAAAAACCAAATAAGAGGTAAGTTGTCGGAGAAAGAAAAGCGACAATTATCAGACTTTTGAAATCTCCCGTTTTTCCCCAATTGGCACTTAAAGAATCACATAAGGTAAAGAGGCTACCACACAGAAAAACTAGAATAATCATCAATATTTTTGACATGATTTTTCTCCCAATCGACAAGATTTTTAGACTGTTTTGCCCTTGATTTCTCTGTTTGATATTTAACAGTCATATTCTCAGTATAATGACTAAGGAAGCTGAAAAATAGAAAACTATAGTACGTCTAAATGAGTTGTACAATTAAGTAGGGGCAATCCCCCCGGCCCCCATTGATCAGGGGTAGGCACGGGGGCACTACCCCTACAAATCGATTTAGACGTGCTATATATAATGAAAAAGCTTGAGGGCAAAATCGCATTAGTCACAGGTGCGACACGGGGTATTGGCAAAGGAATCGCGATGGCCCTCCGGGCCGTGCGTAGCACGATCGCGCTTGGGGAAGCCGGGGCTACAGTGTACATCACAGGCCGTAGTCTTGACTCATCACAGGCCAGTAATAGTATCTCAGGATGCCTCAAGGATACCCAATTAGCCGTTGAGAGCGCGGGTGGGGTATGTATTCCCGTACAAGTTGATCACCGCGACGATGAGCAAATTCGTTTACTCTTCGATGGCCCTCCGGGCCGTGCGTAGCACGATCGCTTTCAAACCGATCACGGACATCTTGATCTCCTCGTCAATAATGCTTATTCAGGAGTCCAAGCCTTAAGAGACACTTCTGGTAAGCCTTTCTGGGAATGTGATCCCAGTCTGTGGGATGCTTGCAATAATGTTGGGCTTCGCAGTCACTATATCGCGAGTGTTTACGCGGCGAAAATGATGACACAACGTGAGCAAGGGCTGATCTGTACCATCTCCTCCTGGGGCGGTATGTCTTATATTTTTGGTGTCCCCTACGGTGCGGGGAAATCAGCCTGCGATCGTGCTACGCACGGCCCGGAGGGCCATCGTTTAGCCGCGGATATGGCAGTTGAACTTAAACCCTATCAGGTGGCTTCTCTCTCCATTTGGCCGGGCATTGTGGGCACTGAACACATTTCTGATTTCGTGGCCCAAATGAATGACGCGGATATTACTGATCCACAAAGTTCTGGGTTTCGAGAGCGTTATAACTGGGAAACTCCCCTGCTTACGGGACGTGTGATGGCAGCGGCGCGGCCGGCCACGCAGTGGCCATCGCGTCTCTGGCGGCTGATCCCAAGGTGATGAGTCGCACAGGTAAGGTGCAGATAGTCGCGGAATTGGCTCAACATTATGGACTTTTTGACGAGAAGCGCGATCGGGCTGTATCCCTACGCTCTCTAAGTTTCCTGATACCCTTTGCCTTCCCCCCACTCAGAAAGTATGCAGCACTTATACCTAATATTAAAATTCCCTGGTGGATATTACTTTTGCAGAATTTGAGATCACCGAAAATATAGGTTAATTCCCTTAGTAGTAAAAGCGTCGGAGCGTGGGTGCTGCAACCACTTCCGCATCCTATCATCATTTTCGGGAAATATGATGAAATGTAAAGATGTCAATCTTTTTAGGACAAATCCAACACCATTTCCCAGAAAATTATGTTACACTTAAGTTGGTCAATAATTTTTTTAGTAATGCCGGTTTTTTAAGACGCGTTGATCATGTCATTTACCCTTATCTGCCCTTGGGCTTAATCCGGTAGAACGCGATCGGCAACGATCAAAGAGCTCAAGGTAAAGATAAAAATCAAATCCATAGGAGAATCTTATGTCAAAAGAGCAAAAAAGCAATAAAGAAGCCAAAAAGCCCAAGGCAACATCCGATGGGACTAAAAAGCACAAAAAAGACTCCAAAAAACATGATGGATCTGTCGCAGATGCATTCAAAAGTTCCGATGATAAACACAACATTAAACACTAAAAAGTGCTGATGTTGTTCAATCCCCTGTGATGAGCTAGGTTGAGGTATCGTCTCTTGTTGCCGAAAAGTAGGGACACGGCACTGCCGTGTCCCTACTTTTCGGGCTTTGTCTAACCTTCTCGTTTCCGATGAATGGCGCGATCGAAATATGCGCGATCGTGCTATTTATCTCCCAGAAATATCCCGAAAATAGGGATATTTTTTTTGATATGATAGTGCTATTGTGATTATGTCTGTGTGTTTTTTTTGAACCACAAAGGCACAGAGTACACAGAGGGAAGAAAAGGAAGAGAAGGAGATTAAATAATGCTTTCCACCCCGAAACTCATCAACCAAATTTTCTTAGTCAGTCTCCTCGCGATCGCGCCTCTTTCGTACCCCCCGGTAGTTGTGGCAAAACAGCCAGAAACAGCTACAATTAACCCGCGTGCTAAGACACTAATAAAAGATGAACTTTACTTTGGTTTAAATAAACCAAATGGTACGCAAATCTCAGAAACAGAATGGCAAAAATTTTTAAACAAAGTGATCACACCCCGATTTAAAGAAGGGTTAACCGTGTTAGATACCCAAGGTCAATATTTAAGTAATAATGGAGAACTTGTCAAGGAAAAATCAAAGGTTGTTATCTTAATTTATGAAATAAGTGCCCAGAAAGAGCGGGCAATAGAGGAGATTATTGAGGAGTATAAACGCCGATTTGAACAAGAATCAGTCATGCGTATTACCAATGAAGTAAAAGTCTCTTTTTAACGAAAAATCATTTATCATCAAAAAACATTAAACGGTAACATAAATTGTATTATTGAGCACAAAATCTTACCATGAATAATCCCTAAACTTTGAGGTGATTGCTCCTTGATTAAGATCGCTCAAGTCTTGTCATATATCCCATAATATTGTCTGAATTAAAGGTTTATTGGTTGTTTGTCATTGAGTGCTTGGAGCATTTTTGCGGCTATGGCCTCAATTACAGGTACAGTAACAGTATTTCCTGCCACCTTTCGCGCCTGAGAGTATGGAATATTAATTTTAAAATCATCGGGAAATCCTTGTAATCTCAACATCTCCCTATCAGTTAGTCGTCTAATTCCATTAACGACAAGATAATTGTAACTTCCACCGGCTCTCAAAGCGCATGAATAAGGTAACGCGGAAATATTCCCGCCAATATTTTCATGCCATATCGAGGGAAATGGTGGAATACCTTTAACTGCCTTCAGTCTTTTTTTCTTCATCTCTTCAGAAAGAAAATAACTTTGAGGGATATCCTCATCTTTTTCCAGAATCTCTACCAGAGGTTTATAAAAACCGGGTACTTGTGGGAAATCAAAATTAATTGCCTCTCGAAATCCTACGATATAAATACGCTCTCTTTTTTGGGGAACACCAAAATCAAGGGAATTCAAAACCCGGAAATATACCGTATAACCAAGATTTGTTAATCTTTCCAAAATAACATTGAATGTCCGATTATTGTCATGGGTGGTAAGGCGTTTAACATTTTCCAGCAAAAAAGCCTGTGGTTTTTTGGCTTCTAAAATAGATTCAATGTTAAAAAATAACGTTCCTCTTGTATCAGAAAATCCCAGCCCCTTTCCGGCAATACTAAAAGGCTGACAGGGAAACCCAGCCAGAAGTATGTCATGGTTGGGAATATCTTTTGGCTCAATTAAGTTGATGTCGCCAAAGGGTTTTTCACCAAAATTTGCTTCATACATTTTCTGTGCTGCACTATCCCACTCAGAAGAAAAAACATTCTCGCAGCCCAAGGCTTGAAATCCCAAACGGATTCCTCCAATGCCCGCGAAAA
>JBEDKD010000362.1:0-3708 GCA_041172365.1 Cyanobacteriota bacterium | reverse complement strand
GAATTGCTATATCAGGTGAGCCGTTGTTTTACCACTAAGGCACTAAGGCACTAAGGAAAGAAAATAGAGAGTCTCGAACAATCAGAGAAATTTACCCCTTTGTGTCTTTGTGTCTTTGTGTCTTTGTGTCTTTGTGTCTTTGTGGTTTATTTTATTTCCCTACATCATTAAGATCGGGTTTCGACTAAAGATGAGGTCTAATTTATTCCCTGTTAAGAGTTAAGAGTTAAGAGTTAAGAGTTAAGAAAAACGAGAAAACTTTGACCTCACAAGTATGAGAATTGCTATATAGCAATCCTAAATAGGTTGTGGTAAAAACGTAGGGGTAGTGCCAGAGTGCCTACCCCGGAGAAGGAGAAGAGGGCAACCACGGGGGGATTGCCCCTACAAAAATATTACAATTGAAATAGGATTGCTATAGTTCAATTATAATAAAAAGCGCACATACCGTCTGGAGAAACATTAGTGTTAGATATCAAACTGATACGGGAAAATCCACAATTTGTCCAACAACGTCTCGATCGCCGAGGTACAGGTTACGATATCCAACCGATCCTCGACTTAGATCAAAAACAACGAGAATTAGAACATCAGCGATCGCAACTGGAAGCACGTCGCAACCAAATAGGCGATTTAGTCGGTCAAAAAATCAAATCAGGAACCCCCCCCAATAGTCCAGAAATTCAATCCCTCAAAGACGAAGGAAACCAAATTAAAGCCCAATTAGAACAACTATCTCCCCAAGAAAAAGACTTAAAAGCACAAATAGAATCTTTACTTCTGGCACTTCCCAACTTACCAGGGGAGACAACCCCCATCGGCAAAAATGAAGAAGAAAACGTCGAAATTCGACGGTGGGGTGATGACTATATCCCCACAAATACTAACATAATTCCCCACTGGGAAATCGCCGAAAAACTCGGAATAATTAACTTTGAAAGAGGCGTAAAAATTGCCCAAGCCCGCTTTATTACCCTCATCGGTGCAGGGGCAGCCCTAGAAAGAGCATTAATTCAATTCATGCTCGATCGCCATACAAAAGCAGGTTATGTCGAAATCATTCCCCCCCTATTAGTTAATAGTGAAACCCTCAGAGGAACCGGACAACTCCCTAAATTTGCCGAAGAAAGTTTTAAATGTGAATCAGACGATCTATGGTTAATTCCTACCGCAGAAGTACCCGTCGTTAACCTCTATCGTGGAGACATCCTTTCCAGTGAACAATTACCCATTTATCACTGTGCTTTTACACCCTGTTTTCGTCGTGAAGCCGGAAGTTATGGTAAAGATACACGTGGTTTAATTCGCTTACATCAATTCCATAAAGTTGAATTAGTTAAACTCGTTCATCCCAGTACCTCCGAAGCCGAACATCAAAAATTAGTTCAAGATGCCGAAGGTATTTTACAAGCTTTAAAATTACCCTATCGCGTGATCGAACTCTGTACCGGAGACATAGGTTTTGCCGCGTCCAAAACCTATGATTTAGAAGTTTGGCTACCTTCTTCGGGTAAATATCGTGAAATTTCTAGTTGTTCAAATGTCCAAGATTTTCAAGCAAGACGAGCCAATATTCGCTTTAAAGAAACTGGCAAAAAAGGGACACAATTTGTTCACGCGCTCAATGGTTCGGGGTTAGCCGTCGGACGCACTATGGCCGCGATTTTAGAGAATTATCAACAATCTGATGGCACTATACGCGTCCCTGAAGTGTTACAATCTTATTTAGGACGAGAGGTTTTGTAAGTCAGGAAAACTTGATAAACAAACCCAAGAAACCGGGTTTATTCACCGGGGAAACCCGGTTTCTTACAGTCATCGGTTGTGGTGAAGAAAGCCTTGGTAAAGAAACGGGGTTTCTGGCTGTCATCTTTTGCATAATGTAAAGCAATTACCAGAATAAGTCTTTATGTCTAATTGTATTTCTGCATCATCGATCAATATTACGGTTAAACTTTTCGCGATCTATCAATAAGTCTATGGAGTTTCCGAAATGACTTTACAATTACCCGCAGAAACTAGGGTGTTTCAAGTATTAAAAATGATGATTAAAGAGCATCCTAAATTAGAACAATGGCGAGAGTTAACTCGTTTTGGTATTAATTTGGAATTTAACTCACCGGAAACGCGTTTAAAAGATGGTGATGAAGTTGTCTTAATTCCCCCCGTCAGTGGCGGTTAAGGCTGATTGTAGGGGCGAATCTGCCCGTGAGCCCGCCAGGGACTTAAGTCCCTGTCTAATAGCTAAAGTCCTCTGAAGAGGACTGGGAAAACAATTGTTAAATATTTAGTCCTCTTTAGAGGACTTAAGCTTTTAGGCAGGGGTTTTAACCCCTGACGGACTAAGGATTTGACTTTGATTTTCACCCCTAACTGAGATCCCGAATGCTTCGCCCTCTTAACTTTGCTAACAAATAGACTCTTGGCTTGACTAGCTGTGTATTTTCAGATTATAATAGACAATATTACGGACCATCCCAAAGAAGCAAAAAAACTGAATCCCCAACCCCTTGCCTAACTGGGAAGGGGGATAAATACTCCCCTCTCCTAAGAGGAGATATGATACCAAGGAAAATCAGCCGTTAGGCAGACAGATAAACGAGAGGAAAAAGAATGCCTGAAATCTACAAAGAGAAAATTGCACGCTTAGTTAAGGAAGCACCTTTTGGTATTGATCCAGAAATAAGGATTCAGAATCGGCCTCCAACAATGGCTAGTTCAGAATTTCTTACCAATAAGCAGCAAGGCGACTGGGCTGAGGAGATAGTCTTCAATGCTATCAATCAAAACTCTGATGACTATGTTGCTGTGAAATACGGACGCTCTGAATCTCTGGCAGCGGGGGATAAGGGTTTTGAATAATTCTATCAAAGCTATGAAAATGAACTAAACAACATAGGAAAACGCCCTGATCTACTCATTTTCCGAAAAAAGGACATTCCATCTCATACTACTAATAATATTGATATAGACGACAGCTTGGTTCGTAAGGCTATTGCGGCTATTGAAGTCCGATCTAGCAGTTTTTTGGCAGGACAATATGCTAAGTTTATGGAGCAAAGATCAGCAAGTACCATTTCGGAATGCGAAAGATTGAGGAAAGAACTCGTGACGGGTACGTTATCAACACTATTAATGGAAAAGCGCCCAGAACTCTTTAAAATGCTCGAATCGGCAACAACAGAGACATTCCGAGAGTTGAATATTAAATTTCGCCTCAAAACATCCACAGAGGAGCTTACACAACTATCGGAGTTTTTGAAGCAATTAAAAGAACAAATTAAAATTCTTCACAAGAGAGATTACCTCAGCATTACACCCAAACTAGAGGATATTGCGTTGGTGAATCGCTGGATACAGCAATTCAACGTTCCTCACTACTACCTACAAGTTTTTTTTGACAAAGCATATATTATTTCCTTTAAGGACATTCTCGAAATAAGCTCTGACTCAAGCAAGAAAGATGTGGTATTTTCGGTTGAAAAAGATAGCAAAAATCAAAGAAAGACTACAATAAAAATTAACGTGCAAGTAGGTCAAGAAATTATGGGAAGAATAGATATGCCCGAACACGAATCGGCAATGAAGGAATTAGACCGAGGACGGCTACTTTTTTTCGTTAAATTTAATGGTGGTAAAGGCTACCTGGATCAGGATATTTTTCAGAGAGAAATTATTAATAATGATTAATTTAGTTGATATTTATAC
>JBEDKD010000361.1:0-4518 GCA_041172365.1 Cyanobacteriota bacterium | reverse complement strand
GCACACTCCACCTGATATCCCTGGCTTTCGAGGTAAAGGGCCAAAATTCTTTGACTGTCTAGTTCATCATCAACCACTAATATTCGTTCTTTCATAGATATTGTTGTAAAGACTGTTTGATCGGTACGCTCAACTCTTCGCCCCCGCGAAGTAGCCTCATTGTACCGAATATTAGGGATTAAAGTATGAGGTGTTAGGTTTTCAGCTACAACCTAGCACCCGGAGCATTTCAAAGAAGCAAAAAAAACTGTAGTGGGTTGGCGTAGCCTGTGCGTAGCAGAAACGTCTCGCTCCCTAGGGATCTAATAGGGAGCGAGACGCTCCCACTACCAATTTAGAAAAATGAGATGCTCCCCCTAACACCTATCGGGGATCTGAAACCGCCCCTCCTTCCCTCTTGCTTCTTCCCTCTTCTTTCTTCCCTCTTTTTTTTGTTAGACTCTTGAATAAATTAAGAATATCATAGAATGTATTATTTTTTTGTGTAATTACTGACATATCACGGTTAACGCCAGAATTGGCCTGAGTTCAAAAAGAAAAACTTCGGAAGTATTGAAGACTTCCGAAGTCAATTTTCAGGGATTTAAACTGTTTAAGCGACAGCACCAGCCCGTTTTAATAATTCCATCGCGTGATCGGGTGAAATGCCTTGAGGATAGGAATGAATGGGGAAACATTGATGACCATTTCCACCCTCATTGAGATAACTTAAACGCTCTAAAACAGGGGTTAAAATTCGCCATATCTCCAGCACCTCATCGGGTCGGACAAAACAACTTTGATCTCCCTTCAAAATCGCCTCTAATATGGTTTCATAACCATCGGCAGGGGGGACATCAAAGGCGGATGGGTAGTCAAAAACGAGGGGTTGAGAACTCGTTTTATGCTCTTCTGGAACCTTGACATTGAGAGTTTGAATCAGTTGATCTTTGTGAAAATCCAAAATCAAACGATTGGGTTTTGTATCTTCAAAGGGTGGTAAATTCGGTAGCAATTCGATTCCTGCTTCTGTGGCTTTACCATTAGCTGCTTTCATGGCTAAAATAGTGAATTTCGTTCCTTTCCAACGAGCATTATTAATGCTCAATTCCATCACAAACAAGGTTTCACAATCAAGTTTATGTCCCTCTTCTTTGTACCCCTCAAATTGACCTAAAATTACTGATTCTAGGACAATTTGAGTATTTTTTAAGACCTTGACTTTTTCCTGAGAAATTGCCTCAGCATCGAGAGAGTTAGGGTTTTCCATTGTTAATAATGCCTGACTTTGGACCAAATGGCCTGCCATATCTTTAATTAATCCGGGGAAATCGTAACGCCCTTTACAATCGACTGACTCGATCGCCTTAATAATCATTGAATCAATATGACGATGGTTCCAAATGGGCTCATAGATCCCATTCCCAAAACGAGCACAAAGAATGTTCTGCACTTGTTTTTTGGTGAGGTAATGGTCGATGATGAAAATTTGTTCATCTTTGCAATATTTTTTCAATAATGCGATTAGTTCTTTTGCCGATTTTTCATCATTACCACAGGGTTTTTCAATGGCCACTTTAAACCCTTCTTTCAGTAAACCGGATTCCCCTAAATTCTTAATAAGAATGGGGCATAAGTCAGCCCAGACGGCCAAATAGTGTACACAACGTTTTAATTGATGTTCCTCCTTTAATTCTGCAATTTTTTCAGCGATTAAGCGGTAAGCTGATGGATCTTTGAGATTAGCTTGGAGATAATCAATCTGAGGCAGATAGGCTTCTACTTCTTTCTCGGTGAACAGTTGATCTAATAAGTCTTGCCGTAAATCACCGCGAAAACTCCCCGTAGTTAAGGGTTCTTTATCAATCACTAAAATGCGTAAGTTTTTAGGGATTTTACCTTGGGATTTGAGTTTCGCGAGAGCGCGATAAAGTTTTAAACGGGCTAAGTTCCCTCCCCCTCCATAAATGACAAGAAGTTGATTGGCAAGGGCCGAGAGTAACTGCTTGGTCGTTATCGTTGGGACTTCTGACAGGTTTTTAATCATCTTGATCACCTATTTACTTTTTGGATATTTCGATCAAAGCATTACCCTGTCTGAGTTCCAGCCTGTGTTTATCTGACTTTTGTATGACTTCATCAGTCTGAGTTTGTCGGAGTTTGTCTGACTTGGCTCTGTCTGAGTTTGTGGGGTGTGTCAGACTGGCCAATTATGGGTTCGATATGATTTGACTATTTTCTGCATTTGTCTGAGTTGGAGTATAATTTGGGAAAATTCTCGTCAGTTAAAATCATGGGAAGATCACTCCGACTTGACCCCAAACAGATAAATGAGGTAAAAATGGCCCTCGGAATTCGAGGATATGCTAGTCAACAACAACTTGCTACAGACATAGGGTTGGTCCGTTCAACAGTCAATAATTTTTTGAATGGTAAACCTGTTGAGCATCTCAATTTTTTGGAGATTTGCGAAAAATTAGGGTTAGATTGGCAGAAAATTTGTGTAAAAGAAGATATCCCCCCCGATTCGCCCGATGAGCCCGATGAGCCTGAAGAGCCCTCTACTTCTGTCAGTGAACAATTAGGAGTCAACTCTCAATTTTTTATCGGCAGAGAAACTCTAATTGAAAACTTAATTAATCAATTGCAACAACAAACCCGTATCCTCATTATTACCGGAATTACGGGACAGGGAAAAACTGCTTTATCTCAAGAAATTGCTAATCAAATTCAAAATGTTTATCGTCCTTTAATTCCCATTACCTTTGATAATACTAATCTCTTAGATAGTGCAGGGAATTTAAGCGATTTTGCCTCCATTTATACCCATTTTTTAGACAAAATGGGTGTCAAATATAATGATAATGATAGACAAGATTTAACCCGATTACGCAATTTATTAACGGAAAAACTTTGTGAAACTCCCTATTTGTTACGGATTGAATCTTTAGAAACTATGCTTAAAGGGGAAACAAAACATAATTTCACCTATAATTATTTTGTTGATCCGACTTGGGAAGAGTTCTTAAAGCTATTTTTACAAAATACCTGTAAAAGTCGGATTATTCTCACCTCTCAATATCTACCCTGTTTTCGCGTCATTCGAGAGAGTGAATATCATTCTGAACCTTCCTATTATGTTCATAGATTACAGGGTTTGACTTATCAAAAATATGATACCCCCCAAGTCCCAACGGGCGAAAATGGGGAAATAGAATCAGAATTGTTGTTTAGAAAACGGTTTGAAAAATCGGGTAAAACCCTTGATCCTAATCATCTTGGTTATATTCATTTAATGAGTAAATGTTATGAAGGACACCCTTTAATTTTAGAATTAATCGTGGGGGAAATTCTTAGCGAAAATGAATGCTATCAAGGTGATATAAAGGCTTATTGGCAAGATTATCAAAGGGAATTTACTCCTAATTCTCATGCCGATTCTCTCGCAAATCAACTCCTAGAAGATAAGGTGAGAAATCGAGTTAAATTGTCTTTATCGCGATTACAAGAAGATATTTTTCCCGCGTTTGTTTTACTCTGTTTTAGTTCTATTTATCGGGTAGCTGTTCCTGAAAATATGATCTATGCCATCTTAGAAAATTCTAGCAAATCTGAAAAAATTGCCGCCCTAAAAACCCTGGTTAATCGCTCTTTAATTATGGCAGAAGGAACGGGTAAAAATATTCTCTATCGTCAACATAATTTAATCCGTTCTACCGCGGAACAATTCTTAAAAGAAACTGATTTATGGGAATCCGCTCATCAGTTAGCAATTAAGTTCTGGTTAGAACAGTATCAACCCCCTGACAATTGTAACAATTTAGAGAAAGTACAGGGATATTTAGAAGCATTTTATCATTATTGTGAATTGGGAGATTGGCAGAGTGCTTATTATAATATTTTAGGGACTAAAATTGATGGAGAGGATTTAGATAATAAGTTGGGAACTTGGGGTTATTATGGAGAACAATTTGCTATTTATAAGCGGTTGTTACAGTTTTCTAGCTTAACTGATGAGTGTAAAGGTGATTGTTATAGGGGGTTGGGTACTGTTTACCATTCTCAAGGAAAGTATGAAGACGCGATCGCGTGTTATCAGCAATATTTAACCATAGCCAGGGAGCTCGGAAACCGCTCTGGTGAAGGGGGGGCTCTGGGTAATCTGGGTAATGTTTACTATTCTCAAGGAAAGTATGAAGACGCGATCGCGTGTCATCAGCAACATTTAACCATAGCCAGGGAGCTCGGAAACCCCTCTGGTGAAGGGATGGCTCTGGGTAATCTGGGTTTGGTTTACCAATCTCAAGGAAAGTATGAAGACGCGATCGCGTGTTATCAGCAACATTTAACCATAGCCAGGGAGCTCGGAAACCGCTCTGGTGAAGGGACTGCTCTGGGTAATCTGGGTACTGTTTACCATTCTCAAGGAAAGTATGAAGACGCGATCGCGTTTTATCAGCAAGATTTAACCATAGCCAGGGAGCTCGGAAACCGCTCTGGTGAAGGGACTGCTCTGGGTAATCTGGGTACTGTTTACCA
>JBEDKD010000360.1:0-17536 GCA_041172365.1 Cyanobacteriota bacterium | reverse complement strand
CCCTACAGTAGTTTTTGGAGATCACAAATTAGACTTGAGATTTTAATCGGATCAATGGCAGGCAGGATGCCTACCCTACAGTAGTTTTTGGAGATCACAAATTAGACTTGAGATTTTAGAGGAAATTTAATTTAAAATCTCAAATCTAACATTAGAAAAACCAGCCGTAGGAATGTAACCCTTTGCCCAAAAGGTTGACACCTAGATAACAAACCCAAACGACTAAAAATCCCGTCGCGGCTAAAATCGCGGGGCGACGTCCTTGCCAACCGCGGGTAATACGCGCATGAAGATACGCGGCAAATACTAACCAAGTGATTAAGGCCCAGGTTTCTTTGGGGTCCCAACTCCAGTAAGAGCCCCATGCTTCGTTGGCCCAGACTGCTCCTGCAATAATACCAATGGTGAGGAGGGGAAATCCTAAACCGATGATCCGATAACTGATGTTATCGAGGGTTTGGGCAAGACTTAAGCGTTGGGGGGATAGGGGTGCTGTCGCGACGGTGGTAGTTGTTTCTGTGGTAATTAATTCTAATACCGCGGTTTGGCTGTTACTGGTGTTTGTTGTCTGTAGGGGAAAAATCTCCCCAAGGGTGCTTTCTGTTGATAAGAGCACGTTTTCGGGGTGTTCTGGGGTATTTTTGCGGTTGTATCGAATACTGCTTGTCCCATAGGAACTACCGGTGAGTTCGATGTTTTGCCCCTTGGTGACGACGAGAAACGCGATCGCGAGTAAGGCTCCCACCATTAATGTGGAATAACTAATCATCATGACGCTAACGTGCATCATCAGCCAGTTAGACTTGAGCGCGGGTACGAGGGGCGCAGATGCCTGCATTTCCGAGGGTAAGGTGAGGGCTGCAAAGGCGGTAATCCCCATCCCCACGGGCGCGGTAACGACTCCAACAAGGCGACTCCGACTCATATTTTCCGCGATCAGGTGGATCGCGGTGATACCCCACGCGAGGAAAAATAAAGATTCGTAGAGGTTACTGAGGGGGAAATACCCCGCTTCGAGCCAACGAGCTCCTAATAACGCGGCCATACAAAGGTTCGCGATCGCCATTCCCGCGCTTCCCAAGGCTCCCAAGTAAGGAATACCCGGAAATGCAGCACCACACCAATAGATGAGCATGGTAGTAAACAGGAGGGCAAAGGAGAGATTGTCTAAATTATTCTGGAGTGTAACCAGATCCATAAAGCAGTTTTCCTCGAAGGTTTTAAGGGGCGATGTCTATGGTTTCGATTTTATCAATAAGTGCCCACATTATTTACCATAGCCCACCTTTTTCGGGGCGAGTGGGCGATCGTCAATTTTCCTCCTAGCCCCATTGTCAAAGTTGAGACAAGCAGAGGGAAGTCGTCAACCCTGTTTGCTGACAGGCAGCAAGCAAAAAAAACTGTAGCAAGATGCTCGTACTTAGGAATGAAAATTTAATAAAGTAGTGCAGGCTTCCAGCCTGCTTTCTCTTTCAAGGGCAAAACCACAAACCAAATACTCAAGTTATTTAATTTCCATTCCTTAGATCCCTAGGGAGCCGGATGCTCCCACTACAAATTTACCAAAATGGGATGCTCCCTTTTTCCTTCTGCCGATCGCGTTTTTCCGTTTCTTCCCTAGGAAAATTCCGCGCGATGTCTGTTTTTTTAGATACTTTACCCCAAAAATCCCCTAATGTAAATAACTTGAGCGTTTAGTTTGTTGGGCTTCCCAGGAGCTAGACAGCAGGCTGGAAGCCTGCACTACTTTATTAAAATTTAATTTCTCAGAAACCCGGTTAATCCTGGAGAGAATTAAAAAACTAACAAATGGGTTTTTTCCCCTGTTTCACTGCATGAATATATTCACTGCCCGAACTAGGCCAACCTTGTTTGTAAGGGGCTTCTTGGGGTTGTCCCCATCCTAATTGTAATAAAATTTCTAAGAAATCTTCTCGCTCCCATTTTAATAAATTTGCCCATTCTGTACGTTGCGCGATCGCGTCCACTTCTTCCTGTGTCACTTGCTGATAAATTTTAGCCTGATTCAAACTTAAATATAAATCCATTTCTTCAGTAATTTTATGCCAAAAATCTAAGATAGATATTTTCCTCTCTTTCATTATTGTTAAATCAGTGGGTAAGGCAATTAAGTTATCATCCACCATCGGAAAACGTAAAGTTTCAGCTTTTAACGTGATCTCCTGCCAAATAATCCCCGACACTTGATATTCCCGTTGATATTGATGGATCGCGGCTTTAAAATCTTGATACGCGACAAATTTTTGTACTCCCTCCGACTTCTTCATAAAATAATCGAGCACTTGATTTCCCGTCGGCGCGATCGTGGACAAATTGAGACGTTTACCCCCCAAACACGCGTGACGCTCCTCTTCCAAAATTTTAATCAATTCCTCTGTAGTATAAATCTTAGATATCATTAGTAAAACACTTATATTTTGTCTGGTGGATAAGGCCGCTCTGTCACAGTCATTACTTACGCACGAACACCAAAGAAACCCTGTTTCAGTAGGGACACGGCACTGCCGTGTCCCTACGGGAAATGACGATTTTTGGCTAAGAAAGCCGGTTTCTGGGTAAGTCCTAAAGGTGTTAGGAATAGGTAATCGGTAATAGGTAATCGGTAATTAATAATTAACAATTAACAATTGATAATTGATAATTGATAATTATTCATTGTTAATTGTCAATTATCAATTGTTAACCCTCTTCCCTCTTCCTTCTTCCTTCTTCCTTCTTCCTTCTTCCTTCTTCCCTCTTCCTTCTTCCTTCTTCCTTCTTCCTTCTTCCTTCTTCCTTCTTCCTTCTCCCCAAAATGAATTAAGCCGATTGAGTTTCCAGTAATTGATTTTCTTGGCGGAGATAAGCCTCGATAAACGGATCTAACTCTCCATTCATCACATCAGAAATCAAATTAGTTTCCACCCCAGTCCTGACATCCTTCACCATTTGATAAGGATGAAAAACATAATTACGGATTTGATTTCCCCAGGCAGCTTCTACCATATCACCACGAATTTCAGCAATAGCTTTCGCCCGTTGCTCTTGGAGAATTATTAATAATTTAGCCTTGAGAATCGTCAAAGCTTTTTCTTTATTTTGTAATTGACTCCTTTCCTCCGTACAACGCACGGCAAGTCCCGTAGGAATATGCACAATCCGCACCGCGGTTTCCACTTTATTGACATTTTGACCCCCTTTTCCACCAGCACGAGAAGTCGTGATTTCCAAATCCTTTTCAGGAATATCTAAATCAATGGAATGATCTAAAATAGGCATCACTTCCACACCCGCGAAACTGGTTTGGCGTTTACCATTAGCATTAAAAGGAGAAATTCGCACTAAACGATGAGTACCTTTTTCTGCCTTTAAATATCCATAGGCATAACGGCCTTCCATTTCCAAAGTCACCGACTTAATACCCGCTTCATCACCCTCGGATAACTCCATCAGATGCACCTTATAGCCCTGACGCTCTCCCCAACGGGTGTACATTCGTAATAACATTTCTGCCCAATCTTGGGCATCAGTACCCCCCGCACCCGCGTTGATCGTGAGTACAGCACCACTGGCATCATAGGGGCCCGATAGTAATTGTTGTAATTCCCACTGATCGAGATCGTGTTTTAAGTGAGTAAGATTAGATTGTGCTTCTTGGAATAATGACTCATCGGCTTCTAATTCCAATAACTCCAAGATTGCCTTAGTATCTTCTAAACTTTTTTGCCATCCTTGATATTGTTGTAAATGAGATTTCAGATCTCCTAATTCTTGGAGAGTTTTCTGGGCATTAGTTTGATCATCCCAAAAGAGGGGTTGGGAGGCCAAATTTTCTAAGTCCGCGATTTTTGCAGTCAACGCGGGGAAGTCAAAGATAGTCCTGGGTTTTCCCCAGGCGATCGCACAACAATTCGATATCCCGTTTAATCTCTATAACGTCCATTCTGTTTCCTTGTAAGGTGTAAGGGTTTTTCTATTCTTAATTATAACATAATGGGTGAATATCATAAAAAAAAAGGGTGGGGAATTTCCCACCCTTTAAGATTAATCGCGACTATTGAGCGCGATCAAGAGACGGAGGATAAAGACAAAGAGGTTGATATAGGTGAGATACATTGATAAAGCCGCGGATAAATATTGATCATCGCGGTAGCTACGAGGCAAGATGTAGAAATCAACAACTGAACACCCAACAAATAGACAAACTCCAATACCTGAGATGGCTATTTCTAACCAAGAAGGGGTGTAGATATGAAATAAAGAAAAGACGAATTGTGCCAGGACTACTATGACAAGGGCGATGAGTCCGAGACTAATGGTTTTTGTCAAAGCCATTCCGTCTTCTTCTGATAAATTAGAGCCGATTTGACGGGCTGCAATAAAAGTAATTCCACATCCCAACGCGGCGAAACCAATGCCTTGTATGCCGACATTAGGGGTTCTTAAGGCGAGAAAAACCAGACCACTAAGAGTATAACCCGTCAGGAGTCCATAGGTTGCTAATAAAGGTAAAGCTACAGAATTATTACCTTTCTCAGCGACATTTTGGGCGACAAAAAACAGGATAAGCTGTACAATTATCGCACCAATAAAGGTGGGCATAAATAGCTGAGGGTTACTATTGATGATACTTAAACCACCATAAGTACCAAAGGCTGTTAAGATTAACCCGCCTCCCACGAAGGGGAGCGCGTTGGATATTACATTCGGGCCAACAAGGGATTGATTTCTGGCTTCCCGCAGGGCTTCACGGAAGTTACTGGTATTACTCATTGGGCTTCCTTTGCTTTCTGGTAAACTATTGTTCTCTCTATTATTACCTAATTTGATCGGGTTTGGGAATGAGAGGGAAAAAAAAGACGCGATCGCGACGGGCGAGATGCCTCTGACGGGCAAGATCCCCCTTCCACATTTACATCTCATGTGAAAATCCTATATAATGAAGATAGAGTTAAAAGTCGGGTTAAAAATATGAATCAAACTCCATCTCCCGAAGAAAAATATGAAATGCTCAAATGGCTAAATCGCCACCGTCAAAATCTCTTGGATTCATATAAAAATCAATATATTGCTTATAACTCTAAGGGATTGATTGCACATAGTGAAAATCTCCAAGAAGTTTTAGACTTTGCCAAAGCTTCTGGAGAAGTTTTTGTGATTTATTTAGTACCATTGAGTACCGCGTCAGTCCAGATTTTACCAATAAGGTTTCGGACGGTTTCACGCCATGATTGGCAGCCGAATTATCATGTAACATTAAAACATGGCTCTCAAGAACTTAAGGTAATTATGTTAGTCGATTCTGGTGCAGAATTGAGTTTGATTTCCTTAAAGTTAGGTCAAGATTTAGGTTATGCTTTAGCCGACTCTGAATCAACGTTGTTAGCGGAAACAATAGGGGGAAAAGTTGAGTATGTTTTACGCAATGTTGAAATAATAATTGATGGATATTCCTTGATCGCGCCTGTGGCTTGGTTACAAACTCATACTGGGGGAGAACAATTACTTTTAGGCAGAGAAGTTGTCTTCGATCGCTTTAATATCGAATTTCTACAAGCTGATGAGCAAATTATTTTTACCTGGCGAATGGATCGGGAGAAATAAGCCCGATCGCGTTTTTTTCTTAACCTGATTAATACCCTGATAAATACATTAAGAAAGAAAAGAGTAGGGTACCGCTCTGGAGGAACGCGATCGCGCTCTCTGAGGAACCCACATTTTGAGAGACATAGATTTACAATGTGGTATAATTTGAGGTATCGCGTATAAGGGTATAAATCCCCATAATCAAAAAGCAATTTATTCGCGGAGTGAAACAGGATGAACACCAGTCAAATTGTGAGTGTAAATACAGAAGGAAAACTAGAAATATCACCGGAAATGATACCTCAATTACGTCCGGGCGATCGCGATAGATTAATGGTTACAGAAACCGAGATAGTGTTCCGAAAAATTGCTGAGTTAAAACCAGACTTAGACAACTTTTTGAAGGAACTAGAAGAGTTAGAACCCGATCCCAATCAACCGACTTTAGAGGAAATTAGTCAAATTGTCAAAGAAGTGCGACAGGAGTTATGGTCTAAATGAGAGTTGTACTTGATGTTAATATTTGGATTTCAGGTTTGTTATGGGGTGGCATTCCGGTTTAGGTGCTAATGCAGAAGTTATTATTTAGATTTGTTGATTTTGGTGGAATATGCACAAATCAAAATTTGCAACCCGACCGATTTTTTTACCTGTTATTTTCCCCATTGTGAATAAGGATATTTGGGGGAGCGCGATCGGGCTTTTGATACATTAAGATATAATAGAGATAAGAGCCTTTTTTATGAACCACAGAGGACACAAAGAACACAGAGAAATAGATTAAGAGAGAAAATAGAATATCTTGCTTTTTTTATGAAACCGCAGATAAACGCAGATAAACGCAGATGTTGATGGGAATAGGGCGAAGCTTAATTTATCGTTGGGGGGGGCGGGTTTATAGATATCTGGGCTGGGTGCATTTATCTTTTGGCGAACCCGCCCCTACAATTTCTCCTAACTGGCGGTTGCTATATCTGCGTTAATCGCGTTTAGGAGCATTAATCAAAGTCGTTCTAAAATATTTAAACCATGCGTATCCGTGCCACAAGTATTTAACAAATCAAAAGTCTCCGCGAGGGATTTTACTTGGGCAGTTTGTTTGGCACTGGGAAACCAAGGGGCCGGATTTGCGTAAGCATAATAGGTTTCTACGCCATCAATCCCTAATCGTGCGGCTTCTGGAATTAATTTCTCTGCTGACTGACGATAACGACAGGGATGGGCTAAAACGGCTAACCCTCCCGCGTTATGAATTGCATCAATTACATGATTCCCTTGATACGCGTCTCCTTTGGGAGTTTTCCCTTCTAAATAGGGTTTTAAACTGGGATGTTGCGGATCGAAATCGTATCCTAAAATATGCACTTCTACATTCAATAAATTCGAGGTTATTTCTATGCCTGTCCAGAGATTCGGTGCCATTGTCATCTCTTCGGGGTGATGGAATTTCCAATGCTCTAACTCGTTTTTGGCTTGATAGTACCCTTTGGCACTATGGTGATCTGTGATCGCGAATCCTTTTAAACCGATCGCGATCGCCTGTGCGATTAATTCTTGTGGGTGTAACTTTCCATCAGAGTAAACGGTGTGTAAATGAAAATTATAGGATTTCGGACAGCTATCAATATCAATCGTTTGCAAAACTTGTTTCAGCGTTGAGACATTGTTCGTCTGGGGTTTTGTGGCCGAGGCAAAATTGACCGTCATACCATACCATGTGAAAAAAAAGAGGCTTCTTTAACTATAAGACATATTTCCAAAATAAGGTCTCTGGCAGGCAGGATGCCTACCCTACTATCATTTTTGACACGGCAGTAGGGACACGGCAATGCCGTGTCCCTACTTTATGGGAGGGGGGGCCGCAAGCCCACCCCGTTGAGAAGATGGCTACGCAAAGGACTGTATTCATAATATTGACATCCTTTTACGCGTTGCGGGCGATCGCGGCTTGGCTTAATAATTGAGTCCAACGTTTTTGTACTTGTTTGGGGGTGCATTTGAGGGCCGACGCGATCGTTTTATCACTTTCTTGATTACGCTTCATTTCCAGTAAGGTAAGCTGTTCAGGAGATAATGTCGCCTTAAAAGCCTCCCATTGTGGCGAAGTCATACCCAATTTTTGATCAAGTTCCGCGCCTAACCATTGATGAACTAATTGCCAATTATTACTACGGGCAAACTTTTCCACATGATACTTAAACCGTTGTTGTAAATAGTCCCGTTGACGAGGTGATAAACCCAGAATTTCATCAATTTCCGACGCGGATAAATCCTTTAACTTCAACACCAGATAGTCCACACAGTCGGAATGTCCCTGAGATTTTAAATACTCGATTAACTCAGCCACCACGCGATCGCGTAACACACCTTCGGCCGGATCAATACACTCACTAACCATTTGCTCGCGTACTTGTTGGACTGCTGCGCTACGACTATGGTTTTCCGCGTCTTCCCCCTTCGCCGACTCCACCGCCATCTCGATATCAATCGCGGTTTCTGGAGGCTGCCCTTTAGCAAACCCTTGGGCCCGCAGAACGATTAAGCGTTGACGATTACGGCCGGGTAAACCAATTTGCCGTTTTGCATACTGTTCGGCAAAAGCCATATATTCAGCCAATTCCAGTTGAGTGCGAGGGGTGTAATCCGCCCCCAGTTGGTGTTCTCTACGGAAGGCACGGAGAGTTTCAATGTAAAAACCTTGCAGGAAATCTTCAATTAAATTGTAACGGGCTTGGAAGTTTAATTGGGCTGCGAAGGACGCGACATGACGATAAACCATCGAGGCCAGATGAGAATGTAATTCTACACGACCTTGGCGAGAACCTAAACGATAGTATTGTAAACATTTCTGTACGCGATGACGAGCCAAGTCTAATTGCCAAGTTTGGATGTCACCAGAGTTTTGAATCCGATTACTTTTTTGACAAATGCGTTGTACTTCTAAGGCAATTCGCATGACAACGGCTTGAGAACTGCGGGTGGTTTGTTTGAGTGTAATTTGTAATTCTTTTAATAAGATTTCCGCGAGTTCTTCCGGCTGAAACCCATAGTAAACAGTCTCTTCAGAGGTTGTTACATTTTCGTTGTGATTTAATTGAGAGGTAGAAACGAAAGGAGAAACAGAATTAAGAGAGTTGGTAGATTCGGTGGTAGTAGCAAGGTTGAGAGTCATGGTTTTTCCTCGGGTAATGCACCGGAAGTCGGTGGTTTAACAGTGGTTGAGAGAGTGTCATCTTTGGGCGAGTGTTTGTTCGCTTTTTGTTCTGATTGAACTCTCTATACTTTGAATGGTATAGACGGTTCAATTGGATTAGTTAGCCCAATGTTCCACTCTTTCAAGTAACTGTGTTTGGTTTATTCCGGCCCTGTTGCGTTATCTGAGTAGATGGCTGTCTTTTGTTACCCTCAAACCCTTATGAGAACAGCCTTTGCCCCCTTTTTCTCCCTAGCGCGATCGACTCACGAAGGTTGATGTCTTACATATCTTTAGAGTGGACAATTGCCGAACTGGTTCCCTAAAACTACGATAAATGGGGCTTTTCAGCCGGACAGGTGACTCTTGATCAGTGCCAGAAGAACGCGATCGGCATCCCATCCATGAACGCGTCAGAACCCCTCAATGCCCCTGTGGGGTGCTGCACAAGTCATGTTTTTTGTCTTCTCAATCCTTATAAGGATTACATCGAATCCCATCATTAGTTATGGAGGACTACCCAATTAAGGTAGGGGCAATCCCCCCGTGGTTGCCCTGCTCCCCCCCAACCCTCAGCAGGGGGGGACGCGCGCGGGCAAGGGGGGTAGGCACTCTGGCACTACCCCTACAAATCTGTATGAAGGATTTAGACTTGCTATAGCACTTCTGGGATAGATGAGGTATTCATTTAAACTTAAAACCCTTGACAAAACTGGGTTTTGGCATACTCCATCTTTAGTCGAAAGGCTATAAACCTGCCCCATCCCCATCCAGAAAATGTAGGGCGGGTTTATTTGGGTTATCAAAGTTCGGATTATGCTTGAGAGTCTCTGACTTTGGGAATGGGGATTTCAATGATAAATTCCGAACCCTCTCCGGGTTGGGAGAGACATTGAATATTTCCCCCATGTTTCTCAACCACTATTTGATAACTAATTGATAACCCTAATCCGGTTCCTTTTCCTACTGGTTTAGTGGTGAAGAAGGGATCAAATAAACGATTTCTGATTTCTTCCGTCATGCCAGGTCCGTTATCTTTCATCCGAATTTGTACCCCCTCCGCCTGAGCAGAATTGGCAGGTATTGTCTCAGTATGAATGGTTATTATCCGATCTCCAGCTTTATTTTCTAAGGCATCGATCGCGTTAGCAATAATATTCATAAAAACCTGATTTAATTGTCCGGCATAACAGTCAATTTTGGGAAGTTTACTATATTCTTTAATGATCTCAATGCCCGACTCTTTCCCCTTAGATTTTAAACGATTATCCAAAATCAATAACGTATTATCAATCCCTTCATGGACATCGACAGGTTTCTTCTCCGCTTCATCTAATCGGGAAAAATTGCGTAGAGATAAGACAATTTGACGTATTCTTTCCGCCCCCATCTCCATTGAAGATAAAATTTTGGGTAAGTCTTCTACAATAAAATCCAGATCAATATCATCGGCTTTTTCCGCGACTTCCTCTGGGGGATCGGGATAATGTTTCTGATATAATCTTAATAATTGTAGAATCTCCTGCACATAATCCCCACAATAGGTTAAATTCCCATAAATAAAGTTAACCGGATTATTAATTTCATGGGCGACTCCCGCCACCATTTGCCCTAATGATGACATCTTTTCACTTTGAATTAATTGGGCTTCTTTTTGTTGTAAATTCTGTAGCGCTTCTCTTAAATGAAAAGCTTGAGTTTGAGCCGCTAAAGCCGCGGCGCGGGTTTGCGCGTATAATTCGGCTTGATCGATCGCGATCGCGAGTTGATCAACCACCGCTTTTAATAATTCAACTTCACTCTGACTCCAAGGGTGACAACCACTATAATGATTACAAACAATAGCCCCCCTTTGGCCGGAACGAGTTTGTAAAGGTAACATTAATTTAGAGGTAATTCCGGCATTTATTAAGAAAGTACGGGTGGGTTCATCTAAATCGATCACGCGGTCGATATTGTCAATTTGAACCGTTTGATGTTCCTCAATTTTCGCCGCGAGTGCGACGACTTCTTCTGGGGGATAATCATCTATACAATTATTAATATCAGGATTTTTTGCTTCATGGGTAATAGCAAAACAACCAACGGGATCTGCCGGTAAATACCAAAGAAAAATACATTGATCTACTTGCAATAAACTATAGATTTCATTCACCGCGGTTCCTAATATTTTATCCAAGTCTAAAGAATCTCGGATTTGACTAGCTAATCGGAAAAGTAAGCCTTCGCGACGACTTAAAAGTTCCTCTCTGGCTTTGACTCGATCAATGGCAACCGCGATCGCGTTCGCCACCCATCCCAAGGCTTCTTTCACCGCATCAGTCATGGTTTCATTACTACAAATCGCCATCAATCCGACTTGACGATTTTCCACAATAAGAGGATAAGTAATCGGAGATTTAGAATCAAAAATAAACTCCTCTTTTCTCTCTTTCCACTTCTCGTCAACTTCTCCCGATTGCCCTTGCAATTCTAATTCGTTTCTCTCCGTCTGAATTGTCCAAATTGCCGCACCGGAAGCATTGAGATGTTGTACGATTGCCTCCGTACAATGTTGCAGAATCACGACAATATTGCCACCCCCACCTAACGCGGCTCCAACTTCTGCTTCTAGGGTGGAAAGACGTGATCTTTCTAATAAAGAAGCTTCGACTTGTTTCCGCTCTGTTATATCCCGTGAAATGCAGACAATTTCTGTGATTATTCCGGTTTGATGATGGTGAATTTTATGAGAGGTAGTTTCAAACCAAATATAATAACCATCTTGGCGGCGTATTCTATAACTCACTGTATAAATGTCCGCATTTTTTAGGATATTTTCGTGGGCTTCTCTGACGGCTAGATTATCATCAATATGTATAAATTCGTAGGCAGAATTACCCACTAATTCATCGGGTTCATAACCTAATAATAAACGAGAAGCCGGGGACGCGTATAAATAAATGCCCTCTGGGGAATGTCGCGAAATTAAATCTGTAGAGGTTTCCGCTAAAAGTCGATACCTTTCTTCACTGGTTTTTAGGGCTTCTTCCGCTTCTCGTCGTTGGGTGATATCGGTTTGCACTCCGATAAAATGAGTTAATCTACCATTACTATCTCGCACAGGCGCGATCGCGAGTTCATTCCAAAAGGGGGTTCCATCTTTGCGATAATTTTTTAAGATAACCACACATTCTTTTTCGCTTTTCACGGATTCACGAATCACCGCCAGAGACTCTTGTTGTGTCTCACAAGATTGTAAAAATCGACAGTTTTTTCCTAAGACTTCTTCACGGGAATATCCGGTAATCTTTTCAAAGGCTCCATTACAATAAATGATGGGGTTATCCGGCTGCATATTGTCGGTAATTACAATACCATTACTGGAAGCCGCGATCGCTCTTTCTAACAAATATAAGTTTTCTTCAGCTTTTTTGCGATCAGTAATATCTTCCGAAATTCCTAAGAGATAATTAGGATTACCAAATTCATCAAATATGGGGATTTTCTTGGTATGTAAAATTCTTTCGCCTTTATCTTGAGTCTGAATTTTTTCTTCAGGAATATCAAGAAGAGTTCGCGACGCTAATACTTCTCGATCTTTTTCCGTAAAGAAATCCGCGTCATTTTTCGGAAAAAAGTCATAATCATTATGCCCAATAAAAGCATCCTTGGGATATCCCACCATTTCTTCCACAGCTTTATTAACACTAGCAAACCGTAAATCCTCAGCATATTTCACGAAAACTGCATGGGGAATATTATCAACGATTGAGTCAAGAAACTGACGAGATTTGCGAATTTCTAACTCATTTTGACGGCTCTCGGTAATATCAATTCCCGTACAAATAATATATTTGATTTTGCCATGTTCCTTTTCAATTGCCTTATTTGACCAAGCAATTAAGCGGCGAGTTCCATCTTTGGCAATACAAAAACTTTCATAATCATTAATGGCAGAAGATACTCGTTTATGACGATGCTGACAAATTTCTTCAATCACAGATTTAAACCCCGGAACTTCCGCGGGCAGTAAAAATAAATCCCATAAATAACTATCTTCTACTTCGGAAGCAGAATAACCCGTTAATTGTTCACAAGTATTATTAAATCGGACTATTTTACCCTGGGGATCTAAGACAATTACTAAGGCATCAACCGTATCAAGCACTGTACAGAAAAAATCTCTTTCTTTTCGCACTAATTCCCAGATTTTTTTCCGTTCATTAATGATATCTTCTAAACGTAAAACCTTGCCACCTAAGTCAACTAATTGACGACGCAAATCCACCGTTGTTGCCATTTGACGACAGAGGGATTTGAGGGACCCAATCATTTCTGGTGTTAATTGTCTTGGTATATAATCCATCAGGGAGAGAATACCAATGACTACCCGTTCCTCTGTGATAATAGGGATTCCTATATAAAATTTGATGGGAGGCTGAGTCTTGACTAAGGGATGATTGACCAATCTTTGATCGGTGTCAGCCTCCTTTATTACATTAATTTGGGTGGGTTCAGGTGACAGGAGAATACCCTCTTTATTTCTGTTTTCTCGTTCCTTTGTCATCACCAAATTACAGAAATCTAAATAGGGTTGAATTTCACCTTCAATCCCGATTTGTCCCTTTAACCATTGTCCCGAACCATCGAGAAAAGAGATAAACCCTATCGGTGCTTGGCTAATCTGGATTGCCAAACCCATGATATCCTCAAAGGATGCTTCTGGTGCAGCCCCCAGAAGTTGATATAGACGAATGTCATCAAGTCTAAACACTTTGTGATTACTATCTAATATTGTTTTCATTGAGCACCTGACTCCTTGGACATTAGCCAGCACTTCTACAGCTTTAACATAGAAATGCCCTAATGACTATGCTACAGATGACTAGAGAAGGACTGGGGTCGATCACGTTTTTGGTATTTGACAACTACAGAGTGTTTTCCTGTTAGGATATCCGCACCCCTTCTGCTTCCTTTCCTCGCTTTGGGATTCCATCAAGCATGATAAAGCTTCTCTGTGCCAAACCTAGGGGGAGATATGTCCCTTCGTGAGCTTTCCTTTTCCTTATGGGAGCCTGATTGACTAGGGGATCGCTTTTAAGTATTCGAGCCTGGGTAATTTTGTGGTCTTTAACATATAATAATCACTTTCAGTTTCTCCCATCAAGTGATGGGGTCTTTGTTCCCTGCCCCATTTCTATTATACCCCGGACCGGTAACAACTGCTCCCTCTTGCTCAAAAAAGCGCGATCGGTCTCAACCAAGATTAAATTTTGCTTTTAATTTGACCGGGGAAGTGGCAATACTGTGTTAAAATAACATTGGAGTTTATACCTTTTTCACCTGTACAATGTAATATTTGTATAAATTTTAGGTAACGTTAAAATTATAATTAAGGAGAAAACTATGTCTGTTACTGGAAGTCAGTTTCCGACAATTATCGCGGTCGATGATAGCACCGTGATGCATGAGACGATCAAAAAGGCTTTAGGAAAAGAGTATCGTGTATTGGTTGCCGATAATGCTGTTGAGGCTTTATCAATGATTTACCATGAACCCGTTGTTCTCTTATTATTAGATGTTTCTATGCCCGGAATAGATGGTTTAGAACTTTGTCGCACAGTCCGTAGTTTACCACAATATGAACGTTTACCTATTATTATGTTGACTGCCCGTGATGGTGCCTTTGATAAAGTCCAAGGTCGTCTCGCGGGTGCAACAGAATATTTAACTAAACCTTTTGACTCTGATAAATTACGCGAAGTTATTGCCCGTTTTATCAAATGATCATCCCCATTTTTTTTTCTTTCTCTCTGGATGGCTGCATAGGATAATGCCATCGTTTTTTTAGATAAATTTATAATATCGCCTCAAGAATTCCGGGTAAAGAATTATTCAGGCATCCATGACCAACCAAAGATATTGAGAGCAGATGTTTCACGAATAATAGTCCCCAAGAATATTCCCCAAGTGAGAACTCAGATCACGGATCTATTCAAAAAACCAGATTCCCAATGCACAAGTAGTGGCAACAAAAGATATAAAAGTATCCCAAGCCTTAGTACCTTACTCAGTTTGAGCTAATTGAACTATAATGACTGTAGAGTAAGTATCTAACGCGAAAGAATCACTAATGAAAGAGACAACCCCCGCCCCTAGGCCCCCTTGCTTTGATAAGTGGTGTCACCGATTTGACGATATCTTGAGCCATCAAGCCCACAAACCGCCATTGAGAAATTATCCAGGGGAATTATAGGGAAACAAACCGGAAAAAAAACTCTCCTGTATCGCGGCTTATGTCATCTCAATGACTTATGAAAGATGACACCATTTGTGACAGAATTATTGAAGAGCTTGCTCCAACTTGATATTGTCAGATAGACCCGCTCAGAACATCAATAATGCTACCATCTCCCCCCTTTGTGGGGAGTTTCAAGAAAAATGATCATTTTACCTATACAATATTAGAAAATTGGGAAGAGAAAATAATGGTTTGGACAACAGGAAAACAATTATACGGCAACCGCTATACCATAGAAAGGATATTAGGAGAGGGAAGTCTGGAAATAACTTACCTCGCGAGAAATAAAGAGGGTCAACCCGTTGTCATAAAAACACTTGTACAACATTTAGTCAATCATCCTCAGTTTTCTTTATATCGAGATACATTTCGTGATGAAGCCTTACAGTTTTCTTTATGTAAACATCCCAATTTAGTCAAAATAGAAGATTATTTTACTCTAGGAGATTTTCCTTGTATTGTTATGGAATATGTACAAGGTGAAGATTTATGGAGTGCTTCGATTCGTAAAGGAATTTTCTCTGAGTCTCAAGCCTTATCTTTTATTCGTCAAATTGGGGAAGCATTAATTGTTATTCATAGTAAGGGCTTATTACATCGAGATATTAAACCTCAAAATATGCTCCTAAAAAAGATTGTCCTTTCACCGGGTTATTTACCCATAAAAAATATTAATAATACATTTTCTTCTCGGCTAACAGAGATAGAGAAGAAAGAGCAAGTTGTCTTAATTGATGTAGGATTAGGCCGCGGGAGTTTTTGGCATGAAAATCAGTCCCTTAGTTCGATAAATCTTCAAGGGTTTACCGCTCCTGAAATGTCTCGTGATTTCGGGACGATAGGTGAATATACTGATGTTTACTCCCTCGCAGCAAGTCTTTATTATTTAGTCACAAAAACTCTCCCTATATCTCCTAATTTTAGATTATTAAATCAACCATTATCTCCACCAAAAATGATTAATTATAACCTCAGTGATATGACTAATTTAGCTATTATTAAAGGAATGGAATTAGAGTTTAATCATCGTCCTAAATCAGTCAAAGAGTGGTTAGAAATGTTACCAATTGACTCGATTAATAGTGAGGAAAAAACAGCTACCACCAGTATTTGGGGAAGTCAAAAAACTATTACTAATACCGTCGCGAATAATACCGCGCAAACCAGTTCATTTGTCACGTCGAGTAGAGACTATAAGATTCTGGAAAATCTTTTGGCGAATAGTAAATGGAGGGAGGCAGATCAAGAAACTGCCAAAAAAATGTTAGAGATCGCGGATAAAATTGATGAAGGTTGGTTAGAAGTGGAAGATATCGATCGCGTACCCGCAGAGGATTTAAGAACCTTAGATCAATTATGGGTAAAATATAGTCAAGGACATTTTGGGTTTTCGGTACAAAAACGGATTTATAAAAGTTTAGGAGAAACCCGTAATTACGATCGCAAAATTTGGGAAGGATTAGGAAATGAAGTAGGATGGCGTATCAATAATCGTTGGTTATCCTATAACGAATTAAACTTTGGGTTTAATGGGGCTCGTGGACATCTTCCCGCGTGGGGATGGCATGGAGTAGCCTTTGGTTGGGTACGTCTTTGTTTACTTTCTCGTCGGGAATTTTGACACTCCCGTTGATTCTCTAGCATCAGAAATCTGGCACGCGTAGGGGGAAACTCAAACACGAGGGAGACGCGGGTACTCCTATTATGAAAATTAAATCTGTTACCACTCCTGACGGATTGCTCTAGCAAATCTCATACTTGTGAAGTACAGAGTTTTCTCCATCTTTAGTAGAAAATCGAGAGAAGGATGTCGGGAAAGAAAATAAACCACAAAGACACCAAGACACAAAGGAGTCAATTTCTCCCATGGGAAGAGACTCTCTATTTTATCTCCTTAGTGCCTTAGAGATAAAACAACGGCTCACCTCTGAAGTACAGAGTTTTCTCCTTTTCGGTAACTCTTAATAAGGAACTCTGAACCCGGAATAAATTAGACCCCATCTTTAGTAGAAAATCGAGAGAAGGATGTCGGGAAAGAAAATAAACCACAAAGACACCAAGACACAAAGGAGTCAATTTCTCCCATGGGGAGAGACTCTCTATTTTATCTCCTTAGTGCCTTAGTACCTTAGAGATAAAACAACGGCTCACCTCTGAAGTACAGAGTTTTCTCCTTTTCGGTAACTCTTAATAGGGAACTCTTAACAGAAAAAAGGGAATAAATTAGACCCCATCCATCCTTCATCCTTCATCCCTCATCCTTCATCCCTCATCCTTCATCCCTTCATCCTTCTCCCTTCTTCCTTCTTCCTTCTTCCTTCACCTAGAGTGTCAAAAAAGGTTAAGATTCTAATCTGGCCCTCCTCAAATATCACAGTCAGATGGCAGAAACCTTACTATTTAACGCACTTCGCGCCGCCATAGATGAAGAAATGGCACGCGATCCCTCCGTCTTTGTCCTGGGTGAAGACGTG
>JBEDKD010000359.1:0-9083 GCA_041172365.1 Cyanobacteriota bacterium | reverse complement strand
TCTCAATATCATGCTATTCCACAGGACGAATAATCGTTGTCGGTTTAGCTTTTTGAGACTGAAATAACTCCTGAAGAGCTTGCTCTAAAGTTTCCGCCATCACAATACGATTTTGATATGTCACAATTACTCTTATTAAGGTGGGTAAACCATTCTCAGAGGCTTCTAAATAAAGGGGTTCCACATAAAGTAAAGATTGTTCAATGGGAATTACTAATAAATTCCCTTGTATCGCTTTTGATCCCTGACGATTCCATAGTGAAATTTGTTCGGAAATAATCGGATCTTGATTAATTAAAGCTTCTATTTGTTCTGGTCCATAAATTAAACGCTGTTTGGGAAATTGATATAATAATAATTTACCATAATTTTTGCCATCAGAACGGCCGGCTAACCACGCGATTAAGTTATTACGACTAGCAGGGGTGAAAGGTAATAATAAAATAAATTCTTCATCTTTTTCGGTGGGAAGTTTCATTATTAAGTAATAAGGTTTAACGGCTTGTTGTTTATTTCCATAAATTTCATTGGGCACTCGCCAAAGGTCTTCTCTATTGTAAAATACTTGGCTGTCTTCAATATGATAGGTTAATAGTCTTTCTGATTGAATATTGAATAAATCTACGGGATAGCGGATATGTTCTCGTAAAGATTCGGGCATTTCTTCTAAGTTGTGAAATAAACTCGGAAATATTTTTTGCCAAGTTTGAATTAGGGGATCTTCGGGATTTGCTATATAAAAGTTAACGCTTCCATTATAGGCATCAATGACGACTTTGACGGAATTACGAATATAATTAAAGGGATTGTTGCCCGGATCTGAATAGGGATAGCGATCGCTTGTTGTATAAGCATCAATCATCCAATATAAATAGTTTTCCCCGGATTTTTGGGTATATTTAGTGATATCAGCTACCACTAAATAGGGGTCTTGATCATAAAGTAAAAAAGGTGCGATTTGTCTAATTATTTGATTAATATTACGGCGAAATAATAACTTAGTTGTGGGGATAAAATTTCGTACAAATAAAATCTCCCAGTTTTTTAAATATTGAGAAAATATCAATTTTTTTCCCAAAGCATTAAGGGAAATTCCCCCCCTTCCATCATAAGTATTATAGACATTTTGATCGCCCTGGGGATAGTCAAACTCTTTCACGTTAGAGGGAACCATGATTTGATTATTGGTAATTTCTCCATAATAAATACGAGGATGACTAATAGGAAGACTCGCTTTGATGGCTTCATTTTTTATCCCTAAACTACTCTGCTCGTCTCCCTTATTAACTCCAATATCTTTGACAAAATAATCGGGTAATCCTCCAGCAACAACTGTATTGACGGGAGACATGGTAAAACCATATCCATGAGTATAAACGAGGTGTTGATTAACCCAGGTTTGTGCCTGTTGAGGTACACCACTATAGTCTAATTCTCTCGCGGCTAAAAAGACTTGTTGTTTTTCGGTTTTGGGGTTATTTGATTCTTGCAATGAATAGCGTTCAATATCGGCATCGGGAAAACTATAATAAGAGCGAATTTGTTGTAATTGACGATTAGTTTTTAAAATGGGATCTTTATCCCAAAGGCGAATATTTTTAATGGTGAGATGATTTTTGACTAAATCATTTATGGTCAAATTTTCCAAGGGATCAAAGGTTTTCACATCAATTCTGGTTAAGTCAAACGCGTTTCTGGTAAAGCTAATACTCCGTTTAATATAAGGACCTTCTCTGGCTAATTCATTGGGTTCTACAATTAGTTTTTGTGTTGTTTTTGGTATTCCCCAAGTTAAGGCAAAATCAATCAAAAAAAATGCTAATATGATTTTTATATTAATATTTTTTCTGGGATTTTTATGGCGGGTTTGCCAAAGCAAGAAAATCCCGATCGCGCCGGAAATGACACTCAAGATTATATAGGCAGGGAGTCGGGTTGCGACATCGGTATAACTGGCTCCATAGGTGACACCTTCTGGGGAATATACTAAGTGATAACGCAGCAGCCAATAACGGAGCGCGATCGCGCACATTAATAGGCCACTCAATCCATATAAATGTTGTTTTTGTTGTGGGGAAAAACCATGAAATTTACCTTTAATCAGACTATCGCCTGATAGTAAATAGATTAAAGTACACGCGATTAAAGTATATAAAAATAATCCCGATAAGCCAAAGCTGATTAAATCCGCGATGGGAAGACTAAAAATATAAAAGCTGATTTCTTTATGAAATAAGGGTTCGGTAATATTAAAGGATGTTTGATGAAAATATGGTAAAATGTTTGCCCATTGATAGGACGCGATAAATCCTAACCCGAAACTGAAAATTAGCGCGATCGCGCTTAAGCAAAAATCAGGTTTAATCAATAAAGGAATACTCAAAATCAGCCAAAAGGCTAAAAACCATTTTTGCTGATAAAATTCTCGCAATAATTGTCTAATACTATTGAGTTCAAAATTAAGGGGTTGTTGCAAAAGCACCGTCGGTAATTTACCATTAATATCCCAATAATTTAGGCAGATTTCGCCATAATGAATAATCATTAAACCGACTAATAATGATAAACTTAGGGCTAAAGCAAAAAAGCCAAGCAATTTTAAGGAAGAATCCGAAGAATTAAGGGACTGAGGTGCCTCGGAAAATTTCGGAGAAAATAAGGGGATTTCCAGGGGAGAATATTCTTGGGCTTTACGCGATCGAGGGGGATACTTAAAACGATGAGTTAATCGGATATTTCCTAAAGAAAAAAACGCCGTGGAAAATGTCGCGATCGTCCATAAAATTCCCTGGGTTTGTAATCTCAAGAGAAACACGGGAAGATAACCTACTTCTTGAAACCAAAGACTTTCTACTATCAGGTGCGAAACCAGATCAAATCCGATCCATCCACCCAACAATAGTAAAAAAATCCCTAAGATTCGCGTCGGAATTGTCATGCCATTTGACTCATTTTTTGTCTTAATAAAAATATATAGTGCGTCTAAATGATTTGTACAATTAAGGTAGGGGCAATCCCCCCGTGGTTGCCCTGATTGATGAGGGCTAGGCACAAAGCACTACCCCTACAAATCTTTATCAATGATTTAGACTTGCTATATCTGATGAAGTGTGCGCGTCTCGCTCACTGTTGATAGATAGTATTGTATGTCTCAAAATTATAACATAACTACGCAGAAAACACAACCCGGAAAAAAACCAGTTTCTTTAAGAAACTGGTTTTTTCTATCACCTGTCAATAACCTGGGAGCATTTCAAAGAAGCAAAAAAAACTGTAGTCTCGCTCCCTATTAGCTCCCTAGGGAGCGAGACGCTCCCACTACCAATTTACAAAAATGAAATGCTCCCAATAACCTTTCCTGGTTAGAGATTAACTGACAAAGGGAGAATTAGCACAAAACTCTTTATAATCTGCCTCAACAATGAGTGCATAAGATTTGGCATAATCTAATAAATCTTTATGCCAACTGGTATCTTCAGCAAAGGCAATTAAATCATCAATAGTCGCAGAGCCTTTTCTTCCACTACTGTGTAATTGTCCCCAAGCTGTTACTTGTGCCATTGTCCGAATCACCTTATCAGCTCGTTTAAATTTACCTTCCGACGCGGCTAAATCTACTTTATCTTGTGTTGGTTGAAGCTCCCGTAATAGATAAGATTTTCCCTCGAATTCCAGAGTGGTTAATAACGCGGGAGAGGCGACTTGTACCCATTGTTGTAATTTTTGTACCCTTTCGGAGTTATTCTTCCATTGCGGTTGAGGAAGCTGAAAATAAGGATTAAGCGCGGGATTAGGTTGTTCTTTCATATCTAACAAATAATTGCGATTGGGTGAACCTTTACCCTCTACTAAAATCGCGTAACGATTTACTCCTAAACTTCCCGTACCCGCAATCCGAAATCCTATATCTAACACTTTAAAAAATTTAGTATTCGGTTGTTGTTGCGCCCAATTTTCGAGCAATGCCTTGATGTCTTCTTTCGGTTTTTTCCCGATTTTTCGCAATTTTTCATTAATGATAAATTGTCGTTTTTTATCAACCACAGTCGTCCGTTTATTCAGAAATTGTTCCCGATCGCGGTCTTTCAAACTTTTGATTAAATCAGCAACCAGCCCTTGTGCGGTATCATTTTCTACGGAACGTGCTTGACCTGTTTTTAACTCGTTCGTATAAGTATCAAGAAAAGATTGACATAATTTCAGCCCATCTTCCTTGGTCATTTTGAAGGAATTGGATGCAACGATAAGACTGGTTAAAAATCTCGCTAAATCCCAAGTACAAGGAGCTAAACCACCTTCATCAAAATCATTAATTCCAAAATAAATTTGGCGATCGTCTCCCTTATAACACCCAAAATTCTCTAAGTGTAAATCCCCAGTAATCCAAACAGCAGGAGCCTTATTTAAGACAGAATCTTTAGGCCAGTCTTCATAAAACAGGTGACTGGTTCCCCGCAAAAAGATAAAGGGACTTTGACGAATTGCTTGATATTTGAGGGGTAACATTTCTGTAATGCGTCCCTGATTGAACTTTTCAATCCGATTGACAATATCTCGATTACTCATTATTGTATCGTTTTTTCCGAAACTTCTCCTTTGAGAATAACCTGTAAAGTCTTGACTGTCAATCATCGTAGAACTATTAATTGTTTTTTGTTTTTAGATGTGAGGGAAGAGCAGGGCTGAGGATAAAGTCAAAGAGAATTATTGTAAAAAGACTTAACAGTTTGGCAGTGAGTAATTCACAGGTCTATGATAATATAGGATCTGAGTCTTACGAAACAGAGACTATTGTTATTTCTGAAAAGGGAGCATTTCCAATGGCACTGAAAATTGTGGAAAGTTTTGACGGGAGTTTTACCCTTGCGGTTAATGAGAAAGCTGAATTATTTGCCTTATTAACAAATCCGGCATTTCTGGAACAATTAAAAGAACAAGTCAAAGCCGATATGGTTGAATTTACCGAATTATTATTTCAACCAGTCCCCTATTGTACCGCGACCCCGAAAGGAATGCCAACGGAATTTGAACCCTATCATAATTCTCCTGATTACATCATTATCAATGTCCCTCCGAATTTCATGTTTAAGGCGAAAATATTTAAACCCAGTCGTCTCTGTGCTATTTATCGTATTTTGCCAAATTCATCAGATAATTAGCCTAAATTCCGTGATTTTATCACCGCAAATATTAATGGTAAACTTTCCCTTAATCAATACCTTCGCCAATTTATCGGCGATTAAGACTATAGATAAAAGGACACAGCAGTGCCCTGTCCCAACCCATTATACCAGTAGGGACACGGCACTGCCGTGTCCCTAACCCCTGTGAAGCTTTCCCTTAATTTGATTTCAAGGAACAAAAATGACTGATATTCCCTCTTTGGCTAGTTTAGAATTCATCTCTTATCTTGACACCGAAGGTAAAGTAACCACGATCGCGCAAGGAAAAATCGGCGTTTATGCCATTTTCGATCAAGAAAAAGTCTTGCAATATGTGGGTTATTCCCGTGATATTTACTTAAGTTTAAAACAGCATTTGCCCCGTGAATGTCAAGGCTGTTACTGGTTAAAGATAAAAACCATTGACAAACCAAGTCGGACAATTTTAGCAGAGATTCGAGAGAGTTGGATTGCCGAAAATGGTGCGACACCAGTGGGTAATGACGTAGATGCCCAAAAATGGAATGAACCGATCGATGTCAAATTGGTGATGACGGCCGAAGAAAAAGTAAAATTAGAAACAGCCCTAGATGAATTCACCCAGGAAAAAGTGTTAAAAAATGTCGCGAGACGGGTGGAAGCCGAAATTTTAGAGATGCTCAAATTACGGGGGGTAACGGAGGAAATTCGTTTTAATCCTAAGTTGAAAAGTCAGGGTTTATTAGACCTAAAATGAGAAAAAATTAGGATTCCTTGTCACTTGAGGAAAAACCGGAGCCTACTACCTGGGATAAAAAAAACAGACAGATGTTTAATTTTGTTTCGTTTTATGCCAAACTGAAGATATCAAAAGAAGCAGAGCCGAGAAAGAGGTAAATCGAGAATGGCTACAAGTCGTCGTGTTTCTCGCGTCGCGTCTCTCATCAAGCGGGAAGTCAGCCAAATGTTGCTTAACGGCATCAAAGATGACCGAGTGGGCATGGGAATGGTTAGCATTACTGATGTTGATGTGTCAGGGGACCTTCAACACGCCAAAATCTTTGTGAGTATCTATGGTACCGATGAAGCTAAGTCCGAAACAATGGCGGGGTTAAAGTCGGCTACTGGTTATGTCCGTAGTGAATTGGGTCATCGAATACAGTTGCGTCGTACCCCTGAAGTGGTTTTTCTCGAAGATCGCTCTCTGGAACGGGGCGATCGTATGATTACTCTACTTAATCGTATTTCCCAAGAACGTCACGTCAAAGAAGATCATAATGATGATGAACTTGATGATGTCGAGGCCTTCGACGAGGATTAATTTCCTAGAGACGTTCATGGGGAACGTCTCCACTATTCCCCTATCCATAGAAGATTGTCCATGATTGAATCTCTGTCTTTAGAAGAACTGGTCGCGCAAATGGTGGTGGTAAGAGCCTCTGGCTATCTCTGTGACCATCAAATTCGTTATCCGGCGTGGGAACCAAAGGCCCGTCAGTTACAACATTGGTTACAAGATTTGGGGGTGGGAGGAGTCCTTTTGGTGGGGGGAAGTGCCGCGGAATTGACTTTGCGCTCCCAACAACTTCAGTCTTGGGCAAAATATCCTTTACTTTTGGCGGCTGATATTGAGGAGGGTGTGGGTCAACGCTTCGCGGGCGCGACTTGGTTTCCTCCCCCAATGGCCATCGGCGCGATCGCGAAGAAAAATCTTCCTAAAGCTCTCAATTATGCGGAACAAATGGGGGCTTGTACGGCACGAGAAGCTTTAGCTATTGGTCTTAATTGGATACTGGCTCCTGTTGTTGATGTTAATAATAATCCTGATAATCCTGTGATAAATGTCCGCTCTTTTGGGGATAATCCGAAGTTAGTGGGTCAATTGGCTTCCGCGTTTATTCACGGAGCCCATAAATATCCGGTTTTAACTACCGCGAAACATTTTCCGGGGCATGGTGATACGGCGGTTGATTCTCATATTGAGTTACCTGTTTTACCTCACTCGGCCGAACGTCTTGAGGAGATAGAATTACCTCCCTTTCGAGACGCGATCGCGTCTGGAGTTGATTCGGTAATGACGGCTCATCTCCTCATTTCTGCCTGGGATACGACAAATCCCGCGACCTTATCTCATCGGATTTTAACGGGGCAATTACGGCAAAAATTGGGTTTTGAGGGATTAATCGTTACTGATGCTTTAGTGATGGGCGCGATTCAAAATCAATATGGTGCTGATGAAGCTCCTATTTTAGCCGTGGAAGCGGGTGCTGATATTATTTTAATGCCCGTTGATCCTGAAGTCGCGATTATTTCTGTCTGTAATGCGGTGAAAGAGGGACGTATTTCCCTAGAGCGGATTAAAGAGTCGGTAAAACGGATCTGGGATGCTAAGGCAAAGGTGGGTTTATCCTTAGAAATTAACTTAGAAAGTAATTTAGAAACTCAGACAAGTTCTCCTCTATGTCTTCGCGCCCCTTTGTTTGAGCTTCCTTTTGGTGAGACTACCTCTGAGGATATTTTGCGAGACTCCCTGCGTGTGGGCGGTTTTGTCCCTTGGAAATATAATAAAACATCCGGTATTAAGTATTTGCGTAATGTCATTCTCATTGATGACGCGATCGGACGTGAGTTTTTAATCCATCAGGCCCCCGCGATACAAGTTCCTGAGAAATTAGGTTTTCAATTGCAAATCATCGATCGTCATACCCGACTAATTCCTGATATGACGGAACACTCCGAAGACTTATACCCCACTTTATTACAAGTGTTTATTCGGGGCAATCCCTTTCGGGGCAATGCCGATATCATCCAAGCGGCCCAAGATTGGTTAAAGAAATTATTAAGGACTGGGGAATTACAAGCCACGGTGATTTATGGTAGTCCTTATCTTTTAGACTCCTTTGTGCCCCTTTTCCCCCAAGGTTTCCCCTATGTATTTTCTTACGGACAAATGCCTAGGGCCCAAGCTCTCGCGCTCAAAACCCTTTTTAATCTGGAACCATAATATCTATTTTCCTTTTTTGGTTTCTCTTTACCGTCTTCTCAAGGGTTTTTCTCGGTAGGGACAGGGCAATGCCGTGTCCTTGATTGTATTGATATGATGAGTAGGGACAGGGCAATGCCGTGTCCCTACTTGATTGTATTGATATGATGAGAGTGTCTACTCTAGTGTTTATGCGTATTTTGTGAACAATTGATGCAAAATGTGAACGGGTCTAAAGAAATTTGTATCTGGATATACTGACAAAAAAAATTTTCCTGTTACGCGATTTTCGTTTATACTACTTATAGTGCTGTTATTCAGGTACCAAGACGAGGGCACAACTATGCTTCAAACTACTGTCAGATATTCATTAGATGTAATTCAAGATGAGGCCCGCCATCTCGTGCAAGATGGGCTGATCAGTCGCCAACAACCCATCTACACCCTCTGTCAGTTCATTCCACCTCGCGAATGGGCCTGCATTGAGTGTGAATTAGAAAAATGTGACTTCTTACTCAGAGATCGAATTGGGGATCTCCTTGGTTCAGAAAAATGGGACAATGACTAATTGATCATTGCGAGTCGTCACCGAAGTCGATAACGGAAGAGACTTCATAAAAAAAAGTAAAAAAGTCTAAAGTTATAAACGGTTCAAAATACCACCAGAATTGTCTGCCCACAATTTTTGTCATTCAACAATTTAAAGCACCGTCAGTTGTACGGTGGAGTCTTAAATTTATTTTGGGGACCTGAGTTGCTCTCAGGTGTTGGTTTTGTCACCGTTGGAGTTTGAAAAAAGTCTTCAGCTTCAGTATTTAATCGGGGGCTGTGAAGACCATTGTAGATGGTAACAAATTTGTAACGTAACTTCAAACAAAATTAAAAATACTGGACGGGTTATATTTTAGCCCGTCCAGTATTAATTTTTGTGTCCATAATTCTAGGGAATTATTCTATCT
>JBEDKD010000358.1:0-15466 GCA_041172365.1 Cyanobacteriota bacterium | reverse complement strand
CCAATTACCCAATCCCCATTCCCCATTCCCCATTCTCCATTCCCCATTCCCCCTTTAAGGAAATCTTCAGGAAAATGTATCCTTCACCAACAATTCCTGATATGATATCGCGTATTATTGGCGTGGTGTGGTGTGTAAGGAGCGATCAGATGCCGATTTCTGTAGATTTCAGCGGCCGACCATTTCATTTCATCGGAATTGGTGGAATTGGAATGTCAGCCCTGGCTTATATTCTTGCCCAACGTAAGTTACCCGTATTTGGTTCGGATATTAAAGCCAGTCATATTACCCAGCGTTTGCAGGCAATGGGCGCTCATATTTTCTGGCAACAGGATGCCAGTAATTTTGATTTATTTCAATCGACAGTAGATACAACGGGTGTGGAGCTACCTTCTTCCCTTTCAGGGAATGGTGTTTCTGTGGTTGAGCGAGAAATCTGTCATAATCAAAACAACGGTAACGGGAAAGTCGCCTCACCTACTCACCAATTACCCCAGGTAATCTGTTCCACGGCTATTAATACAGCTAATTCTGAGTATCGAGCCGCGATCGCGCTTGGATGTCCCATGTTTCACCGTTCAGATGTGCTCGCGGCGCTAATTAACGATTACCAAAGTATTGCCGTCGCGGGTACTCATGGCAAAACAACTACCAGCAGCATGATCGGATTTGTCTTGCTTGAAGCGGGTTTAGATCCGACAATTATTGTCGGTGGTGAAGTTAATGCTTGGTCCGGGAATGCTCGTTTAGGAGATGGTCCCTATTTGGTCGCGGAAGCTGATGAATCCGATGGCTCTTTGGTCAAATTCTCCCCTTCGATTGGGGTAATTACCAATATTGAATTAGACCATCCTGATCATTATGATTCCCTTGATGCCGTAATTGAAACTTTTAAAACTTTTGCCCAAAAGTGTGAAAATTTAGTGGGTTGTATTGATTGCCCGACTGTTAAAGATGCTCTGAAACCTTCTATTACTTATAGTCTTAATCTTGATGCGGGTGCTGATTATACTGTTGACTCTATCGACTACCGTTGCGATTGTACGGTTGCCCGTGTCTGGGAAAGGGGGGAGATTTTAGGGGAACTGCAATTAAATTTGTTAGGTTCCCATAATCTTAGTAATTCCCTGGCGGCTGTCGCGATCGGTCGATTATTAGGTTTAGACTTTGATAAAATTGCCAACGCGATCGGGGCTTTTGAGGGCGCACGTCGTCGTTTTGAAATCAAGGGATTTCACAACAACACTCTCTTTGTGGATGATTATGCCCACCACCCTAGCGAAATTCGTGTAACGTTGGCCGCGGCACGGTTGCGGGTTGAGGGAAAAAAATCCCCCCAGCAAGGGGTGAATGATTCGGCTTTGCCTATTAATTCTTCATCATTCCAACGGGTGATCGCGATTTTCCAACCCCATCGCTATAGTCGCACTCAAACTTTTTTAGCGGAGTTTGCCCAAGCTTTTCAAGATGCAGATGTGGTAGTTCTCACAGATATTTATAGTGCTGGAGAACCACCGCGTGAGGAAATTAGTGGTCAAATTTTGGCGGATTTAATGGCTAAATATCACCCCAACGTTTATTACCAACCTACAGCCAGAGATGTTAGTCAATTTTTGCTAACATCCCTCAAACCCGGAGATGTGGCATTGTTTCTGGGCGCGGGCAATCTTAATCAGATTATTCCAGATGTCATAGTCTCCTATCAACAAGCTGATCAGAGTAGGTTAACTTCCGCGTCATTATGAAAAGCTCGTCTATAATCAAAGCCGTTACACCCGGTTGCATTTATTAACGTCCCGATTCTGTCTTTAATCGCAGAGATTCAAGCAATTGATATGATCATGACTTTCACTGACAATTCCACTCTCAAAACCTCTCCGAAAATTTATCAGCCTATTGCTCTCCCAGAAACAGACTGTTTCATTAAATCTCAGGTTTCTTTGGCAACCTTAACTTCCTATCGTGTGGGTGGTCCGGCAGAATGGTATGTCGCACCTCGTACTATTGAAGCATTACAAGCTAGTTTTGCTTGGGCTGATGATGAAGGATTACCTGTCACCCTCTTGGGCGCGGGTTCTAATTTATTAGTGAGCGATCGCGGTTTATCCGGGTTAGTAATTGGCACTCGCCATCTCAGAAAGATTCATTTTGACCCAGAAACAGGACAAGTCACCGCGGCCGCAGGTGAATCAATTCCCCGTTTAGCCTGGTTAGCCGCGAAACGGGGCTGGCGCGGTTTAGAATGGGCTGTCGGTATCCCCGGTACTGTAGGGGGGGCAGTCGTAATGAACGCGGGCGCTCATGGCAGTTGTACCGCGGATATTTTAGTTAATACCCATCTGGTTCGCCCTAATGGTAATGTGGAAATTCTTTCTCCATCGGAGTTAGGCTATCGCTATCGGACTTCTCAATTACAAGGGGGGAGTCGTCTGGTGACTCAAGCGACGTTTCAATTACAACCGGGTTTTGAAAGGGAGGAGTTAATGGCGGAAACGAGTTGCCATCTCAATCAACGCCGTACTACTCAACCCTATCATTTACCCAGTTGTGGCAGTGTCTTTCGTAACCCCGGCCCAAAAACCGCGGGTTGGCTGATTGAAAGGACTGGATTGAAGGGTTATCAAATTGGGGGAGCCCAAGTCGCGGAACGCCATGCTAATTTTATTGTGAATTGTGGCACAGCAACCGCGAGTGATATTTTCCTAATGATCCGCCATATTCAGGAACGAGTCGAACATCATTGGTCTTTGTTATTAGAGCCAGAGGTGAAAATACTCGGAGAGTTTCATTGGTAAGAGACTCAGGTCGCGCTCAAAGCCTAATCTCTGGCTTTTTGGGCGAAAGAACCTTTTTTTATGTCCTCAAGGCCTTATTTGTCTTGGGAAAATGGCAAACTATTAGACACACATCCAAAATCAAAAAAACATTGTTATGACTAAATCAGGATCAGGATTTGGCTTCGGCCTCGGTAAAATGAAGGAACTCACGGAGGCCTTTAAGAAAGCCCAGCAGGTTCAAGAGGGAGCCAAAAAGCTTCAAGAAGACTTAGATAAAATGGAAATTGAGGGAACGGCAGGAGGAGGCCTGGTCAAAGTTTACCTCAGTGGCAACCAAGAACCTCGTCGCGTGGAAATCTCCCCTGATGCTTTGGGTGAAGGTGCTGATGTGGTTTCGGAATTGGTTTTGGTCGCGATCTCGGATGCTTATCATAAGTCAACCCTGACTATGCGTGAGCGTATGGAAGAATTGACTGGTGGTTTGAATCTTCCGGGTTTCTAATTTCATTCTCCTTTCCCCTTAACCCCCTCTTCTGGGGGGATGTTTCATTCTCCTCAAACCCGCCCGCAGACTTAAGTCCCTGTCTAATAGCAAAAGTCGTCTTCAGACGACTCAATGAGTTATTGATAGTCTTCTTTAAAGGACTTGAGTTTTAAGACAGGGGTTTAAACCCCTGTCTGACTTCTATTTTGAGAGAATGAAACAGCCCTGCCTCTTCTGGGGGAATGTTTTTATGATTTCAGTTGTTTACCGCGTATAACATTAAATTTGTAACAACTTCCGACAGATTGCTATGATTCATAATTGTTAACCTTCTTCCTTCTCCCTTCCTCCTTCTTCCTTCTTCCCTCTCCTCCCTCTCCTCCCTCTCCTCCCTCTCCTCCCCCTCTTCCCCCTCTTCCTTCTTCCTTATTCCTTCCTCCCTCTCTTCCTTCTTCCTTCTTCCTTCTTCCTTCTTCCTTATTCCTTCTGCGATATGTCCTATAAATTATTATTTGTTTGTCTTGGTAATATTTGTCGCTCTCCCTCGGCTGAAAATATTATGAATCATTTAATTGAACAACGGGGGTTACAGGATAAAATTATTTGTGATTCGGCCGGGACTTCTAGTTATCATATTGGTAGCCCTCCCGATCGCCGTATGAGCGCCGCGGCTACGAAAAGGGGTATAAAAATGCAAGGGAGGGCTCGTCAATTTACCAGAGATGATTTTGATGAGTTTGATTTGATTTTGGCTATGGATCGCGATAATTATCAGGGTATTGTTTATCTCGATGGGGGGAATAAATATCGAGATAAGGTGAAGTTAATGTGTGAGTTTTGTCGTCATCATTCTCTTGAGGAAGTTCCTGATCCTTATTATGGGGGACCAGAGGGTTTTCATCAAGTGATTGATTTATTATTTGATGCTTGTGAGGGGCTTTTGGATTATGTTGTTAACGAATTAGGTACTAATGGCTCTGAGTCTAGGGTTGAATAATATGGTTTTTTTTGAGAAACCGATCCTCAACGCGCCTCAAGGCAGATTTCCGGCGCGATCGCGACGGGCAACGGGCGGATTTAGCCTGTCCGACAGCACATTCGCGATCTTTATTAATGTCAGTATTTTTATTTAGAAATAGCCGAAAGATGTTGACGAGATTTCTCGATCCTCTTCAACTTTTGTTCTCGAATATGTTTCTCTAAACCAGCCAATACCTCCTCTAATTGTAAACCAAACTCTTGCAAGTCTAAACGAGATTGACGCAAGTTATTTAACAAGCGTTTTCTCGTTTCTTCATCAGGGATACGGGGTTCTTGAGTCATGGCAAATTCCACTCTATTTTGATTTCTTGGATACTACGCTCCAATGCCGGAATCCTTAGTTGATTCTGGTCGATGGCTTGGTATAGAAATCTTAGCATATCATTGGGAGGAACTGGTTGTGCCTCGGTAATGCGTAGTTGAATGTTAGTCAGTTGAGCATATCTGGATGCTGCATCCAGAGCAACACCTTTTAACTCTTCTAAGTAGTCAATAGTCTCTTCTGTTTCGCCAAAACGATCAAATAGGGTAAACTCTGCGGCTCCGGCATCTTCAACCAGAGTCAACAATTGTTTGAGCCGAGTCCATATTGTTTCAGTAGTTTCAGAAGGTAGTTGAGCCATAATGAAATTTCTCAATAGTTTTCTTGATTGTCTCATCAATAGGCTCGTTTAATTACCATTAAAGAAGATTCAGACTCAAAGGTGATCGCGTCAACTCTTCTTTAACCTTTTTTATTCTCTTATATCCCAAAATTACTAATCAAAAGTTCCGAAATTTCTCCTCTTCTATTCCCCTTGGCATTAATATTTCTTTTCGCCCAAACTCTTCTAATATGATAACCTTGATAAAGCTCATCAAAAAAATTATTATCCTCTTCAAAATTTTGCACGTCAGAGTTACTGAGAATAAAATGACAGCCTTTCTTGTGAATTTTATCACAAAAAAGTTTCAGTCTTTCTTGATCCATATCGGTAAAATTTTCCTTAGTATACGCGGTAAAAGCTGATGTGGTTTTAATCGGTTTATAAGGAGGATCTAAATAGAATAAACTCGGTTTCTTGCCCTCGCGTAAAGTGTTTTGAAAATCTCCCGTTAAAATTTTGACTTTCTGTAAACATTCATGGACTGCCATTAAATTTGATTCATCACAAATTTTGGGCTTGATATATTGCCCAAAGGGAACATTAAATAAACCGCGACTATTGACACGATATAACCCATTAAAACAGGTTTTATTGAGAAATAATAATAATGTCGTTTTTTCCAGGGGAGTGCTACTCTTATTAAGATTAAATTTATCTCGTTGCTCCAGATAGAACTTTTTTTGAGACTCGCTATTTTTCAGACTATATTTTTTTTCAATTTGTTGCAGTTTTTCGATTAATTCCTCTGGAGAATTTTTAATCACGTTATACGCGTTAATTAAATCAGGATTGATATCGTTAATAATAACTCTTTCCACCTGGGGAAATTTATTGAGTACATAAAATAAGATGGCTCCACCACCAACAAAGGGTTCAATATAAGTGACAGACTGATATTGCGAAAATATTCGCTCTAAAAGCGGATCAATTTCACGGATAAGTTGCGTTTTGCCACCTGCCCATTTTAAAAATGGCTTGGCTGTTTGGGTTTCCTGTGGACAAGTTGAGAGCATTTTTAATGATATAATCTTGATGTGCCATCAAGATTATATCATTAAGTCAGACTTCCTTAGCGAGGAAACCAATGAGGAGATGCAGAGGAAGAATTTTCTTTTAATTGATCCATCTGATGCAGATGAGAAATTAAGCGATCGCCCCCTAAAGGAGCGAGAATATAATCTTCTAATCCTAAACTATCCTTCTCCCAGGGAAGACTTAATTTGGCTTGGGAACTGAGGGCGATAATGGGCACATTTTTTAGTTGTGGATAAGCCTGTAATTCTTCCGCCCAGGCTTTCCCTTGAATTTCTGAAATTTCTGCATGAATTAATACCATATCGACAATTTTTGGTAACTCTTCGGGGATAATGTCAGAAGGCTGTGAGATAAATTGGACATCAAAACCATTGCTTAAAAAGAGTTTTCTCTGGTTTCTGATATTACTAGGAGGTGTGCCAATGGCTAAGACAATGGTTTGCTCTGACGGCTCTTCACGGTTTTTTTGAGGGGATTTACTTGTGATATTCGCGATGAATGGGGTATCACAAAAAGTACAATTAGGAGGTGCATAGACATTTCCTTCCGCGACGGGAATGGGTAAATTACAGCGAGCACATTGCACCACGGTACATTGGCCTCCTAAAAATTTGCCAAAATAATCAATATCTCCTTCTAAATATAATTCGGAGAAGTCGCGTCGTTGTTGTAATTCGTTCCAAAAATCTTGAAAATCTTTATGATATCCCCAGTATTCATACACTAATCCCTGAAAATATAAGGGACCATTTAAAGGACTGATAACGCTTTTACCGCGACTCACATAATAGGCGACATAACTCATTAGTAAGTTTGGGTTTGTCTCTGTTGGGGTTTCTGTTTCATTTTCTTGGGGAGTTTCGAGATTTAACTGGGCATTTTCCCGGTTTCTGTTATGTCGCAGAAGCCGTTTTTCTCTGGTGATATTTAGGTTTTTTGTCGCGTCTATTAAAAGTTGAGACGCGTCTATTTGAGTCTGGGGAATTAGACTGGCTATTCCCAGACTGACTGTTATATTTTGGCTGATAGGTGATTGATTATGCTCAATTTCTAAGGCTTTGACTCGAAAGCGAATTTCTTCTGCTATTTGTTGGGTGATTTCTGGTGTCCGATAAGGTAATATAACGGCAAATTCTCCCCCTTTATAACGGGCTACTAAATCTGTCTGTCGATTCGCGACTGATCTTAATATTTTTCCGATTTTTTTTAAGACGCGATCGCCGGATGAATAACCATAGTTTTCGTTATACTTATTCAAACAGTCTATATTACACAGGAGTACGGAAAGATATTCTTTTGTGTTGCTTAATCTTTCTGATTCGGAGTTGATATATTCATCAAATTTACTCCGATTTGCCATTAAGGTGAGGGGATCTATGTTGATTAGTTGCTGTAATTGTTTGTGTGCTTTTTGAAATTCACGATAAAGTTCGGATTGTTGAATCGCGATCGCGATCTGAACTGATAACCCTTTCATTAAATCAATTTCTGGTTGATACCATTCTCGCGTCTCGACACAATTATGGGCGATTAAAACTCCCCAAAGATGATTTTCATGATTCGGCACTGGGGGTAAGGAACCCTCTTCTGGCAAATTCATTAAATAGGAACTTTTTTGTAAAATGGGAACGGCTAAACTCGATTTTACTTGGAAGTATTTCAGTAAGTTTAACATTCTTTGATCGAGTCCTTCTTGATGTATATCCGCGATCGCGCGCACGGCGCCTTGATGATAAAGGGCTAAAGCTTTACGCTCTATAATCAAAGGATCATGAATTAAAAATCCTAACATTGATGGATAAGGAGGAGTGACAGATTCCACTATTATATTGCCATTTCCCTGGGGTAAGACTTGATAAATTATGACGCGATCGGCTTGTAAATATTCCCGTAGTTCCTTTACCGTTGCTTGCAGAATGTCTTGGAGATTTAAGGATTGATGAATGCGCTCTTGTAATGCACTAACAATTTTATCTCGATAAACTTGTTGACGCAATAACCCTTCAAATATCTTACTTTGGGTGATATCCTTAATAATGGCTAAAATGATATTTTCTTGACCTAAATCCATCCGTTGAGCACTAATTTCTACGGGAAATGTACTCCCATTTTTGCGGCGATGGGTCGATTCAAATGTGATACTGACACGCTGTGATTTTGCCAGTTGTTCTGTCACAATTTCTAGGTTTTCTGGAGGATTTAAGTCATGTATTTTCAAAGAAAGTAGCTCTTCTCTTTCATAACCATAAGTTTTTAAAGCCGCATTATTAGCTTCCGTGATTTGACCATCTTTCTGCAACAACAAAATGATATCTCTGGTATGTTCAGAAATTAATTTATATCTTCTTAATTTTTCCTCGGCTTCTTTATGAACCGTAATTTGATTATTAATTCCATAGGGCATTTCTTCGTGACAGTGGATGCAATACCAGTAAGGTTTGCCAAACCGAACATGACATAATAATGGATAAGAACAGGTGGGACAGATGTATTCAGTCATCATAGTTGTTAATTCCCTTTTTTGTTATTTCTTTTGACCTGAATTTATGGGAGATATTAAATGTCTGGATAGTGTCTGGGCTTTCCTGTCTCTGCTCAAATTTTCTAGTAGTTCCCTAAATTGCTTAACATTGATCTGACAGGAAACACGAGATATTTAGGACACTTACGAAATTTCTTGACTTGTCATAAACTTTAGTTCCCTATTTTTTATGACTTTGGTCATGGGATCTGTCTTTTCGTGTCCATCCTGTTACACAATGAACCTCTTTGTCTATCACTGTTTATTCTCTCTTGAATGATGAAAAAATTGTCGAATATGATACAAAAATTTAATATTAAGAGAGTAATGACTCATGTTTATGTAAAAAATCATCGTTTTTATCAAAAAATACCAGCTATTTATTAAGTTTTTTTCTTTTTGTGGCACTGGGATTGAATAAAATGACTCTGGGTGATATAATACTGCGGGAAGGTCAGTTGATTCTATCAATTGATGTTTGGCTTACGGTTGCTATTATCTCTACGATCGCGTCTCTTTTTTCACCCCTGTGAGACAATTGTTAAAATTTAATAACAATTATTAAATATTGTGTAAAAAGTGGGACAACCAGTTTTTTACTTGCTGGGTGGCACGACAGTCGTCTTCATTGTAAGTAACAATGGCATCAAGAAAAGTGCGATCGCGTGTTGTTAACCATTGATCATACCAAAAGACGCATTGAGCACCATTGGCTTTGGAGTCGCGCCATTCAAAACCCATCCAGCGGGCGATCGGTTTTAACGCGTAACTTTCCACGGGCAGGGTAACAGTTTGGGTAACTTCTTTGTGAATATCAATAAAACGGTTGAGAAGAGGCCGCCAAAGATGGATCGGGGTTTTGTATAATTTAGCTAATCGTTTTACGGTTTGGATTTCATATTCACAGAAATGATAAATAGGCGCGATGGGATAACTCCAAACTATCTCTAAAAATCTTTCCCAAATTGCCTCTTCTTCTTCGGAGTTTTCTGCTAATAAACCATAATATTTTTCGGTATTATTTTGGTTATTTACCACTAATAAACCATGCAAATAATCTAAGTTTAATTCCGGTTGCGCTTCGATATCAAAATAAATTTCTATTGGTGTCATCATCGGTAATAAAGAAGATTTATTTTTGTCTTTCTCATGGCGGAATCCCCCATCATCTGTAAGCTTTCGTGATTCTCGTAGAAGGGCTCGATTTTCTAAACTCGCTTGGGCTTGTTGTATCACTTGTTTGGCAATTCCTTCGCCAAATTCTGGGTAGGTTTCTAGGGTTTCTGGGGTGGTTTTTGCTAAGGTTTCCAGGGTGGTGTGATTAATCAGTTTTAATTTCTGATAACGACTGGGAGTGACTCCGGGTAAGAGGGATAAATGTTGTTGAGATTGCGCGATTTTGTGACAACTACTATACCAGCGACAGAGATTACATTTTTGGCGAGAGATAAAGACTTCGGGTTCTTTTTTGGTCACAATTAATTCCATTAAGTCTTTGACAATTTCTAACATTTCTGGCGTTCTTAAATCTAAGTTTACCGCATAAAAACCTTTGTCTCTTAAAAAGAGTACACCATGTTCTGTGATAACTTCTTGGTAATTTTCTAATAAATAAGCATGAAAAGCAATGATAATTTGATAATCTAATTTAGGACGTTTGCCTAATCTAATATCCGTAGGAACATAGATCCAATTTCCTAATTTTGATTCTCCGGGTTGTTTGATTAATAATGTGGGGCGACTTACTAAGGTAATAATAGATGATGGGGAATCTATACTTGATTCGTTTTTTTCTTCTTGTAAAAGGACTCCTCGATAAATGCGATCAACCCCTTGTTTCATTAATTCAATAGTGGCTTGAGATCCGGCTTTCCAATCCCCTTTGGGATAATGGGGTTGATGATAGGATTGTTGTTCGATAATGCTATTTTGATATAGTCTAGTTTCCTGCATTAATTTTACAAAAAAGTCACTGGGGGGATCTTGTTCATTTAAGTTTCCATAGACATCTAAAAAACTACGACGATCGCACCGTTGATAGGCCGTTAACAGGTTGTCAGTAATAAGCATGAGATTAAGGGATAAACGGGATAGGATTCAAGGGTACTGTCATTTTTAGCATTATATCTATGGTTCAATGATTATAGGAACTAATAATGATAATTGACAAATGACGAAGGACTCTATTCGACAACAATTTCCGGCTTTAATGAATAAAGCTTATTTTAATTATGGCGGACAAGGGCCACTTTCCCAAGTGGCGAAGGACGCGATTTTTCGCTCCTATGATTTGATCCAGCAACGAGGGCCTTTTTCCCAAGGGGTGAATGATTTCGCGATCAAACTACAAAGGGATCTCCGAAACACGATCGCGGCGGAATTGGGGGTAACACCCCATACGATCGCGCTGACGGAAGATGTTACAGTGGGATGTAATATCGGGCTTTGGGGGATTGACTGGAAAGCGGGTGATCATATTTTATTATCGGATTGTGAACACCCCGGAATTATAGCAGCAGTGGGGGAACTTCAGCGACGTTTTCAGCTTGAAGTGTCTATTTGTCCTCTGTTGACAACTTTAAATGAGGGTGATCCTGTCGCGATTATTGGAGACTATTTACAACCGAATACTCGGTTATTAGTCATTAGTCATATTCTTTGGAATACGGGTCAAGTTTTACCCTTAAAAGAAATTGTTGAAGTTTGTCATAATTTTTCTGTTTCTCATTCTCAGCGCATTTTTGTGTTAGTTGATGCGGCACAATCCGTGGGAGTTTTACCATTAAATTTAAGCGAAATAGGGGTTGATTTTTATGCTTTTACTGGTCATAAATGGTGGTGTGGTCCCGATGGTTTGGGTGCTCTTTATGTCAGTCCAAAAGCTTTAGAAGATTTGCATCCGACTTTTATTGGTTGGCGAGGAATTACTGCTAATTCTCATGGTAAACTAGCTTGGAAATCTGATGCCACACGGTATGAAATTGCGACTTCCGCGGTGCCTTTATCGGCGGGATTAAAGGACGCGATCGCGCTTCATTATCAATGGGGAACGGTAGAGGCAAGATATCAAGAAATTTGTCGTTTAAGTGGATATCTTTGGGAAAAATTAGGGGCTATTTCCGCGGTAGAATGTCTGCGAACTTCGCCACCAGAATCAGGGTTAGTTTCTTTTCAATTAACTAATGGGAAATCCCCTCAAGAGTTAGTCAATAATCTGGAAAAAGAGGGGGTGATGTTAAGGACGATTCATCATCCTAATTGTGTCAGGGCTTGTGTTCATTATTTTACCCTAGACTCGGAAATTGATCAATTAGTGGACGCGATCGGGGAGGTGATGTCCTCTTAAGCCCAAAAAGAAACCGGGTTTCTTAGGGAATCTCTCACAAAAATTGCCTCTTTTCACCGGAAGAAACCCGGTTTCGGAATACCCGGAAAAAAAATTCGAGGATAACAAAAATGAGGTAAAATAATTGAGAAGCAAGTGCAACTGCTCATAGAGGTTTTTCTTATGAATTCATTACAAGATTACACGATTATTTTATGCCCTGATGAAGATGGAAGCTTTTTCGCGTATATTCCTTCCCTTCCGGGTTGTGAGGCGTGGGGCAATACACCGGATCAGGCGCGTTCGGAACTTGTCTATGTCTTTCATTTGATGCAGGATGATAATGCACTGGAAAGAGCGCGATCGCTTATCTATTCTAAAGATAGTTGATATAGTGTTTCCCTTTCAGAAGTAAAACTTGTGGCACAGGCATCTTGCCTGTGACGGGCAAGATGCTCGTACCACATTTACATCTGATTTGAAAATGCTATAGTCATGCTCGGTTAGGTTGGGTTGAGAAACCCAACCTACAGATAATTAGGAATCATTAGGAATCATTAGTGTGCTCCTCTACATTTTCCATACTTTCTAAATTCGCGATAATACCCCTAGCCAATTTGAGCGATCGCTTAGTGAGATTCGATAAATTAACAAGATTATCTTCATAATCAGCAAGATTACGATTCGCCCGTAAACGGCTTAAATCTTTACCAACTTTTTGGCGCATCAACTCAGGACTATTCTTAAATTGTTGAATCACATATTGATGAGTATTTGCCAAATTAATTGGAAAATTGTCTCGATCTCTTAACCGATTTCTTCCTTGAATAAAAGCCGCATAATAGGCACGACTAATGGCTGATCGAAAACCAGCTTCTTCACTCGCGGCAAGACTATTTTGATTGACTAACTCTTGAGCTAATTCGAGATAATCCGACCAATTAAAACTCATGGAAAAATATTACTCCAAATTTATTTCTAGTTTATTTTGCGCTCCTAAAGAAGCATTTAACCACCAATCTTCATCAAGACACCACAATTTTTCAATAGAGGCATCCCCATCCATCTCTGTCGCGATCATAATAAATAATTCATCATGGGAAGTGCCTTCGGGCTCAATAACAACTTGTAGAAATAAGGGATCACCCGGAAAATATTGATTAATCTTGTCCGGTGCTTCCGATAATAAAGGAACCAAAAAAGGATATTTGTCAATAAATTCTAACACCTGAGCCGAATTTCTCAAAGTATAAGATTTTTCAATTTGAGCCAAATCAGTTGGAGTTATTCCCAGTAAAGGCTTGACAGGGGTAATAGTTTCCGTCATCATAGCATCAGTCCTATAGGATTTTTATGATATCCTTTATTATATCATAACGGCTCAAAGATTTCCCCAAAAATTATGTCTAAACCCGTTCTCTATATTGCCATTACTAATCATGGATTTGGCCATGCGGTACGTGCCTCTTCCGTAGCCGCAGAAATCCAAAAATTATGTCCTGAAATTTCCTTGATTTTAGCGACAACTGCCCCCCGTTGGTTATTAGAATCTTACATAACAGGTGATTTTATCCATCGAAATCGTGGCTTTGATGTAGGAGTAATTCAAGCCGATAGTTTGAATATGGATACCTCAGCAACTTTGACAAAATTAAAGGAAATTCGTCAAAATCAAAATGATATAATTGCCGAAGAAGTCAAATTTATTCAAGATAATGGAGTCGGGCTAATTTTAGCAGATATTCCCCCTTTAGCGGCTCCCATTGCCAAAGCCGCGGGTATTCCCTGTTGGATGTTAAGTAATTTTGGTTGGGATTTTATTTATCGAGATTGGGGAGGCGAATTTATTGATATTGCTAATTGGATTAGTGAATGTTTTAGTCAGTGCGATCGCCTTTTTCGTCTGCCCTTACACGAACCGATGAGTGCATTTCCCCATATTACCGAAACGGGATTAACAGGAGGCTCTCCCAGATATGAATTAGAACAATTAAGGGATATTTTTAAGATTACCGTGCCTCAAGAAAAAACCATTATGTTAACCTTTGGGGGGTTAGGATTAGAACAAATACCTTATCAAAATTTAGCTAAGTTTCCCGATTTTCAATTTATTACTTTTGATGAAAAAGCACCTAATTTATCAAATTTAATTCAAGTCAGAGGACAGAAAAGTGTTGAATTATTGTCAATGTTTCCCCGTCCCGTTGATTTTATGCCTTTATGTGGGCGAGTCATTTCTAAACCCGGTTATAGTACATTTGCCGAAGCCTTAAGGTTAGAGACTCCCTTAGTTTCTTTAACGCGAGAAGGGTTTGCCGAAGCTCCTGTATTGCTTGAAGGAATTGTTAATTATGGTTATCATCAAATTATCACTCCCGCGGACTTTTTCGAGGGAGATTGGGCGTTTTTACATCAATCAGTGCATCCGCCCCGTCTTTCGGAAAAATTAGATAAAGAAGGCAGTCACACGATCGCGCAGGCCGTGATCAACTATTTCCAGAAATAAATCCCCAAAACCATGAATCATTATCAAAAATTACTGCGAATCAAAACCAGTCCCAAATCTCTCCATAAAATTACATCACAAGTGGAAGAAATTGTGGCCGATACAGGGATAAAAATCGGATTATGTACCCTATTTTTGCGACATACATCCGCGAGTTTATTAATTCAAGAGAATGCCGATCCTTCGGTATTACATGACTTAGAAACATTCTTGGCGAAACTGATACCCGAAGGTAATTATTATGTCCATGATACCGAAGGTCCCGATGATATGCCAGCCCATATTCGCACAGCATTAACCCATACTTCGGAGAATATTCCTATTAATCAAGGTCATTTAGTATTAGGAACTTGGCAAGGTATTTATCTTTGGGAACATCGTAAATATAGTCATATTCGTGAGTTAGTAGTGCATATTAGCGGAACATGATCCCATAGTAGGTTGGGTTGAACTCTTCCTCAACACCAAGAGGAAAAATACTAATTCCTTCAACCCAACCTACTGAAAACTGGGTTGAGCCCGATCGCGTCTTGTCCGATATGACGCTCTTTCCTTGGGAGATGCGCGATCGACTCCCTCAATGATACTCAATCCCATCGCGATTCTCATGTTTACACACACTACTCGCATACTACAAATCAAATAAGAAATATAGACTAAAAAATGGGTTCACTGTTCCCCATCAAAAATTACAAAAGTGTAATCCAAACAATATTGTCATTGTAATTTTGACCCCCGTTAATAGTAAATAAGATAAGTTGTTAGTTATAGCTCACCCCGACTCTAAAGTAACAATCCCTTGATTAGGGAGGACTGTCGGAGTAATCCAAATGACAAAAATGGTAACTATCAACTTAACGGAAAAACTTAATTAAGATAAAGAGAGAATTTACTATGGCTACATCAGAATTTCGACTTGGCAATCAACAAACTCCCCCTACGGGACAACAACCTCCCCTAGGTAATGGCCAAACTCCCCCTACGGGCCAACAACCTCCCCTAGGTAATGGCCAAACTCCCCCTACGGGCCAACAACCTCCCCTAGGTAATGGCCAAACTCCCCCTACGGGCCAACAACCTCCGATGGGTAATCAACAACCTCCGATGGGTAATCAACAAAATCAACCCAC